>JBLHND010000129.1:0-10262 GCA_047622605.1 Motiliproteus sp. | reverse complement strand
TTTTATTGGCGCTATAGCCATCCCAAATGCACAAAATAACTACCCTAAAGCTGTTCAAAAACTGATCTCTAAACTAATGTCTGATCAGAATTTTATTACCGCAGTAAGCAAATAGGCAAACAGACAAACAGACAACGCATTAAACGTCACTTGTTTAATCATGGTGATCGCTTTGAAAGCAAGGTGTGCAGTAGATTGATTAATTTTTGCATGTTAAAAATATGCAAAAATTGAAACAGTACGCCTTGGCTTCTTTCCTTCGAATATAAAACTTGACCTTATGGTCAGAGAGCTGACATTTCACTCGCTGAGGGTACTTTTAATATTTTCATGATGCCGCATCAAAATATGCTTTTGTTCCTAGCTTTAAAGCATCATCGGCAGAAAATGCCAAAGATAGTACCGTCCACAATAATCCATGCTCAGGCAATTAAACACGACAAAACATGGGACTGATCAGCCTTGCGACAGCTTAGCCTCAATCGCTAAACCTGACTCGAAAATACTATCCAGCATGCCGGGAATAAGAGCCGCGGGCGCAGGTTTGGCATGATAGTAACCCTGCACCACGTCACAGCCCATGCCCTGGACCATCAGGATCTCCTCGAGGGTTTCTGTGCCTTCTACAATGATATTAAAGTCGAGTCCTTTCGCGAGTGACAGTATGCCGCGCATGACCTTCTGTTTACGATCGTCCTTATCTATGTCGGTGACGAAGCTTCTGTCGATTTTCAGCTGATCGAAGGGCATACGGTTAAGATAGCTCAGCGATGAATAGCCCGAGCCGAAGTCATCGAGTGAGAGCATGACACCCAGTGAGCGAATACCCTCCAGAACCCGTGACATGTTGTGTTTGGAACTATCGATACACACACCTTCTGTGATTTCGATGCAGATGCAATGACCTGGCAACTGATGTCGTTCTAACGCGGCACTCAGCACGTCGATGAAATTGGCCTGCCATAACTGGACGGGAGAGACGTTGATTGCAATATGTTTAAAGTCGAAGTTGGCCTTACGCCACTCCTCCGCCTGCTGGCAGGCCATATCAAGGATAAGGGTTCCAAGTTTGATAATCTGCCCGCTCTCTTCGGCGACAGGAATAAATTTGCAGGGCGGAACCTGACCCAGGCTTGGATGCTTCCAGCGAGCGAGGGCCTCTAACCCGGATAATTTATTGGAAGATAGCATGATCTGTGGCTGAAAATGGATCTCGAGCTCGCCGTTTTCGATCGCTATCTCGAGCATTTTTTTCAATACCACCCGCTCCTGGTGCTCGTCGTTGAGTTCCGGGCTGAACGTTGCATACTGATTGCCTCCCGCGTTCTGGGCTTTGCGAAGCGCCAAATTCGCATTGAGCTGGGCGATTCCAGGATCCTCAAAACGTTTAAGCACCTCGATGACACCCATCGAGCCCGTTATGAAAACCTCGCCAGCCCGGGTCTGAAACCCCTTACGCAGGGCGTCAATGAGGTCTTGGGCGAGCACCGAGAGTTCGTCCGTTGCCTGATGGGTATCGATAATGAGGGTGAATTCGGCTGCACTGGGACGCGCTACCCTGGCCTGGCTTCCGGCAACCTGCTGAATTCTAGCCCCAGCCCTCTTGAGAATCTGATCGCCCATGTCATGGCCGTAGGCATCATTGATGTGGCCAAACTGGTCGAGATTCAGGTGTAACAATGCCCAGGGTCCTACGCCGGGCTGGCGCCCCCCGAGAGCCACTTTGAGGTCGGCAAGGTAGCGGCTGTGATTACCAAGACCGGTGAGCTTGTCGGTATAGGCCAGATGAGCGAGTTCGCCCTGTAGGCCCGCCACACGATCAAGACCTTCTGCCAGAGCGCCGATCTCATCATGCTGGCCGAGGAAGGGCACGCTTTCCGGCGTTGTTTCAGACGCTATATCATCTGCATATTTTGCCAAAACCCGAATGGGCCTGAGTTCACGGCTGATATACGTTGCGCCGAGGACAGCTACCAGAATAAGGATGAAACTGGCAATCACTATGCTTTGGTTACGCAATTCATCCCGCGCGACACTCAGGTCATCAACCCAGCCCACATCGACGGCAAGCGCGCCTTGCACCGATTCATCGTGGGCCTGGATCGGAATAAGTTCCGCCAGCCTTAAACGCCCCATCACCGGCACTTGCCCGCGATGGACCCGATTATGGATAAGATGGTCATAGGCCGGATGACCCGGACCGATAGACATCGGTGGTGGCATTGAGCCATCGGGTTTGCGGAAGGTCGTGACAAAACGATCGAACGCCCTGGTTTGAGCATTGAACTTGAAAAGATTGGCCGCGCCCTGATTGGTAACCCCTATAACCTTCAGGAGGGCATCATACTCGTCGTGGAAAGACAGAGAGGTTGCTACGGTATCGCCTTTGAGCCGGAGGGCCGCCACATCACCTTCTACATCAAGCACCACAGAAAATTCCGCGTCGAAACGTTCGGAAAAGATAACTGCTGCGGCGTATGCTGCGCGGCTAATGCGGATTTCTGAATTCTTTGCGGTAACCTGGTCGATCTTGCTATAGCCAATAGCGGCCATCAACAGGATCGACAGTGACGCGATAATCAGAAACCGTGCGGTCACTCGGCCCGTTATGCCGCTTACTAAACATCTAAAATCAACCATCTTACGGCACTCCAAAAAATTTTGGATACAACTAAAATTTTGGATATAACTAAAATTTTGGATATAACTAAAATTTTGGATATAACTATAAAGGCATCACTTTATTACGTAGAAAAGGAGTCTGGCGGCGGGCAGGCTGGTGAATTTTATTCGGGACGAGATGTAACAATGAGTAGCCACAGGCCGCTGACTGACTGACTGACTAACTAACTAACTAACTAACTAACAAAGATGCCAGCTTTACGCTCGGAATAAAACAAATTTACGCTAATATTTCATAATCAAATAGATAGGCCTTGGTCAGTCGGCGCGAAGTCTAGAGTTTAAGCCTCATCCGGGAGGGCGAATCGTCGGCTCTTTGCGGCCCCTAAAAGAACTTCAGCCTCAGTCGTCTGCCCGAGGTACGGTGAGGGTGAGGGTGAGGGTGAGAGGAAGGATAAGTCGCTATCCTGCCCCGCTTTGTATCAAATACGCCCCTCCCACCCCGCAGTCGATCAAGGCTCGCAGAGCGGGCGCTGGGGTTCGGTTGCCTGGATGCACCGCAGATGATTCTAGGATCCGCAACGGGCCTCGCTCTGCTGTAGTGAGATGCCTGAAGCGAACGCCTGGGTCGGCGTCTCAGGCTCGATAACGGGTCAAACCGATGCCCAGCAACACGATGATCAGGGCGAGCACATTCTGAAGAGTTACCGGCTCGTTCAAAAACAGTGCGCCGGCAAAAAAGGCCACGGCGGGGATCAGGTAGTTGATGGTCGAGAAGAACGTAGGTCCTGCTCGCTGGATCACATTAAAGTAGATCAGGGTCGCTATACCGGTCGGCCCTATACCCAGCCAGACCAGGGCGATGACGGAGTCCAGACTGACGCCCGCCATAACCGCCGCGGGTGTGGCTTGCAGGCTGAGTTCTGAGCCTAAAATATCGCTTTGAAAAACCCAGATCGGCACCGACAACGTCGAACTGGCGATCAGCACGCCTGCACCGGTGGCCAGCGGCGTAAAGCTGGGCAGTCGACGCGCCAGCACCGAGTTCAGGGCATAGAGACAGGCGGCCACGACGACCGAGAGCGCACCGATAATTTCTGCACTATTGCCGACAAACACCGGCCCCAGCAGCAGCGTGACACCTCCAATACCCAGAAAAAAACCCATTATTTTAAAGCGATTAAGCGTCTCACCGGCGATAAAATAATGAGCCAGTAGCATCGTGGCCAGGGGCATGATCGCCATAATAACCCCCGCCATGCCAGACGTAATCGATTGCTGGCCCCAGGCGATCAGGAAAAACGGCAGCAGACTGCCGACCAGCCCCATTAAGAAAAAGGCACTCCAGGCCGAGCCTCCGGTCGGAAGCTTGAGTTTCTTTAGCCATAATGCGGCGACCAGCACTGCAGCACCCAGCACGACGCGAAAGGTCACGATGGCGAGCGGACTGATCGTGGCTATGGCAATCGTCGTGAACAGAAATGAACTGCCCCAGAGAAGCACCAGACCACACAGCAAGATCCAATTGAGCAGTTGAAAAGGCATGTAATATTTTCGCTAAATCGGGCTATCATAGCCTGCTATTAATAAGGGCGCATTGTTGCGCAAGCGGTTGTTACCGGACAGGGGGATTGGATGTCACTTGGCTATCTAGGGAGTCGCGAACCCGACCTGATCCTCTACCTGCCTAATCCGCCCCTACTCATACCGGAACTACTCATACCGGAACTACTAATGCCGGAACAAATACCGGAACAAATAGCGAAACGAATGGCGGCGCTCGATCAGCCTTTGGACATCAAACAGTTAATCGCTATCAATGGCAATCATTGGCGCAAGATATTCACGATTCTGGCCAAGCTGAGCGCGCCTCATAGCGACTGGAAATCCTATCGCGACCACGCGTTATTGCATCGCAAGGAGGCGATCTGCTTTGATGACAGGCTGATCGCCAGCAGCGCGCGGCATCTGGTCGCGGGTAAGGCGAGCTGGATGCGCCTCGGGCTGGATGCGGATGATTTTGAACCGCTCGACGACCGGCAACGCGTCTGGGTACGAGATAACGTCTTCCTCACCCCCTACCCCGATTACCGGCAATTCCCCAACGCGCTTATCGAACAGCTGAAGCCCTTGGTAGGTTCGCCGTTAAGCGCTCCTGCATGGATGGATGGCACGACCCACAGGGACGTGGGAAGTGCGGCTGTTGCAGGAGCCTTCAGCTGCCTAGCTACATCCCTGTAGCGCGGACTTCAGCCTGACAAGGATTGCACCTTGCCAGAGTGCTCTCCTAGTGCGCGGTCCAGCCGCCATCGATAGGCAGGGCGACGCCGGTCATCGCCTTGGCCAGATCGCTGCACAGGTAAACCGCAAGCCCTGCGATCGCCGAAGGATCGATCAGTTCCGGATAGGGAGCCTTGCTCAGCACCAAGCCAAGCCGCGCCTCCTCGACCGTCTGCTCGTTCTGCTTGGCAAAGGCCTCGATCTGATTATTGAGCAGCGGGGTGTCGGTCCAGCCCGGACAGATACAGTTGGAGGTGATGCCCTGAGCGGCATACTCCAGGGCGACCACTTTACTGAAGCCGATCAAGCCGTGCTTGGCGGCGCAATAGGCGGCCTTGTTCTCCGAGGCGACCAGCCCGTGAACCGAGGAGATATTGATAATCCGGCCCCAACCCTTGCTCTCCATCAGCGGCAGCGCTTTTTGAGTCGCATGAAAGGCGGCACTGAGATTGATCGCCATGATCGCATCCCAGCGCTCCCGCGGGAACTCCGCGACCGGCGAGGTGAACTGAATACCGGCGTTGTTAACCAACACATCCAGACCATCAAAGTGCTGCACGCAGCGGTCTATTAAGGTGTCGACCCCATCGCCGGTGGACAGATCGGCCGAACAGTAACTGCAGTCCGCACCCGTCTCTGCCGCCAATTTGAGTGCGATTTCAGCGCCCTGGGCATCATTCTCCAACCCGTTCATCATCACCCGTGCGCCCTGCTGGGCCAGCGCCTTGGCGATCGCATAACCGATCCCGCTTGACGACCCTGTCACTAACGCCACTTTACCCTTAAGCATATATTCACCTTGATCTGCGATTATGTTGACTGTCTTGATTGCATTAAGTTAGCAGGATCTGATTAGACCATGCCTAAGCGCCATCTTAAATACCTCAAAGGCTGCCCCGCACGGTTTCTGCAGCCCGTGCCAGACTCAGGACAGCCGCGCTGCAACCCAGTGATAGCCCTGGAGAACCAGCAGATTGATCAGCAGCATCTGTAGCACAAAACCCAGATTCAATTTAAAGAAACGGTGCGCGGGCAACCCGAATCGGGCTTGCAGGCTAAGATGAGTCCCGGAGACCGGCGAGGCCATCACCCCCAGCGACCAGCCCATCAGATAGGTGATCCCCAACAAGTTAGGATCGTCCACCTGACCCAGCAGTATCCCACCCGAGGTCGTAATACTGATCAGCGGATGGATGCCGATCATCGCCGCCGCCGTAATGATCAGCAACAGCCCCCACGCCTGCCAAGGCCCGAAAGACGCTAACGGCCATGCAAAACCGCTGCGCTGCACTAGGCTCGCAAGCCCTAGAGATAATAATCCGGCGGCCAGAAACAGACAGACCTCTCCGCCCATCTGCGGCAGCTGCCGCTCGACATGAGTGCGCATCCTTTTCAGCCCCGGGCGACCCTCTCGCCCCAGCAGCACTCCCAAACAGAGCAGCAGCGACAGTGACGACACCCAGGTTAGAATCACGATACCAGGCCATAGCCAACACGCCGTCATCACCATCAGCGCCAACAAACCCGGTAGCCACAGGGCTTCGAAGTGCATCGGATAACCGGGCATGGTGTCGGCCTCAGGGTGCCGACACAGGCTGATCGCGGCAAACAGCAGCGCCATAGCCGCCGCCGGAATGCCTGCGACCACCAGGGTCGACAGCTGAGCCCCGTCCGCGACCGTCAGCGCCACTCCCATAGCGACAAAAAACGGCGACCAGAGCGCGGCCGTGGCAAACCCCCGTGAGAGCAACATCCCCTGTAGCGACGATAAGGGTTCCCGCCGGGCCAGGCGCTCACCGATAATCACCAGGGTCGACATATTGATCACCGCCCCAAACAGATGCACCCCTAGCAGCGTCCGGCACAACGCCAGTCGCCCGGTCGGCAGTCGCTCCTGGGAATCCACTTTGAACGAGGTCACCAGACGCAAAAAACTCACCGCCACCAGCATCGCAATCAGACTATGGTTAACCGCCAGGATGTTCGACCAGGGCAGCGCCTGGCCCTGCGTGCCCCAGCCCAGCGTTAGCACCCCAATCACCCCGATGACCAGCACTTGAATGCGCAGGATCCCGCTAACCCGGGCAAACAGCAGTCCCCCCGCCATCCAGATAAAAACCCCGGACCAGGGTGCGGCCACCAACCCCAGGCCATGGGCAATGGACAGTAGCACCGCCACCAACAGCAGCCAGCCGATGATCGGCAGCAACCGGCGAGCGCGCGCTAGCATGAGTGTGTTTGACGCTTAAGAAGAGACATGAGGTGGAGCTTGGGGAAGCACATGAGAGAGCCTGAGGGTTGGCGCCTGTGGGTTGGCGCGGCCCGTTCCCGACGGGCTTAGCGCACTTTCTACATCCTTGTAGGTCGGAATTTATTCCAACAACTCTCTCTGCTGCAAAGTAAGCTGTCGGAATAAATTCCGACCTACAGGTGTGCCTTTGTGGGTTGGGCTTTAGCCCGACAATGCTAACAAGGTGCAGCCATCGTCGGCCTAAAACAAAGAAGGGCAGCCTTAGCTGCCCTCCTAGGAAACCCGCCTGCTTACATCGTCAGGATATAGGCAGAAACAGCCTTGATCTCGCCATCGTTCAGCTTGCCCGCGATATCACGCATCATCGCAGCAGGATCGTTAGCACGGGCGCCGTCGCGGAACCCCTTAAGCTGAGCCTCGACATACGCACTGTACTGGCCCTTCAGCGAAGGGAAACCTGCCAGACCGTTGCCCGCACCATCCGGACCATGGCAGGCGGCACAGGCGGCGACGCCTTTACTCTGGATACCGGCGCTGTAGATGGCCTCGCCCTTGGCGACCAGATCGGCGTCAGTCGCAACACCCTTAGTCACTTCCAGGGTGCTAAAGTAAGCCGCCAGATCTTCCATATCCTGCTCGGCCAGACCCGCCGCAAAGCCCACCATCATCGGACTGATTCGAACCCCGCCCTTGATATCTTTGAGCTGCTTAACCAGATAGCTGGGATGCTGGCCCGCAAGCTTAGGGAATGCAGGTGAGGCGCCGTTACCGTCGGCACCGTGGCAACCGGCGCAGAGCGCTGCTTTGCCCTGACCTACTGCTGCGTCGCCCTGAGCCCAGGCCGCGCCTGAAACACCAATCGAAATTAACAGGCTAATTAGTAATTTATTCATCGACTGCCCAATCCTAGGTTTAAAGTTAAAAACAGGGTGCTTCCTTAACCGCACTCCGTGTGGAATGCCGCGCCGAGTCCAGCCACTCAGATTTACGCCTTCAAAATAAGCATGTCCAAGCTATCCCCGAAGGAAAATTTTCGGCATTATATACCAATATCCTCACAAACGGGAACGCACTGCTCCTGTACCGCAGTAACTAATGCCTAATTCTATGACCAAACCCCGTATACACTACAACGCTGCTCACTACCTGACCAGCGCCAACAAGTTCAACCAATGCCCCGAAGACACCGGTGCAGAGGTCGCATTTGCAGGCCGCTCCAACGCAGGTAAGTCGAGTGCTATCAATGCGTTGACCAATAATTCTAAGCTGGCTCGTACCTCTAAAACACCCGGACGCACCCAGCTGATCAATTTTTTCGAGCTTAATCACCCCGAACACAGACTGGTCGACCTGCCCGGCTATGGTTACGCTAAGGTGCCCGTGGCGATAAAGGTCCATTGGCAGCAGCACCTGGACGAATACCTGCAAAAGCGCCAATGCCTCAAGGGCGTGGTGCTGGTGATGGATATACGTCACCCGATGAAAGCGTTCGATGAGATGATGGTGAACTGGTGTCAGGAATCACAGATGCCGCTGCATATCTTATTGACCAAATCCGACAAACTGAGCAAGGGTCCTGCGCAGAGTACGGCGCTGCAGCTGCTCAAAAAACTTAAACCCGAGTTGGGTGATCTCGTCAGCGTCCAGACCTTCTCGGCCCTGAAGAAGGCCGGCGTCGACCAGCTACACCAACGCCTCGATAGCTGGCTAGGCGGCGCTACAGAGACCACTGACAACGCCCCAATCGTCTAGTACTGTTGATTCCATAGCATCATTGCACCGCGTCACTCCAGGGTAGGGATCTCCTGGAGTTCGGCACCCTAACCAACAACGGGAGAGACCTCTTGGACGCTAGCCAATCCAGCCCAGACCTAAAACAGCTTAACGACTGGCAGCTCGCCGCATTTTGCGCGGCTGTATCGGAACGCCTGCTCCCCAATTACGTCCTCTTTTCACGGGTCTCTGAGTTCGGCGACACCCAGATACTGCGCACCGCCCTGGATAAGGTCTGGGACAGACTCAGCAACCGTTGCGGTGCGGTTAATTTCGAGACTCAGATATTGAAGGTAGACACCGTCATCCCCGAACCCGAGGATTTCGATATCTACGGTGTGTATCCGGCATTAGATGCCTGCGTTGCCCTGATCGCGACCCTGAACCAGATGGTAGAAGCCTCTTATCAGGATGCGCGCCAGATCAGCCAGCTATCCCTGCAGGGCATCGAAACCTACCTCGAAGTGATCGCCGATGCCGAGTGTTCTGATGAAGATCTGGTGCGTTTTATCAACAGCCACCCGCTGATCGAGATTGAACAGCAGTTTCAAAACAGCCTGATTGAGCAACTGCTGAGCAATGCCAACGTCTCTATCGCCCTACTCGACAGCATCCGCCTCCAGGCCAGCAACGAAGGCGTCAGCAATATCGGCATCTGTGACGACTGAGAGCTTCTCGGTCTAGGTGACAGGCGTTATCTGTGGTGACTGAGAGCGTGACGACTGGCGGCGGCGTCAAACACCTCAGAGCGTCAGAATAATTTTCCCCTGCGCTCGACCGGTCTCGCTGTAGCGATGGGCCTCGGCCACCTGCTGCAGCGGCAATATTTTATCCACCTGCAGTGTCAACAACCCCTGCGCCATCAAGCCCAATAGCTGTGATAACTGCACCGCGTTGGGAAGCACCCGTAACGATGCCGCGCGGCACCCCCGAGCCTCCGCCGCGTCTATGACCTGGGTTGCGGTCACCGAGGGCAGGGTAACGCAGATGCCGCCGGGCTTGAGGCAGGCCAGCGCCTCTATACCCACCTCGCCACCCAGACAGTCGAGCACCACATCCACATCGGTGATGCAGGTAGTCAGGTCCTGACTGCGATAATCGATTACCTGATCACAACCCAACTGCAGCAAAAACGGCTGCTTAGCCTGCGATGCGGTCCCTATCACCTCCGCGCCCTTCCATTTAGCCAGTTGTACCGCCAGATGCCCGACGCCACCGGCAGCGGCCAGGATCAACACCCGTTGCCCGGGTTGTAGATCTGCGGCATTAAACAGCGCCTGCCAGGCGGTCAATCCTGCCAGCGGCAATCCGCCCGCCGCAACCAGGTCTACCTCCG
>JBLHND010000128.1:0-10312 GCA_047622605.1 Motiliproteus sp. | reverse complement strand
TTCAGATAAGGCTGGGCGAGATATCGGCACCGTACATCTCTTGAAACGTAGTGATAATCTCTCGTGTCCTCATGCCTTTGGCAAAGCTGGAGTTTGTTTATGGCATGCTAAAAATAGCTCGTTACCAGAATACGCGGAAAGCCCCGCACTAGAAGTACGGGGATGGATAGCGTGGTGGCGCTCGCTGGCTGATCCAGGGCTGTCAGGATCTCTCTCCTGTTGATTTATTCTCAGTAGCGCGCGGCTTTAACGTCATGGAAGACGACGCATGGCTCCGCAGTTATAGCGACATGCGTTAAATGCAGGAAGGAATCCGCACTTATGTATGGCTCTTATAGACTGGTTCGGCCGCAAGACCTGTGCAGTGACGACTTGCCTCGAGTATTGCGTCCGTTTTGGGCCACCAGCGCATTGCAGGGTCACGGGGACCCGATGATCCACAGTCGCCTCCTGACCGGCTACCGCCGCCTGATTGGCTGCAGCTACGCGCGATATTCTAATGCCGAGCTGCTACCTGTTTTAAAACGGGATCTGGAGGCTGTCCGGGTGATCATGCTGGATAATCAGGGGACGCCCTTCAAGCCGGTGGTCACCGGGCGCGGCGCGCAGATGCAGCTGCAGCCGGATCTGGCTAACGAGTCCTTAGGCCTCAAGTCCAGCCTGGAGCGTGCCTTGCGGCGTCGCAGCGGCGGTCGCCCGCAACTGCAGCCACAGTCACACTTTCAACCACAACCACAACCACAACCACAGCCACAGCCCCAGCCACCATCTCAGCGAGAGCCGCAGGGCGAGGAGCCTGGGCTGCTCTCCTTCAAGGAGAGCGTCGCCCAGCAGCAATTCGTTGGCCAGCCGAGCAGCGCGTCCAAGGCGCAATCTACCACCGCTGGTGGACCGAGCCTGCAAGGCCAGACTCAGGCGCAGTTAACGCCACGCTCACCAGCACCAGCACCAGCACAGACACAAGCATCCGTACAAGCAGCTAACGCTGTTGCGCCGCGGCTCTCTCCTGAACCGGCGTTCTATGTCGTTCGCGAACCGGGCAGTCGAGCCGAATTAATCGTCCAGCTGTACGGCGACCTCGGCGCCACACCGGCTCACTTCGACCGTCTCAATCCTACTCTCGGTAGTCAGGTGCTGCCTGGTGAGATGATCGTGCTAGGTGATCCTCAAGGTTTGTCCTGTACGCACCAGGAGTCTGACCTGATGCGGGTGGCCGAGCAGGTCAATTCACACGTCCAGGCTTTAGATCAGGGCGATGCCCAGTTCATTAGCCAAAATTACGATTTGTTGACGGTGATGACTTCGAACACTCAGATAGGTCTGGGCGTTGGCGCGGTGATGCTTGAAAAACAGATCTCAGGCATAGAAGGCACCCTGCGCAACCTCGAAAAACTGCATCAAGAGAGCTACCGTCAATACGGTCACCTGAACGACACGGACTTTTTTAATAAGCGGCAGACGTTGTTGTCGCAACTAGACTTCACCCTCGGTAGCCTGGCGCGGCGAGGCATGTCCCTACATGACAATCCAAGCCTCAAACGGGCCTTGGGCGTCTCCACGAAGAGTCTTGTCCATGATTGGAAACAGGCGGGTGTTGGTGAGCTGCCCGGCTATGCCAACCAGTATGGCAAACTTGCCACTGCGGCCAAGTATGCGAGAGCCGGCGGGTACTTGGCGATCGCGTTGGATGTGTCTATCTCAGGTGCCAATATCAAAGAAGCCTGTACAGCCGGTAATAGCGAAAACTGTGAGGTGGTCGCCTATAAAGAGGCGGGGCGTGTTGTTGGCAGCGTTGGAGGAGGAACTGCTGGAACTTATGCGGCGCTGGGTTGCGGGCTATTGGGGATTAGCACCGGAATAGGCGGGATTGTCTGCGGGATACTCGTCGGGGGCGCCGGTGCGGCAGCCGGAGGTTATGTCGGAGGTCCAGTTGGGGAGAACGCGGGTGATTACGTAAGGGGAGTTGTTTCTAATGACTGAGTTCTGGCAAAATTTATTAGCCCCTGTCAGTGCAGGATCACTGCTTTTAGGGCTGCTGTTCTGGATTGTTTCTATTACGGTCGCCTTTAAAAGGATCGAGGAAGTAGAGCGGCAAATCGCCACGCCGGGCAAGCAGTTGGATATGATTCGTAGCGTCTATCGTGGCGGTATTGCTGGTCGCTGGATGCGAGCCTTGCATGTATTTGGCTTTTTTCTATTCAGAAAAATACCAAAATACGGCCCTGTTATTAGTTCGCGGATGGGTGATGAAGTGGTGCCTGTGCCCAGAAGTTTAAAATTATGGGCGACCCTACCCGTGGGATTGGCGGGTTTATTGTTAATGACTTTTTTGGTTACAGGTAGCATGTTGTGAGGTTGAATTAAGGAGTCGCCCTGTGATGGCAGGCCTGCAGGCGATCTTTTGAAGAACATGTGATTTCGAAAGACCTGACCCCAATACCTTGTGACCCCAATACCTTGCCGTCCATGCAGGAGCGCTTAACGGCTAACCTACAAAAGCACCCGCCGTGTCTCGGATCGAGTGCTGTAATCGAGTACTGTAATCGAGTGCTGACTCAGTTCTTGGTCAGCCCCCTAGAAGGTTCCCGGAAAGGCACCGCCATCGAGCAGTAGGTTCTGGCCGGTGATAAAGCCGGCCTGGTTGCCGCACAGGAAGGCACAGGCGGCGCCGAACTCTTTGGGATCGCCGAAACGCCGCGCGGGGTTGGCCAGCATCCGCAGGTGACGGGCCTCGGCGTCGGTGACTCCCAGGCGCTTGGCATCGCCGGCGACGATGACCTTCTGGCGGTCGGTATCGAAGGGGCCGGGCAGCAAGCCGTTGATGGTGACGTTGTGTTCGACCGTTTCGCGGGCCAGGCCTGCGACAAAGCCGGTCAGGCCGCTGCGGGCGCCGTTAGAGAGTCCCAGTATGGGGATCGGTGCCTTGACTGCGGCCGAGGTGATATTGATGATGCGCCCGAAGCGGCGTTCGATCATGCCGTCGACGACCGCCTTGATCAGCATGATCGGCGTGAGCATGTTGGCATTGATGGCCTCGTTCCAAGCGTTCTCGTCCCAGTCCCGAAAGTTTCCGGGGGGCGGTCCGCCGGCATTGGTGATCAGGATATCCGGCTCCGGGCAGGCGGCCAGTACCTGGTCGCGACCCTGCGCGGTGGTGATATCGGCGGCGACGCAGATAACCCTGACGCCGGTCTGCTGCCTGATCTCTTCGGCGGTCTGCTCCAGAGTTGCCGCCGTTCGAGCATTGATCACCAGGTTGACCCCTTCCTGGGCTAGGGCGAAGGCGCAGGCGCGCCCCAGTCCTTTAGAGGCTGCACAGACGATGGCAGTGCGGTCTTGTAGTTCGAGATTCATGATTTTTCCTTATTTTTTTGATTTTTCTGGTCTTGCTGCTTCAGGACCCGCTCGACGATATGGCGGCCGATAGGGATCGCCGAGGTCGCGGCCGGGGAGGGCGCATTGCAGACATGCAGTGACCGTGGACTCTCGGCAAACAGGAAGTCATGCACCAGGGTGCCATCACGCAGCACCGCCTGGGCACGAATACCCGCAGGGTAGGGTTGCAGATCATCCAATTCGATCGAGGGGCAATACTTCTGCACCAGTCGCAGATACCCCGGCTTCCACCAGGAATTTTTGGTTTCGATCAATCCGGTACCCAGGTGGGCTTTGAGCACCCGCCAGAAACCAGGAAAGCGCAGCATATCCCAGATGTCCGTCAGGCTGATATTGATCCGGCCGTAGCCTTCGCGTTTCCAGCCCTGGACGGCATTGGGACCGACCGTGACCGAACCGTCGATCATTCGGGTCAGATGGACTCCCAGAAATGGCAGTTCGGGATCGGGGATCGGATAGATCAGGTGCTTGACGATGGCGTTCTTTGACGCGGGCAGGCGGTAATACTCGCCCCGAAAGGGCACTATCTGGAAATCGGTGGCGATGCCCAGCATTCTGGTGAGCCGGTCGGCCATCAGGCCCGAGCAGCAGATCAGATAGCGGCAGTTCAGGCGACCCTGAGAGGTGTCGACCTGAATCGCCTTCGAGCTTTCACGCATGCCCGTCACTCGAGTGTTGAGCCGCGTTACGCCGCCGAGGCGCTCAAACTGTTCGGCCATCTTGTTGCAGACCTGGCGATAATCGACGATGCCGGTCGATGCCACCAGGATGGCGCCCAGCCCCTGGATGTTGGGTTCCCGCGCCTTGAGCTGTGCGGCATCGAGCAGCTCGACCTCGATCTGGTTCTCCTGGCAACGCTGGTACAGCGCCAGCATTCGCGCATGTTCCTGAGCATTGGTTGCCACCAACAACTTACCGCACTGCTCGAACTTGATGCCGTGCTCCTGGCAGAAGGCGAGGGTCTTGGCCACCCCTTCGCGGCAGAACTCGGCCTTAAGGCTACCGGGGGCGTAGTAGACCCCGGCGTGGATCACGCCGCTGTTGTGGCCGGTCTGATGGCGGGCGAATTCCGTCTCTTTCTCTACCAGCAGGATGCGCTTATCCGGGCACTGTTGCTGCAGTTGCCAGGCGGTGGAGAGGCCGATAATACCGCCCCCCACCACCAGATAATCAAAGTGTTCGGACATAACTGATCTCTATAAGCTGTTATCGAATCTGGATTGCGACTTGAGGCCTCAGTGTCGGCGGTCGTGGTAACGAGAGCCCTGGCTGAGGCCATCGCGGCCTCGTTAAAACATCCGCTTAAGCCGCTAGCTTAAGTAGTGCCATCAACCGCTTTCCCCTCAGCCGTCCCCTCAGCCGCCCCCTCAGTCTTCCCCTCAGAGGCTGAGGTCCTGTCCGGGCGGGTACTGCGACTGTAGATAAACAGTGGCACAAAAACCGCCAAGCCCAGCAACTGCACCCAGATGGAGAGGTTCGGCCAGAGCAGCATCAGGCCGCTGGCCAATGCCAGCACCCGGCCGAGCAGGCCGATCGGGCCTTCGAGATAGCCTTCCATAAAGCCGGCCAGCGCGTAGACACCGAAGATCGAGAAGAAAAAGATTGTCACGATCTCGGTGATGCTGCCGCCGATAAAGCCGGTGTAGGCGAAGAGTACCGGGATGATATACAGCCCCTTGGCGATCTTCCAGGCGGTCATGCCGGTCGCCATCGGCGGCGTGCCTGCGATGGCCGCAGCCGCGAAGGCGGTCAGGCACACCGGCGGGGTCACGTTACTGTCCTGGGATAACCAGAAGATGATCATATGTGCCGACAGCAGCACCATCGACAGCGTCACCGGATCGATCGCCTGTTCGATCAGGGTCGTGCGCAGATCCGCTGGGACGTTGGCCAGCAGCGTTTCGGCCTCGGCGGGGCTCATGGGCGCAGCCAGGGCTGCCAGTTGATCGGGGGCGACCAGCATAAAGATCGTTCGGGCAGCTTCGGGCAGGGTGCCATCGACCAGCAGCTGTAACAGCTGCGCTTCGCTGATCAGGGCATAGAGTGCCGGTGCCGACAGGGTGCCCAGCACGATATAGGAGGCCGTGACCGGCAAACCCATCCCCAGTACCAGCGAGGCGATGGCCACCAGCACCAGCGTCAGCAGCAAGCTACCGCCGGCCCACTCGGTGACCATCAGCGAGAAGGTGTTGCCGATCCCGGTGGTGGAGATCACGTTGACCACCAGGCCGATAGCGACCAACAGCACCGCCGTAGTGGCCATGTTCTTGGAGCCCTGCGCCAGGGCGTCGAGAACATCTCTGACCCCCATCGGATGTTTAGACATCCAGGAGGAGATGATCACCGCCAGGATGCTGATACCCGCCGCATAGGTGGGAGTGAAACCGTAGATCAGCAACGCAACCAGCACCACCAGGGGCAGCAGAAAATGCCAGCCACTCTTGAACACCTCCAGCACCGAGGGCACATCGACCTCTACCGCTTGGGCATAACTGCGCTGGGCTTCGATACGGACGAAAAAACCGACCGACAGAAAATACAGCAGCGCCGGCAGGGCCGCATAGGCGATGATCTCAAGATAAGGGATCTGGGTATAGGAGGCCATAATAAAGGCACCCGCGCCCATCACCGGAGGCATCAGCTGGCCACCGGTGGATGCCGCAGCTTCGACCCCTGCGGCAAACTTGGCCGGAAAGCCCGCCTTGCGCATCAACGGAATAGTGATCACCCCGGTAGACACGGTATTGGCCACCGAGGATCCCGATACCGAGCCCATCAGGCCGGAACCGAACACGGCAACAAACCCGGGACCTCCGATAAAGCGGCCGGCGATACTGCGCGACAGATCGACAATAAAGTCACCGGCACCGGATTTAACCAGAAAGGCACCGAACAGGATAAACATAAACACGTAGGTCCAGGAGATCCTGGCGATGGTACCGAACATCCCCTCACCGCTGAAGAAACTGCGGAACATCAGGGTTTCAAGACTTAGGCCCGGGAAGTTGAAGACCCCGCCCAGATACTGGCCCCACCAGAACACATAGCTCAACGCGACCAGGATCAGCACCGGAATAAACCAGCCGGTGGTCCGTCGGGTCAGCTCAAGAGCGACCAGGATCGCGAGAATCGAGGCGACCCAATCCGTGGCGATAAAAGTCACCCCGCGTTCATAGAGGGCGTCCTCAAAGAGAATAAGATAGAGCGTGCAGCCCACCGCAGTCAGGCCGATGATCAGGTCAAGCGCCAGCGCCAATCCGGGCGAACGCGGGGTTTTTTTAATAGGCACCATCAGGGCGCAGATTAACGCGAAGCCACCGAAGTGGATCGCCGATACCCAGAGTTCTGACAGGGTACCCAGGGTATTGAAATAGATATGAGCGAGTGCGAATACGATCCCCAGCCAATAGACGGCCTTACCCGCCAGGCTGTGTTCACTGCGCTGGGAGAGTTGTAGTTTCTTCAGCTTGCGCTGAGTTTCCTCAGGGGAGAGGGTGCTGTGGTTACTGATATCGTTCTCGAGATGTTCGCTATGAACATCTTTTGGGGTGGAGGCCATGTGGCTACCTGCTGCTTGGGTTCGATGGGCGTGGTGAATGCTTGCCGGGCGGTGGCTCGGCAAGCCGCTCTCGTTAGTCCACGATCAGCGCTGCAGGGATGTTGATTCCCTGTTCACGGTAGAAGCGTGCGGCACCCGGATGCAGCGGCACGGGTAAGCCGGCGATCGCTTTTTCCAGGCTCATCGCCTTGGTGGCCTTATGAATACCATTCAAGAAAGACAGGTTTTCGTACATCGTCTTGGTCAGCAGGTAGACATCTTCTTCGGGGATGTCATCGCGCACTGCCAGGAAGTTAGGCTGGGCAATGGTGTGGGCATCTTTGCTCTGGCCGGGGTAGGTGTTGGCCGGAATCGTGTAAGGAGTCCAGAGTTCATAATTACCATTGGCACGCTTGATCTGTTCGGCGTCGAAATCCAGGATCGTAATGTCTTCGCCAAGGGCTGCAAACGCCCGTGTCACGGCACTGGCAGGCACGCCGGCGGGGGTGTTCATGCCGACAATAGAACCGTTCTGGAGCGCATCGGCACTGGGGCCGTAACCCATATAGGCCAGATCGAAATCATCGGCATTGATGCCCAGTCCTTTGAGGATCTGGCGACCGGAACCCTCGGTACCCGAGTTACGCTTGCCGATCGAAAATTTCTTACCGGAGAGCGCCGCGAGATCCTCAACGGTCCCTGTTTTTGCCTGGTCGCTCAGTACCACGAAATGCTCGACGTTCTGCCACAGCATGCTGATCGAGCGCAGATTTTTCTGAGGACCGCTTTGTTCAACGGCGCCTTCACCACTCCAGGCCCAGGCACCGTAGAGTCCCTGCAGGATGGCAAACTGGGCTTCATTCTCGCGCAGCATCTTGACGTTTTCGCCCGAGCCTGCAGAGCTGATCGCTGATAAGGAGACCTTGTGGGTGGGGGCTAATTTGACCTTGGTCAGTGTCGCCAGGGCAACGCCGACCGGGTAATAGGTGCCGCCGGTGGATGCGGTGGCCAGGATATAGGAGCGATCTTCGGCAGCCTGGGCGGGTTGCAGGGTTAACGCCAGGGAAGTCCCCAGAGTCAGTGCCAGTCCTAGTCCTTTGACGAAACGTCGTTTGCTGTTTTTCATGTGGTGTATCCTTATCTACTTTTTTTATAGGAAGTTGTTATCTAAAACAGTGCTATCCAGGAAAGAGTTATCTGAAAAGTTTCCCCGTATTACTGTTATAGCAATAGCTATGCCACTGTTATACGTTAATTATAAGCTACTGTTTTATAAGTTAACTATGTAAAAATAAAATCGATCTACGCCTGGCTTGAGCCATTTTTAGCCGATTCTCCGGCAGTAATGAGCAAGATGTCGCTCATTACTGCCGGGGAGGGTTCAGAGCGTTACCTTTCTTCTCAGGTAGTCCGGCTCGAGAGAGTCCTGTCACCCTGTAGTTGCATGACAGATGCATGACAGATGCATGACCGGTGCATGACCGGTGCCGCCAGGTTAATTAGAGACTCATCAGAGGCTCATTAAAAGATAGGAGGAGAGGGGCGTCGGCAAGTTTTTGCCTAGCCTCCTTCTCCTACAGCAACAGCAAGCGGATCTGGTTAGTCTACGATCAGCGTGGCAGGGATGTGGATCCCCTGTTCACGGTAGAAGCGCGCGGCACCCGAATGCAGCGGCACCGGTAAGCCTGCGATCGCTTTTTCCAGGCTCATCGCCTTGGTGGCTTTATGAATACCATTCAAGAAAGCCAGGTTTTCGTAAATAGTCTTGGTCAGCAGGTAGACATCCTCTTCGGGGATGTCATCGCGCACCGCCAGGAAGTTAGGCTGGGCCATGGTATTGATCGCCTTGGCCTGTCCGGGATAGGTGTTGGCCGGAATCGTGTAAGGGGTCCAGAGTTCATAGTTGCCGTTGGCACGCTTAATCTGCTCGGCGTTGAAATCCAGAATCGTGGCATCTTCGCCAAGGGCTGCGAAAGCGCGGGTCACGGAGCTGACCGGTACCCCTGCGGAGGTATTCATGCCTTCAATGGTGCCGTTTTGCAGGGCGTTGGCGCTGGGGCCGTAGCCGAGGTAAGCCAGATCCATGCTTTCAGGATCCATGCCAAGCCCGGAGAGTATATGGCGATTGGCGCCCTCGGTACCCGAGTTGCGCTTGCCGATCGAAAACTTCTCGCCCGAGAGGGACGCCATATCCTCGATGGTGCCTGTTTTTACATGCTCGCTCTGCACCATGAAATGTTCGACGTTCTGCCACAGCATGCTGATCGAACGCAGGTTTTTCTGCGGACCGCGATCTTTAACCGCGCCCTCGCCGTTCCAGGCCCAGGCGCCATAGAGCCCCATCAGGATGGCAAACTGGGCTTCATTTTCGCGCAGCATCTTGACGTTTTCGCCCGAGCCTGCAGAGCTGATCGCCGATAGGGAGACCTTGTGGGTGGGGGCTAATTTGACCTTGGTGAGTGTCGCCAGAGCAACGCCGACCGGGTAATAGGTGCCGCCGGTGGTGGCGGTGGCCAGGATATAGGAGTGGTCTTCGGCAGCCTGAACGGGTTGCAGGGTTAACGCCAGGGAGGTTCCCAGGGTTAATGCCAGCCCTAGTCCGGTGACGAAGCGTCGCTTGCTGTTTTGCATGTTGTTTTTCATTCTACTGATCCTTGTCTGCTTGTTGTTATCTAGAAAAGTATAGGAAGTGGTGCTCTCGGTAACAGCGATCCAGCCAAGGGCGATTCAGCAAAGTTTCCCGTACCGCAACGCTTGACCGTAACGCTTCACTGTAATGTAAGCAATTAAGGTGCCATTATCATTTATAATCATTATTACTCTGTTTTATATGTAAAAAATAAATAATAGCGGAGGGTTTAGTCTGCGGTAAGCCATTTTCAGCCGAGCCCTGCGGCAGTCATGAGCAAGATGTCGCTCATGACTGCCTGGGTGGGCTCCAGGTGTTACCTTTCTTCTCAGGCAACCTTGTGGGTTGGCGTTTTGTGGGTTGATTTTTGGTGGGTTGGCTTTTTTTGGGCAGAAAGTAGTCGACAAGGCTGGCATGGAGCGGTGATTATCAGGCTGAAGCCGACCCACAGGGATGTGGAAAGTGCAGCAAGTCCCTGGGGAACGGACGCTGCCTAACCTACAAAAACACAGCCCTGTGATTTGACACTTTTACAGCTATCATAAAAATTGATGGAAACTATATTTTCTATATATTGTACTTATAAAAAAAGCTTCGCTAGAGTGTTTTAAAATCAAACACTCTAATCGAGATGCCTCCATGACCCAGCCCGCTACCAAGACCGCCTTTTCCTGGGACGATCCCTTCTTTATGGATCAGCAACTCACCGAAGAGGAGCGCATGATCCGTGACGCCGCCCGTGACTACGC
>JBLHND010000127.1:0-10462 GCA_047622605.1 Motiliproteus sp. | reverse complement strand
TGATTTCGAACGTCAATAACTGCCTGGGTTACCCGCAGGATGACAACGGCTTTATCGATCTCAAGGGCAAGCGCGTCGTGGTCCTCGGTGGCGGGGATACCGCCATGGACTGCAACCGGACCACGATCCGTCAGAATGCGACCAGCGTTCAGTGTGCCTACCGTCGCGACGAGGCCAACATGCCCGGATCGCGTAAAGAGGTGGTTAACTCCAAGCAGGAGGGGGTTAAGTTCCTCTTTAACCGTCAGCCGATCGAAATCGTCGGCGACAACGGCAAGGTCACCGGCATCAAGCTGGTAACGACCGCCCTAGGCGAGCCCGATGCCAGGGGTCGTCGCAGTCCCGAGGTCATCGAAGGCAGCGAAGAGATCATCGCCGCCGATGCCGTCCTGGTCGCCTTCGGATTCAGCCCCAGCCCTGCCCCCTGGTTCGAGCAGTTTGGTATCACCGAGGATGACCGCGGTCGAGTGATCGCGCCTGAAACCAGTGATTTTCCGTTCCAGACCAGCAATCCTAAGATTTTTGCCGGCGGCGATATGGTCCGCGGTTCCGATCTGGTGGTCACCGCCATCGCCGAGGGCCGCAAGGCCGCGGAAGGGATCCTGGACTATATGGAGGTCTAGTCAAAAGGGGTAGTCGAAAGGGGTAGTCGAAAGGGTCGGAGAGAGTCTAAAAGGGGTCGGAGTGATTTAAAAAAACAAATCACTCCGACCCCTTTTCACTTTTCACTTTCTAAAAAACAAATCACTCCGACCCCTTTTCACTGACCCCTTTTCACTTTAGACCCCTTTTTACTGCTGAGGCCTTATACTAGCGGCACTTTTTTATTGGCTAGAGACCCGCGCTTATGTCTGCACAGTTTCCCGAACTCAAGAATGATCGTTTTCTGCGCGCACTGCTGCGCCAGCCCGTCGATGCCACCCCGGTGTGGATGATGCGTCAGGCGGGCCGCTACCTACCCGAATACAAGGCGCTGCGCGCCCAGGCGGGGGATTTCATGAGTCTGTGCATGAATGCCGATTTTGCCTGCGAGGTCACTATTCAGCCGCTCGAACGCTTTCCTCTGGATGCGGCGATCCTGTTCTCCGATATTTTGACCATTCCCGATGCGATGGGACTCGGACTCTATTTCGAAACCGGAGAAGGCCCTAAATTCAAGAAGGTGGTCCGCACCGCACAAGACGTTGCCGCGCTGCCGATCCCCGATGCCGCCACCGATCTGGGCTACGTGATGAAAGCGGTCAAGACCATTCGCCATGAACTCAATGGCCGCGTGCCTCTGATTGGCTTCTCCGGCAGCCCCTGGACCCTGGCCACCTATATGGTCGAAGGCGGCTCCTCGAAAGACTTCCGCCATGTGAAACGGATGATGTACGAGACGCCCGAGGTGATGCACCAGCTGCTCGACAAGCTGGCCCAGAGCGTCACCGCCTACCTGAACGAGCAGATCCGCTCTGGCGCTCAGGTAGTACAGATCTTTGATACCTGGGGCGGCGTGCTGAGCACCTCGTGCTACCACGAGTTCTCGCTCAAGTACATGCAGCAGATCCTCGACGGCCTGATCCGTGAACACGACGGTCGCAGGGTACCGGTCATCCTGTTCACCAAGAACGGTGGCCAATGGCTGGAGTCGATCGCCAACACCGGTGCCGACGCTGTCGGACTCGACTGGACCACCGATATCGACAACGCCCGTAGCCGCATCGGCTCCCAGGTTGCGATTCAGGGCAACATGGATCCCAGCGTCCTCTACGCCGGCAAAGACCGTATCCGTGCCGAAGTCGAGAATATCCTAGCGCGTTTCGGCAGTAATCCCGGGCATATCTTCAACCTCGGCCACGGTATTCACCAGTTTGTCGATCCCGCACACGCCGGCTACTTCGTAGAAGCCGTGCATGAACTGAGCGCCAAATACCACGCCTGATGAACGAGGAGGCTGTCCGACTAACGCCCCGAACCTACACCGGTATCGGGGCGTTTTTTTATAAAAACCCCTCCCCCGGGTAGCCTCTTCGAGTACCTATACTCTCCGCCCCCTGCCGCCCCGCACCCCGTACACCCGCGTTGACGACATCTTACCTCTAAGGCTTACAGTAGTGGTTTCCAGCCGTGTTTGCGTTATAGTTGCAGACTTCGCCTACCACCTTGAGAGAGCAATGCCCTCGTTAGCCTCCTCACCCTGCATTGAGACTGATCGCCAGTCATGAAGCTCCTCATAAAAGAATCGACCCTGACCACCCGTCTCGTAACGGTTCTTATCGTTGTCTTTACCGGCTTTGTGCTAATTACGGCACTCTCGATTAGTAGCCTTCGAGAGGCTCTGTTCGATGAGAAAAAGCACCAGACCCAGTATCTGGTCGAGAACATTCACAGCCTGCTGGAGCACCTCTATGGCTTGAGCCGCAGCGCCCATATCAGCGAAGCTGAGGCCAAAGAGCGTGCCCTCGCCACGATCCGCTCCCTGCGCTACGACCAGGATAATTACTTCTGGATCAACGATATGCAGTCGAGAATGCTGATGCATCCTATCCAGCCGGAACTCAATGGTCAGGATATCTCCGGCCTCAAGGATACCAATGGCAAACTGCTGGTTATCGCATTCATCGACACCGTTCGGCAGCAGGGGGAAGGGTTTGTCGGCTACTACTGGCCCAAACCCGGTGCCCAAAAGCCTGTAGAGAAACTATCATTCGTTAAGGGGTTCAAGCCTTGGGGCTGGGTCATCGGCTCGGGGGTCTATGTCGATGATGTGCAAAAGGCGTTTTTTAACAGCGCGGTGTTTCTCGGCCTGATCTCCTCGAGCATCATCCTGCTGGTTCTGACCGGTGCCCTGATTATCCGCCGGGAGGCTTTTTTCCAGAAGGCCCAGTATAGCCTTATCACAGAGGCCAATACCCGGCTGGAACAGCAGGTTAGCGACCGGACCGTCGCACTGCAAGAAGCCAACAGCGCCCTCAGGGTAAGCCGGGATCTGACGTTGCTAGAGCATCAGAAGCTGGAGTACAGCGAGGCGATCTTTCGCGGCATGGCCGAGGCGGCTCAGGACGCGATCATCCTGATCGATGAAGAGGCTCGAGTGGTCTACTGGAACGCCTCTGCCGAGCGGATCTTCGGCTATACCGCCGCCGAGGTGCGGGGCAAAGATCTGCATAAGCTGATTGCCAAAGAGCAGGAACAGGCCAGGTTCAGAGCCGCCTTCCCAACATTCTTAAAGACCGGGCGCGGCGCCAGGCTGGGGAAGATTCTGGAACTGACGGCGCGGCGTAAATCGGGTGAGGAGTTTCCGGTCGAACTCTCCATCAACGGCATCCTTATCGATCAGAGCTGGAGAGCCCTGGGAATCGTACGCGATATCAGCAGCCGTAAACTGGCCGAGCGCACCCTGCTCGACAAAACGCAGCAGCAGGCGGAGCTGATCCATAAACTCCAGGACGCCCAGAAGCAGCTGCTGCAATCTGAAAAACTAGCGGCTATCGGCCAGCTCTCCGCCGGAGTGGCCCATGAGATCAACAACCCGGTCGGGTTTATCGGCAGTAATATCAATAGCGCCAGGAGTTACGTCAATAAGTTGATCGAGATGTGCGAACAGATCAAGCTCAAGACCGCGGCACTGGAGCACCCCGAACCAGGACTGCGGCTTATCGCCGAGGCGGAGGCGGAGTTCGAGTTCAACTACCTCAGAGAGGATCTGGTTGATCTGTTTGCCGAAACCAAGGAGGGGGTCGACAGAATCCAGAAAATCATCGCCGACCTGAAAGGCTTCGCCCGCGCCAGCGACGGCATCTGGGAAGAGGTCGATCTGCACCAGGAGATCGACAGCACCCTGAACGTGATCTGGAATGAACTCAAATATCACTGCAGCATCGAGAAACACTATGGCGTGCTACCGCCGGTCGAGTGCCTGCGTTCGGAGATCAACCAGGTGATTATGAACCTGCTGCTCAACGCCTCCCAGGCGATCGAAAACAAGGGTGCCATCAGCATCCGTACCGGCGCCGATCAGGACGCTATCTGGATCGCGATCGAGGATAGTGGCCAGGGGATCAAGCCGGAGCTGCTGCACAAAATTTTCGACCCCTTCTTTACCACTAAGCCGGTAGGCAAAGGCACCGGCCTGGGGTTGTCGGTCTCCTACGGCATCATCGAGAAACACCAGGGCAAACTCGAGGTGCTCTCCACCCCCGGCCTGGGCACCACCTTCACCCTCAAGCTACCTATCAAGCGCTCGCCAGAGGCGGCAGCAGGATGAACCGACTTATGCGCAATCTCTCGCCAGCGGCACCTCGCTACAGATCCGGTGCATACCGATGAGTCTGGATATTGAACTCATACAGGCCTGCCTGAGCAGCATTCGCGATGCCCTGATCGTGACGGACGATCAGGGCGCCATCGAGTACTGGAGCCCCAGGGCGGAGCAGATCTTCGGCTATACGGCGGATGAGGTGCATGGCAAAGATCTGCACCGACTGATCATCGCGGATGCCTCTCGTGCGCAATTTCGACAGGCCCGGCAACGGCTCCGCGCGACAGCCGGCAATAAACCCGCCCAGAGCATCGAGATTCAGGGACTCAGGCGCGATGGCAGCCCCTTCCCTGCCGAGCTGAGCCTCTCTGCGTTCCAATCCGCAGATCGCTGGCACCTGGTGGGAACCCTCAGGGACATCACCGAGCTGGCCGATGCCAGGCACCAACTGCAGGCCAAAGAGCGTGACCAGGAGACGGCCGAGACGATCAACAGCCAGACGTTCCATAATCAGACCCTGGAACAGATGCTGACGAGCGTACTGATCCAGATCTGCACGAGCGCCGCTGAGCCCTTCCGCCAACAGGGGGCCTTCTTCCTGTTCGACCGCGCCAAGAATACCCTGGCCATGCCGGCCGCCTATCGGCTCAGCCCCAGTCAGGAGATGCGGGTCGCAACGCTCGCCGCCGAGAGCTGCCGGGAGCTTCGGCCCACACCGGCCGGGGAATATTCTGAACCAGACCCCGCTGACGCCCAGCCCGAAGCGCCGAGTGCCACTGAGGATTTCTATCGCTTCCCGATGCTCGATCGCAAGGAGCGCCACCGCGGCGTGCTCTTACTCAGCATCCAGGGCGATGTCAGGGTTACAACGCAGGCGCTTCAAGCACTGCAGCAGCTGGTTAACAGCGTTTCCGTGCTGGTCGACCGCTACGACCTCTATGAACAGAACAGCCGCCTGCGCCAGATCATCGAGCAGAGTCCCATCGCGATAGCGATCACCGACGCCCAGGCAAGGTTCGACTATGTCAATCCGCAGTTCTGCTCGATCTCCGGCTACTCATGGGAGGAGCTTATCGGCCAGACGCCCAAACTGATCAGCTCGGGCGAGACCCCCCAGGAGGTCTATCAAGACCTCTGGGACACCCTCAGGAGCGGAAATCAGTGGCGCGGCGACATCCGCAACCGCAACAAGAGGGGCGAGCTGTACTGGGAGTCTCAGATCATCTGGCCGGTGTATGGCGGCGGCGAACTGGTCAGCTATGTCGTGCTCAAGGAAGATATCACCGAGAAAAAGTATTACCAGAATCAGCTAGCGACCCTGAGCACCCACGATACCCTGACCGGCCTGCCCAACGAACGCCTGCTGCGGGATCGCCTGGAGCAGATGGTCGCCAAGGTCGAACGCGACGGCCAACACGCCCTGCTCTGTGCGATCGACATCAAACAGATGCACCTGATCAATGAGAGCATGGGGCTGTCGATCGGTGACACCCTGCTTCGGGAGCTCGGTGCTCGGCTGAAAACGCTGTTCAGAAAGGCCGATACTCTGGCACGCCTGTCGGGGGATACCTTCGTGCTGATCTGCGCCACGGATGATATCGCGACTATAGGACTAAAAATTGAGGCACTCTGCGCCGATCCCTTTATGACCCCGGCCGCCGATATTCCTATCGAGCTCTATTGCAGCATCCTCGAACTCCCCCATAGCGTCAGAGATACCGAGACCCTGCTGCAACACCTGACGACGACCCTGCATAGAGCCAAAGCCAGCGGCTCCAGAGTGCCGGTGATCTACGACAGCAGCTTTGACTCGGTAGCCCTCGCCGCTTTTTCACTCAAAAAAGACCTGACGCGGGCCCTCGACGAGTCCCAGTTTCAGATGTGGTACCAACCCAAGGTCAATATCCTCAGTGGCCAGGTGATCGGGGCCGAAGCTCTGATTCGCTGGTGTCATCCAGAGCGAGGCATGGTCTCGCCGCTGGAGTTTATCGGCTTGGCAGAGAGCAGCGGCCAGATCATCGAGATCGGACGCTGGGTCATCAGGGAGGTGATCCGCCAAGTCGGCGAATGGTCGGCTAAGGGTCTGCTCAGCCTCCCGGTTTCGCTGAATATTTCTGCCCGTCAGCTCTCGGATCCGCAGCTGCTGCAGACGCTCAGGGAGAGCCTGATGACCTATCGGGTGGATCCGGGCCTGATCGAACTGGAACTGACCGAGTCGATACTCGTGGTAGATCCCGTGGCGGTGCGCAAGATCCTCAACGACTTTACCGGCCTGGGACTCAAGATCGTCCTCGACGACTTCGGCACCGGCTACTCGTCGCTGGCCTATATCAGCAGGCTGCCGATCCATACGGTCAAGATCGATCAGTCGTTCGTCCAGAAGGTCTGTCATGATCCGCAGAGCGCGGTGATTGTCGAAAGTACGCTGTCGATGTGCCGCAACCTAGGGCTCAACACCGTCGCCGAAGGCGTTGAAACCGAAGCGCAGGGTCGCTTTATGAGCCGTCACGGCTGCCACCACATTCAGGGTTATCTATTCAGTAAGCCCGTGCCGGCGGCCGACTTTAGTGCGATCGTCCACCAGGGCTTTACCCCACTGAACAGGACCGCCGAGGATGAAGATATCGTCATCGTTCTCAATGATGAGCAGCAGGTGCTCAACGCCGTCCGCCGCGCACTCCATTACAGCCCCTACCGGCTGCTACTGACCACCGCGCCCGAGCAAGCCCTGGAATGGTTGGCCAGCTACGACGTGGGGGTGGTCATTACCGACCAGCGCATGGCTGCGATCTCCGGAGTCGAGTTCTTGCGCAAGATCAAACTCGCCTACCCCGATACCAGCCGCATCATCCTGAGTGGTTACACGGACCTGAAAATCGTCACCCAGGCGATCAACGAAGGGTCGGTGTTCCGTTTCCTGTCCAAGCCCTGGGACGCTGAAGACCTGAAAGCCCATATCGATGAGGGCTTCTACTATTACAAGCTGCGCAGATCACTACTCAAGAAAGAGCGGCTACTGGACCGGATTCAAAGAAGCAGCCATCTGGATCCTGAGAATCACGTCCTGGAGATCGACCAGGTCGATACCGAACATGCGCAGCTGTTCAACATCCATAACCAGCTCACGGACGCCTTCTTTGCGAATGCCGGTCGCGCACAGATCACCGCCCTCTACCAAGACTTCACAGACGCCTGTCGTCAGCATTTCGAGGCCGAAGAGGCCCTGATGACCGCTATCCGCTATCCGGCCGTCAAGGCGCACCAACAGGAGCACGCTAACCTGTTAGCCAGGCTTCTCGGCCATGAATACCGTCTGGTCAACGAGTATGAGAACGTGAATCAGTACGAGTTGATCTGCTTCTTGAGAAACAGCGCCGTAATCCATATTCGAGAATACGACCGGCCATTCGCCCGCTATCAGCAGAGCTACGAATCGGAACAGCCCCTCATGGTGGTCTAAGCCCAGCTTCTTTTGTGGGTTAGGCAGCGTCCGTTCCCTACGGACTTGCTGCACTTCCCACATCCCTGTAGGTCGGCAGCGTCCGTTCCCTACGGACTTGCTGCACTTCCCACATCCCTGTAGGTCGGCTTCAGCCTGACGATGACAGCACCGCAACACTTAACGGGGACATAGCCAAAGAAAAGGGCGCAGCCTCCTAGCCTGCTGCCAGCGCCGCCTTCTGCAGTACAACCAGCTCCTTGATCCCCTTGGATGCCAGCGCCAACATGCTGGCGAGTTCCTCCTGACTGAAGGTCGCGCCCTCGGCGGTGCCCTGGATCTCGACGAAGCCACCGGCCTCGGTCATGATCACATTCATATCGGTCTCCGCCTTGGAGTCTTCGGCATAATCGAGATCCAGCACCGGTTGCCCCTTATAGATACCCACCGAAACGGCTGCCAGCATCCCCTTGATCGGGTTGCCTCTGAGCGCGCCGTTCTTATCCTTCTTGAGGAAGGCGATCGCATCCATCATCGCCACACAGGCGCCCGTGATCGCGGCGGTGCGGGTACCGCCATCGGCCTGGATCACATCACAATCGATGGTAATGGTATTCTCGCCCAGCTTCTTCAGGTCCAGAACCGCCCGCAATGAACGGCCGATCAACCGCTGAATCTCGACGGTACGCCCGCCCTGCTTGCCGCGTGTGGCCTCGCGATCCATCCGCGAACCGGTCGAACGCGGCAACATTCCATACTCTGCCGTCACCCAGCCCGTACCGCTACCACGCAGAAAACGCGGCACACCACGGGTCGCCGTCGCGGTGCAGAGCACCTTGGTGTTACCAAATTCCACCAGCACCGACCCTTCGGCATGCATGGTGTAGTGGCGGCTGATGCGGATCGCACGCAGCGCGTCATTGGCCCGGCCACTGGGACGCAGGGCATCGACACCGAGATTCTTAAATTGATCAGAGAGGGTAGCGCTCATCGGAAAACCTTAAATAAAAATGTGAAGCGAAACAATCCTAGTCCCCGCCGTGAGCCGGTTGCTAGAATGGCAAATACCAAAAGATTCGCAATGTTAATCGAGAACCGCTCTTATAACACGCAGTATGCCAACCCATCACGCACACAAAACGCATACGCCGAACGCTTCCGATTATAACCGAATGATTCAACTACCTATTTAGAGTCTACTTATGACACGCAGCATGACCGCTTTCGCCCGTCAGCAGCAGCAACAGACCGATGGCACCCTGGTCTGGGAGCTCCGTTCGGTAAACCACCGTTACCTGGAGCCCCAGCTGCGCCTGCCCGACAGCTTCCGCGAACTCGAGAGCCCGCTGCGTGAGCGGCTGCGCAAGACCCTGCAACGCGGCAAGGTCGAGTGCAGCCTGCGCTTTCACCCCACCGAGCAGGGCGACAGCCCGCTGAGCGTCAACCTACCGCTGGCCACCCAGGTGCGCGATGCCGCCCAGCAGATCACCGATCTGCTGGTCAATCCCGCCCCGATCGATGCCCTGGAGCTGCTGCGCTGGCCCGGCGTACTCCAGCAACAGCAACTGGACATGAAAGCCCTGCACGGCAGTGCGCTAACGCTGTTCGATGTCGCTATCCAGGAACTGATCGACAACCGCCGTCGCGAAGGCGCA
Organism: Motiliproteus sp.; assembly: GCA_047622605.1. Lineage (GTDB taxonomy): Bacteria > Pseudomonadota > Gammaproteobacteria > Pseudomonadales > Balneatricaceae > Motiliproteus. The sequence goes on along the minus strand of JBLHND010000127.1, from coordinate 1,125 downwards.
GAACTCGCCCTGCTCATCAACCAGCGCCTAGATGCCATCGCCACCGTCGTGATCCAGGTTCGCACCCGCCTGCCCGAGATCCTGGCCAAACAGCGGCGCAACATTCTCCAGCGGCTCGAAGAGGCCCGGGTCGAGTTGGATCCCAACCGCCTCGAACAGGAGATGGTACTGCTGGCGCAAAAAGCCGACGTCGACGAAGAACTCGACCGCCTCGACACCCACCTCACCGAAGTCCGCCGAGTACTCACCCAGGACGACGCCAGCGGCCGCCGCCTGGATTTCCTGATGCAAGAACTCAACCGCGAAGCCAACACCCTCTCCTCCAAGTCCATCGTCGCCGAAACCACCCAGTGCGCGGTCGATCTCAAGGTACTGATCGAACAGATGCGGGAGCAGATTCAGAATATAGAGTGAGGTGCGGGGGATAGCCTGAATACTGACGCCCGGACAGCGAGTTCAGGCGGGGCTTGTGGGTAGGTAACTTAAAGCTCCGGTAACAGCTGCACGCCCCACGAACGCCGATTACTTACAGAGGTGCTGTGGCTGGCAGTGCAAAACAGTCTAGGCTACGCCATGCTCTGCAGTAAGAGCGTCACAAAGGAGGAAGCGGCTAGAGAGCCGCCCGAGAGTGGCTTAACCGTTTCCCGGCACCCCTCTATGACCGCACCCTTGTTGATATAAACCACCGGGCGATGCTCGACCAGCTACGCTTAAAATGAAGCGACTTATGACAGTTAGGTGAACAACTTCTAACTCTTATACGATTCCACGCAGATGAGTAAATACGGCAGGGAAGCCCTCAAGGACGGCGGCCTAACTTGAAACAAGGAAAACAGTTTAATGGCCTTAACATTCCATCCCCGCCCGGGCACTATTCTTATGTGTGATTTCAGCACCGGGTTTAAAGCTCCTGAGATGTTGACTGCTCCCCTCCCTAAAGGAAGGGGATTCCAAGAGCCATTACAGCTCTTAGACTAGGGCGACTTACTAAGCCGCTACCTTTCCTTCTGCAAGACGCTGTAGCCCCAGCGCGCGAATGTTCTTAGCCGCGTTTACATCGCGATTGTGAGCGACACCACACTCACTGCATGTCCATTCTCTTATTCCAAGATCTGCGATACCTTT
>JBLHND010000126.1:0-10476 GCA_047622605.1 Motiliproteus sp. | reverse complement strand
GGCCATATAGGGCACCAGAAAACGCCGGTCCTGACCGATGCTGTTGCCGCAGATCGGCGACGCACCCAGGTCGACATGCTGCTGCAAGAACGCCAGGGTCGCCAACTCCGCATCCCGTTCGCAGATTCCACTCTCGCGTACCCGCTGGGTCAGGCCCGATTGCCCGTGTTGACGGGTACACCAGTCATCCATCGCCTCCAGTACAGCATCATCCTGATGGATCACCAGGCTTGGCCCCTCGGCGATAATATTTAACTGGGAATCGGTCACCAGGGTCGCGATCTCGATAATACGTTCGCGCTCGGGATCGAGCCCCGTCATCTCCAGATCGATCCAGATCAGGTTGGTTTGTCTAGCGTCTGCTTGAGTCGACATAAGATCCTCGCTCCCGAATATAAATAAAGAATAAGTATAAGTATGGCAACCACCGCGCTCTGGCTGCCGTTAACGGCTCATAGTGTGTTATGTTTAGCCGGTTTAAAAAAGCGACTTCAACGCCTTCGCCGCAGCGCATCTGTATCAGGATACCCTTTTTCCACATGAGTAAACGCAAACTTAGCCGGCGTCAGTCCTGGCGTGTCGACAAGATTCAGGCAGAACGGGTCGTACGCGCCAGCAAAAAAGACCATTCGATCGACGAAAAACTCGGTTCCGGTGAGCTGGGACCCGAAGAGGAGGGCCTGATCGTCTCGCACTTCGGCTCGCAGGTCGATGTAGAAGTGCTCGAGGGTGACAGCAAAGGCCAGATCTGTCGTTGCCACATGCGGGCCAATCTTGGCGCGCTGGTCACCGGCGACCGGGTTATCTGGCGCAAGGGCGACCCCTATGGCGTCATCGTTGCGACCCTGCCTCGGAACACCCTGTTATCAAGACCCAACAACCGCGGGGAACTCAAACCGGTCGCCGCCAATATCGATTATATCGTAATCACCATAGCGCCTGAGCCGACACCCTATGCCAATCTGATCGACCGCTATCTGGTCGCCTCTGAAGCGATCGGCATAGAACCTGTCATCCTGCTCAATAAGACCGATCTGCTCAGTGATCCCGAGCGGCGTGCAGAACTCGACCAGATGCTCGAGGGCTACGAGCGTATCGGTTACCGGGTTCTGCACGCCTCCACCCTCAGCGAAGATGGTCTGAACACCCTCAAGGCGCAGCTGGACCAACGCACCAGCGTCTTTGTAGGGCAATCCGGGGTGGGTAAGTCTTCACTGATCAATGTGCTGTTACCCGGGGTCGACATCCGTGTAGGCGCACTCTCGGAGGCGCGTCAAAAAGGCGTCCACACCACCACCACGGCACGAATATACCACTTCCCCGAGGGCGGCGATCTGATCGACTCGCCCGGCATCCGCGAGTTCGGGCTCTGGCACATCGAACCGCAACAGCTGCTCGAAGGCTTTATCGAGTTTCGGCCTTTCTTGGGTTACTGCCGCTTCCGTGACTGCAGCCACCAACATGAGCCCAACTGCGCCCTGCTAAAGGCGCTGGAGGAGGGGAAAATAGAGCCGCGGCGCATGGCAAGCTACCGAATGATCCAACAGACGCTGGCCGATGGCGTAAATCTGCACTGAGTGGGTACAAGAATTGCTGCTGGGATTGCATCCCAGCCTAGGGTCCTGAGGTATCAGAACACAGAAAAACAGTTGCGACACGCGTTTCGACAGCCTGGGCACCGTGCGAGGAGGCTGCTATATTCCGATCAAAGTGGCCACAGTGCCCAAGGAGTCTAATGGATTCGCCACCCGCCCCTCGGGATCTGCAGCAGTGGGTCGACTTACTGCAAGACAAGCCACTACCAGTGCCCGCGCAGACACTCGGATTATTGCGCCGCCTGCTGCAAGACCCCGAAGTATCACTGCAGCAATTGCAACCGATCATCAACCGCGACCCGGTGCTGTCCATGCATTGCGTGAGTCGAGCAAACCGACTCAACCGTAATCCCGACACCGATGTATCGACGGTGGAACTGGCAGTGTCGACCCTGGGCTTACACCAGATTATCGACTTGGCCAGCCAGCTGCCGGCGATTAAACTCAACAGCGCCAGCGTCCCCCACAAACAGTACTTTCATGCCCTGAGTAACAGCTTTCATGCCGCCACCCAGGCCGCCATGCTCTGCCGCTATAAAGACCCCGCATTGATCAACAGCACCCGTACCGCGGCGCTCTTTTATGGCATAGGCCACTGGGCACTCTGGCGCTACGCACCACAGCAGATGAGCCAAATTAAAATTCGCCTCTATGAGCAGCATCAGGATACTGCCTTCGCCGAACATGAGGTCCTGGGCTGTACTATCCAGGAGATATCAGAGCAACTGGTCGAGCGTTGGCAGCTATCCAGACTCGCTGCCGAAGCCCTGCAGCACGCCGCATCGCCTGATGCGAAACTACTACAACAGGTTCATCTGCAAGCAACACAGCCTACCGCCGTCACAGACGAACATAGCCGCGAGGTTAAACAACTACTCAACGCCATCTTTTACCCTGTCAAACTGGCCAACTGGTTAGCGTTGGCCGTCCCCAGAGGCTGGAACCATCCCAAGAGCCAGCGAATCATCGGGCTTATTGGTGATTTCCTGCAGCAATCGCCCGACCAGACCTCCCTGAGTCTCCACCAACACTGCGTGGCAGCCTCTCACCAACACCCGATGCCAGGACTCTTATCCCCGGCAGCGCTCATGCTGCTATTGCCCTCAGACCTGGTCCTCAACTATCGCCTGAACACCGAGGATCTAGCCGATCACCCGGGTATTAAAAAGCAGCCTAGCAACGGGCTCCCGGCGATCATCAATCCGAAAAAAATGCTTGCCCGCCAACCACCTGGCAGCAACCCCTTTACCAGTAACAAAAGCGCAGACTCACAAACGCCAATCCAAGTAGCTGAGAATAATTCAGAGACTAAACGCGGCTCTAAACCCGACACGGCTCCCGTCATGGCACTCGACATCGCGGCGCAGGCGTTCCGCGACCAAGCACTCTACAGACAGTGTCTGCAACAGCTGCTCAGGCCGACACTCGCCATCCAGACACTCGAGCAGGCACTCAAGCGGTTACAGCAGGGGGCTATCGAGGGTCTCGGACTGGAGCGCATGCTCTGCTACGCCATCGACCCCGCTATGCAGCTGACGCCGATCTGCCATCAAGGCCGCACCCGCGATGATCCCTTGACCGCAGTCACCCTGGACCTGAAGATCCCCAGCCTCTTGAAAAAAATGACCCTCAAGCCGCTTGCCGTCTGGGCTCATGCCGACAACATCCTCCGGATCCGGGCAGAACTTCCAGAACGGTTTACATCGGCCTGTCATCCCCGGAGCTTCGCGTTAATCTCATTATTTGAAGGCAAGCGCCCCGCACTGATACTCTACGCCGACAGGGCTCAGCAGGAGAGGGTCATCAGCGAGTTTCAATTCAAGAAGCTCAAGCAACTGGCAGCCGCAGCCCACCAGTGCCTTGCTCAACTCAACAAGAGCCAACTCAACAAGAACCCGCTCAACAAGAGCCAAGCCAACGGCGCCCCGTTAAGAGAGGCGGCCAGCCCCCTTCCTATTCCCATGACCTGCAAGGAACACTGATGACGGCCCTACCCCTACTGCTGGATGCCAGCACGCTCAGAGAGCACCTCAGCAACCCCCGCCTGCTGCTGCTAGACCTGAGCAGTGCCGAGAGTTACGCCAGCGGGCATCTTCCTGGCGCCGTGCATCTAGACCCCTCCCGGTTGCTATCCGGCGAAGGTGCCGTACCCAACAAACTGCCCTCCTCGAAGCAACTCAGCAGCCTGTTTTCAGAACTGGGGCTCATGCCAGACAGCCTGGTTGTCGCCTACGATGACCTGAGGGGGGCACTGGCCGGACGCTTGCTCTGGACCCTGGATCTCCTCCAGCATGCCCATAGCTCGGTGCTCGATGGCCAGCGACAAGCCTGGGTCAACGCCGGCTTACCGCTCCAGACCCAGGCCAACCTGCCGCAACCCTCGGTATTCCAAGCCCGCATCAATCCTGCATTGATCGCCGATAAGAACTACCTGCTGCAGCATTTACAGGACCCCAATATTGTTATCTGGGATGCCCGCTCTTCGGCAGAATTCCGTGGCGAAAAAGTCATCAATGCCAGCAAGGGCGGACATATACCCGGCGCTAAAAACCTGGAGTGGACCCAGTGCCTGATCAGCCAAACCGACTGGCGGCTAAGGGATGCCCAGGCGCTCCGCGAACAGCTCTCAGGCCTGGGCATCAACCCAGCCCAAGAAGTCATCACTCACTGCCAGACTCACCGGCGCTCGGGGCTAACCTATCTGGTCGCCAAAGCGCTCGGCTATCAGCGGATCCGCTGTTATGATGGCTCCTGGTTCGAATGGGGCAACGATCCAGACACCCCGACCGAGACCGGTTCATCCTCGTAATTCACTGAATAATAAACCATCCGAACGAGTATCCAGACCCTTATGGCACGCCTATTCGCTCTCTTGCAGTACCTACTGCCGCAACATCGGCTATCGCGCCTGGTTGGCTGGCTGGCCGACAGTCGTATCGGCTGGATCAAGAACAGCTTCATCCTGCTGTTCCAGCGTTGCTACGCCGTCAACATGACCGACGCCCTGGAGGAGCAACCGACCGCCTACCCCAGCTTTAACGCCTTTTTCACCCGCGCGCTCAAGCCAGATGCCCGGCCGATCGACCCTGACCCGGCGCTGCTCGTCAGCCCGGCGGATGGCGCTATCAGCCAACTCGGCAAGATCGATTTCGAGCGTATCTTCCAGGCCAAAGGCCACAGCTACAGCCTGACCTCACTGCTGGGCGGCGATCAGGATCGCGCGCTACCCTTTGTCAACGGCCAGTTTGCCACGATCTACCTCGCGCCCAAGGACTATCATCGAGTCCATATGCCGATCGAAGGTCGCCTGCTGGAGATGGTTTACATACCAGGCGATCTGTTCTCGGTCAACAATGCGACCGCGTCCGAAGTACCCAACCTGTTTGCCCGTAACGAACGTCTGGTCGCCATCTTCGAGACTGCCGCCGGACCGATGGCGATGGTCCTGGTCGGCGCGATGATCGTGGCCGGTATCGAAACGGTCTGGTCCGGACAGGTAACGCCGGCACTGAGAACCATCACAACCCGTCGCTATGATGACCTCCCGCCGGCGCCTGTCATCCTCGCCAAGGGTGCAGAAATGGGCCGTTTCAAGCTCGGTTCTACCGTCATCCTGTTATTTGGTAACAAGCGTATCGATTGGCTCAAGCACTACCACTCGGGTAACAATACCCGCCTGGGCCAACCCCTCGCCAAATTGCAGGAACAACAGCAGCCAACAACACCGAACACTTAAGCCGCTGTGATTGAGTGCCATCCATAACATCGGCGGAGCCCTCTGGCTCCGCCAGAATACAGAGTAAAGGTCGCCCTATGCCCCATCCAAGTTGGATCGAATTTCTCACTCAACAAGGCCAGCCGCAGGACGCAGATTCGTTATCTGCAGTGGCAACCCACTATCAGCAGGACGATACGCTGCTGATGGCGCTGACTCAGCAGACCCTGATCAGCTTCGTAGGCCCGGATGCTGAAAAATTCCTGCAGGGGCAGCTTACCTGCGACCTCAACGACCTCAGCCAAGAGCGGAGCCTGTTGGGTGCCAACTGTACCCACAAAGGGATGGTCCTGAGTACCGCACGCCTGTTTAAACAGGCCGAGGGTGCCCTGCTGATGCGGCTCCCCCTGGCGATGGCGGAACCTGCTCTGACCAACCTCAAGAAGTTCGCCGTGTTTTCCAAGGTCGCGATAACCCTGGCCGATGACCAATGGACCGGCCTGGCCTTAATGGGTGAATCCGCGCCTGGCTACCTGGCCCAGCTCGGCATCGTCCCGCCCGACCACGTCAATGAGCAGCGGCTGCGCGATGATCTTATCGTCGTCAGAGTCGCAGGCAACAGCCCCCGCTTCGAACTCTGGTGCCCGGCGTCTCAGGCCGAGCAGTTGTGGCGGACGCTGGCAGCCCTGGCCCAGATCGGTAACAGTCAGGCATGGCAAGCCGCTGATATCGAAGCCGGCCTGGTGCAACTGGGACCCGAGAGCCTGGAGACTTACATCCCGCAGATGCTGAACCTCCAGGCCGTCGATGGCATCGGTTTCAGCAAAGGCTGCTATACCGGACAGGAGATCGTCGCCCGGCTGCAGTATCGGGGTAAATTGAAAAAACTCATGTATGCCGCAACCCTGAGCAATGCCAGCCTGAGCGGCGCTATGATCGCTCCGGGTACCGCACTCTATGCCGGCAATGGCCGCAGCGTCGGCAAAGTCCTCAGCAGCGTTAAGCAACAGCAACGGGTCCTACTACAGGCCATTATCGGCAAAGCCGCAGCAGACGCAGGCGACCTGCATCTTGGTAGCGCCGAGGGTCCCGACGTCTCGCTTCTGCCGCTGCCTTACAGCATCGATCCCGAGCTCTTCGAGCGCCCGCAGCGCTGAGAGCGTTGGAGACCTCTGGCGGCAAACCGGGTGCCAAACAGGCGCTACAGACAGACCCGGTAATCACCCCAAATCAGACCTGAGACTGCCGCAACAAGCACTACGCCTGCTGCGGCTACGTCCCGAATAATCGATGAAAAAATCTCACCTCAACCATGAAAAAAAATCGGTTGTCGCAGGGAGATTTGAACACTACGATGCGCGCTCAATTTTATATATCGGCCTCTCTTGAGGTCCTATATCAAGGAACGCGCCATGATGAACTTCGATGACTTCAGAAAAGCAAACACCCCGACTCACCGTGAATCCGAGCAGGACTATTTTCTTCGTTTAACCAGTAAATACAGAAGACTCGCTAAGATCGAGAAAAGAGCATTGCGGCTAAATCGCCTAACCCAGCTACTGAACGCTATTGCCAAGCGACTGATCGTCATGCCCAACCTCCTACACGTAAAATCCGCGTAGGTGTGCTCTACAAGATTCGGCTCCAGTTGCACAGCAGCAAGGGAGCCGAATTCCAGTATGTCAGGACCCACCCATAAGATGCTACGCTGACTGAACGTTTCAGCCAGTCGGTCGACGTTCTATGATCAATCGTATAACCGCCTTTTTTAGCAACCATATCGCACTAGCCTCCGGTGACAAAGCCCAGCCTCTGCAACTGGCCACCGCCGCACTGCTGCTGGAAGTATCCCGCGCCGATTTCACGATCGATGACGCCGAGCGAGACCTCTGCACTACGTTGCTCAAAAAACAGTTCCAACTGCCTGCCGCACAACTGGATACCCTGATCAAACTGGCCCAGCAACAGACAGAACAGGCAATATCGCTGTATCCGTTCACGCGCCTGATCGATACCCACTACAGCGCCCAACAGAAAAGTCTGCTGATTTTTAACCTCTGGCAGGTCGCCCTGAGCGATGGCTCTCTCGACAAATACGAAGACCACCTGATCCGCAAGGTCGCTGACCTGATTCATGTCTCCCACTCGGAATTCATCCGCACCAAACTGGCAGCGATCGACGCTAACGCTTAAATGACGGGCTGAGCGCTGGGCTAATAGACGGGCTAAGAGACCGGCTAAGAGACCGGCTAAGAGAGACCCGAGCCAGCAAAAACAGCCTAGACCCGCGACTGCTGCACCCTCCTGAGAAACATCGTCCTGACAACCCAACCCCGCCGACTCACGACGGCTATCAGTGCTGTTGCCACTGATGATGCTCTCCTCAGAGCGAACCCTCAGTGACCTCAGCAACCTCCATTCCGGCGCCTTCCTCAGTATTCGCTCGCAGTGCAACGATCCAGACGCTTCATCGACACTGATTTTATTTTAGATTTGGGGCTACTGTTAAAGATCAAACAATAATAACGCCGATGGTTATATCTAAACCGTAATTATACTGAAACCGAATTGTAATAAATCCAAGTTATTGTATACGCAGTTTATTTAATGGTTGCATTTACAGGGCCGCATTCCACCCTGATAGCTAGAGAGTCGTATATGAAGTCCTTAGGTTGTTTTATATTGAGCACTTCGTTTCTTATAAGTTCAATGTCTTTTGCTGCAGTTTCTGTCGAGGTCGCCGAGGGAGTGGCTTTATTAGCGCTTAATGGTGAAGAAACAGCTTCTTATTCTAAAAAAATATTTCAAACAGTGGACGGTGTCAACCAGATGCTGGTTGAATTTAGTGCTGAAATAAAAGAATACAATAACGACTCTTATATAGAACGCACCCCTGCCTATGTGATCCTCTTTGAATCTACGGATGAACGTTTACGGTTAAACGCACCCAACATCAACAACAGCCATGACCTCAGCGCTTTTAAAACAGATCCACGCTGGGTCATGACGACCGAGAACGGAAAAACTAAAGAGATTACCGTGACTGAACTCGTCAAGGAAGGATTTCAACTTAGTAGGGATTATGAAACGGAATTAGCTATTTTCAACAGGACGGATTCTCCAGCGGTCATGATCCCAGACGAGAGATCATCCGTTGTTGAGGGCAACATTGAAGCCGGAGAGATGCTGAAATACTGGTATACCAAATCCAGCCCCGAGGCCAGGACTGCCTTTATAAGATGGCTCGATGAATAGACCTATTAAATAGGCTTAGGAAATAGGCTTATTAAATAGAACAAGTCACCAGCCAATTCTTAATTTCAACCTTAAAACCTTGCTCATATTTATGAGTGTTATTATCTTGGAGAGAAGAAATGAAAAAACTGATCTTAGTTGTTTCTGTTGCAGCAGTCATGGCCGGTTCTGTTAATGCTGCTACTGTTTATGAAGGAAAAGGCCTGACCTACAAGCTCAAGGGTGATTTCCAGGTCCAGCTTCGCAAGGATGTCGGTGACGATCAGAATCTGGATGTGGAGTTTGATGATCTGGAGCTTAAAAACTCTTTAACCTATGACCTGGGCAATGGCATGCAAGCCTTCGGCCAGTTGGATTTCGGTTTTAAGGATGCCGCTGAAGATAAACAGAGTGGGAGCGATCTCGAAGAAGCCTATGTGGGTCTGGACTTTGGAAAAGTAGCCGTCTCTATCGGTAAGCAGAACTTCGCAACCGATGAGTTTGGAGTAGAAGCCGCTTACGAACTGGCCTCTGAAGGGGATCGTTTTGAAGCTCTGGCAACCGACGGTGATGATACCGTTCGTGTAAATGTTAATCTGGAGAATGTCTTCATTGCAGCTTCTTATGAAATTGATGCAGAAGGCGAAGACAGTGCTAACGGTGAATCTTTTGATCTGTTTGCTGCTACCGAAGTTGCAGGTATCGAGCTGGCGGCTGCCTACCAGACAATGAAAGAGACGCCCTCTGCAGAATCATTTGATACCTGGGGTGTTAGTGCAGGGTATGACCTGGGAGTGGTTGCCTTAGCCGCTGACTATAGCTCTACAGATGATAATAGCTCAGCAAATGCTGACACCGAGCAATATAACTTGGCGGTAGTCATCCCTGTTGCCAAGACCACTAAGCTGGCTATCGGTGTTGTGGACACTACATCACCCGTAACTGCTGATGATTTCACTGAGTGGTACGCTAACGTGACTTATAAATTCCCTACGCAAAAGAACGTCAGTTTATTCGCTGAGATCGCCGATACCGATGGCGATAACGTTGATATGGGTTACCTTGCCGGCCTGCGCTTGAAGTTCTAGACAGCTTTTATTGTCGGACTACACTCAACCCACAAAACGCCGACCTACAGGGCCAGATATCTATATCTGGCCTTTTTTGTGCGTGTGTATTACTCAATTGTTGATATGCCTTTGTGGGATCCTGCCTTGTGGGAGCCCGCTGCCTGCAGGCGATCTCTTTGCTGGTGTTGTCGGACCACACTCAACCCACAAAACGCCGACCGACAGAGGTGTTTCTTTTGTGGGTCGGACTTTAGTCCGACGATGGCTGCACTTTGCTAGTTTTATCGGACTAAAGTCCGAGCTACGAGCCCGAGCTACAGCCATTTCTTAGGCTATGTACTAGTTAAGTGTTGCAGAGGTTAATTCTAATTATTGTCTTTGTAATCAAGCGAGGTTCCGCCTCCCGCAGACGGCTTTATTTGTGTACAGACGACAAAGAAACCGAAGCAAGGCCGCTCCTGGCCATTGCCTGCAGGGATGCGGGTATGACGTTGTTGTCGGGAACTGACAACGGCCCCACCTCGCGGCATTCGAACGTCCCTGTACATCAAAAGCGTGCCCCTGCTAACCGCCCTGCGGGTACGCGCCTGCGGCGCTATGAAATCCAGCCTGAGGCTGACAGATTCGGATTCACTCGGCACATCCTAAGTACCTCACCCTTCGGGCAACCTGCGGTTGTGCAAATCGGCTATCCTGCCGATTTGTCTGCCTCAGACTGTCAATCTCGCCGTTGCCTACAGGGATGTAGGTAAGGGGCGTGAGCAGGACGCGGAAGCTTTGCCTACAGGGATGTAGGTAAGGGGCGTGAGCAGGACGCAGAAGCTTTGCCTACATGGATGTAGGTATGCCGTTGTTGTCGGGA
>JBLHND010000125.1:0-10680 GCA_047622605.1 Motiliproteus sp. | reverse complement strand
GAAGCCGCACGCTTACTCACCGGCGAGCTGGGTCGGGGACGGATCGATGCCGCCAAGATGGCCACCGCGCTGACACGTATCCGTCCTGCGCTCAGCTATGGCGACTTTAACAGCGTAGACCTAGTGGTCGAGGCGGTCGTCGAGAACCCCAAGGTTAAGGGCGCGGTATTGGCCGAAGTCGAGCAGCACGTTTCTGCAGAAACCATTCTGACCTCCAATACCTCGACCATCTCGATTACCCGTCTGGCGGAGTCGTTGCAGCGGCCCGAGAACTTCTGTGGCATGCACTTTTTCAATCCCGTACACCGAATGCCGCTGGTCGAAGTGATCCGGGGCGAGAAGAGTAGCGAACAGGCGATCGCCACGACGGTGGCTTACGCACTGGCAATGGGCAAGACGCCCATCGTCGTCAACGATTGCCCGGGGTTCTTGGTCAACCGGATTCTGTTTCCTTACTTTGGCGGTTTTAGCCGCTTGCTGGAAGCTGGAGTCGAATTGGCACGGATCGATAAGGTGATGGAGCGTTTCGGCTGGCCGATGGGGCCCGGTTATCTGCTCGATGTCGTGGGCCTGGATACCGCGGTGCACGCTGATAAAGTGATGGCTGAGGGTTTTCCTGACCGTATGGCTAGCGAGCGTAAGAGCGCGATCGAGTTGCTGGTCGAGCAGGGACGTTTGGGGCAGAAGAACTCTAAGGGCTTCTATAATTATGTGCCCGATAAGAAAGGCAAGCCTGCTAAGCAGGCCGCGCCTGAGATTCAGGCACTGCTAGATTCGGTCGTGGTCGCTAAACGCGAGCTGACCGACGAGCAGATCGTGGCGGTGATGATGGTACCGCTCTGTCTGGAAACAGTACGTTGTCTGGAAGATGGTATCGTCGATTCGGCGGCTGAGGCCGATATGGGTCTGGTCTACGGCATCGGCTTTCCTCCGTTCCGCGGTGGCGCGTTGCGCTATATAGATACCCTGGGTCTGGAAACATTCTGCCAGCTGGCAGATGAGTTTGCTGAACTGGGTAATCTGTTCAAGCCGACTGAAAAACTACGTGCCATGGCCGCTGCCAAGCAGCGCTTTTACGCTTAACCGGGGGATAGACAGATGAGTTATAAAGATACCGATGCGGTGATCGTGGATGCCGTGCGTACCCCGATGGGACGGACCAAGCAGGGTGCCTTTCGCAATGTGCGGGCCGATGAACTCTCGGCAGTGCTGGTCGATGCGCTGCTGGATCGTAATCAGGCGATCAATCCGGCCGAGGTCGACGATCTGATCTGGGGTTGCGTCAACCAAACTAAAGAACAGGGTTTTAACGTAGCTCGGGCGGTAGGGCTGCTGAGTCGACTGCCGAATACGGTGCCTGCACAGACCGTCAATCGCCTCTGTGGTTCATCGATGTCGGCGCTGCACACTGCGGCTCAGGCGATTATGAGCGGCAACGGTGATCTGTTTATGGTCGGCGGTGTCGAGCATATGGGACATGTCGCCATGGCCCATGGGGTCGATATCACCCCGTCGCTAAGCAAGCATGCGGCTAAGGCCTCGATGATGATGGGCCTTACCGCCGAGATGCTCTCCAAGTTGCATGGCATTACCCGCGAGCAGCAGGATGCCTTTGCGGTGCGTTCGCACCGCAATGCCCAGGCGGCAACGCTGGCCGGTGGGTTTGCCAATGAGCTGATCGCGGTCGAAGGTCATGATGATCAGGGCTTCAGAAAGCTGATCGAGATCGATGAGGTGATACGTCCACAGACCTCCATGGAATCGCTGGCGGCATTGCGGCCGGTCTTTGACCCCAAGGGTTCTGTCACTGCAGGAACCTCCTCGGCGCTGTCCGATGGTGCCTCTGCGGTGTTGCTGATGTCGGGTGCCAGGGCCCGTGCGCTGGGTATTACTCCCAGGGCGCGTATACGGTCGATGGGCGTGGCGGGTTGCGATCCGGCTATCATGGGTTACGGGCCTGTACCTGCGACCAAGATGGCGCTCAAGCGTGCAGGGCTGACGGTCGATGACCTAGATTTTATCGAACTTAATGAAGCCTTCGCAGCCCAGGCATTGCCGGTCCTCAAAGACCTCAAGCTGCGTGATCTGATGGAGCAGAAAGTTAACCTTCACGGCGGCGCTATCGCCCTGGGGCACCCGCTGGGATGCTCAGGTACGCGGATCATCACCACCCTGCTCAATGTGATGGAGCAGCGTGAGGGGACCCTCGGCCTGGCGACCATGTGTATCGGCATGGGACAGGGGGTTGCGACCGTTATCGAACGGATCTAAGCCTGCTCTTAGCTGCTATGCATTGCTTGATTGCTGCTGGACTGCTTCCTGAGCGACAACGTCGCTAACATGAGCCGTTGTCAGTTCCCGACAACAACGGCATAGCTACTTCCCTGTAGCGAAACGCCACGACTGAATAGTCGTGGCGTTTTTTTTGGTTATCCGAGGGAGCTGTTGGAATAAATTTCAACCCACAGGGGTGTGCTTTTGTAGGTTAGGCTTCAACCTGACGATGACAGCTGGTACATAGCCTTTTTTTGGCTATTTTTTATCTCCAGGTCGACTTAGTCGTTATTAGGCGAGCATGCTGTCTTACCGACTGACGCCGAATTAGGGTGCTCAGCGGATGCCGTACGTTCAGCCCAGGCTTGTTTAAGTATCTGTATCGCTGAGCGGGTGAACAGTCCAGCCATAAAGATGGCGACTAACAGATCTGGCCAGGCGCTCTGGGTGAACCAGACCACAGCGGCGGCGGCTATCACGGCCAGGTTGCTGATGGCATCGTTACGGCTGCACAGCCACACCGAGCGAACATTCGCGTCTCCATCTTTATAGCGTACCAAGATGAGAACACTGCCGATGTTAGCTGCGAATGCCATCAATCCGATCAGACCCATCAGGGGTGCGGCAGGCACCTGCAGTATAAAGACCTGATAGATCGATGAGGAAAACACCCAGGCACCCATTAATAATAAGCTGATGCCTTTTAATATGGCGGCATTGGCACGCGTTTTCACTGAACGACCTATAGCCCAGAGGCTCAAACCATACGTCGCCGCATCGGCCAGAAAATCCAGCGCATCGGCTTTGAGTGCCTGCGAACCTACCAGCGCCCCCCCGAAGAGTTCAACGGCAAACATCGTCGCGTTAATCGCAATAACGTACCAAAGCGCCCGTTTAAAACCTGTACTCGCACCATCGAATTTAACATTACTGCTACAACATCCATCACTCATCGCTATCCCCTTGCTGGCATCATCAGACTGTTAATGGCAGTCTATTAGCTATACCCACTAGAGGTTCAAGAGGAAAATGCTGTCAATTGGGCAAGTAGCAAAAGCCAGTGGCTGCAAGGTGCAAACCATTCGCTATTACGAGCACATCGGCCTTATTCAAGACGTGGCTCGCAATGCGGGTCAGCAGCGCTGTTATCGCAGGAGTGATATAGAACGGCTCCAGTTTATCCGCCATGCACGGTCACTGGGGTTTAGTACCGAGGTGATCAAAGAACTACTGCAGCTTAACAACCATCAGGAGATGAGTTGTGCAGACGTTGACGCTATTGCCAAACATCAGCTGATGTTGGTTCAGCAACGTCTGGATCGGTTGCAAAACCTTGCTGATGAACTCAACAATATGATTGTTCAGTGTCAGGGTAGTAATGTAGAAAGTTGCAGAATCATGGCGGCGCTACACGAGCATAGCGATTGCAAGGACCATAAACCGCTGACTCTTGAAACCGATGCTTCCAGCTTCAAGAGCAGCAGCTAACAGCTGGATAGCCTGGAGTGTTGCGGTGATGGCTGCTAATTATGGGTAATAAGCAGCCAGGCTGAGCTACAAGTAACGACCCGCAGAAGCCACTGCCACCACAACCAGGCCAATACTCAGATTGATCGCAATTAGCTGGCGGATTTGATTGAGCGCCTTGCCCCCCTTTTCCCATTCTTTGGCAATAACCGCACGTTGCAACTTTTTAAACGGGCTGAAAAAAAGATGCATAAACAGCAACATCATCACCAGGCCCAGGGTCAGCATGATATGGATATGCGGGCCTACTGCGGTCATGCCGCCCAAACCTTTGATCATCCATAAACCACTGACCAGCAGGATGATGACGGACGCCCAGACCCAGGGGAAGAAGCGTTGAAAGACCTGTGCCCAGAGGCTGAGTCTTATCGGTGCTTCCAGCAGACTGCCGGCGACAGGGCGTAAGACGATATAGGCGAAAAACATGCCGCCAACCCAGATGACTGACGCTAAGATATGTAGTGCTATAGCAAGAAACATGCTGTTTTCCTCTAAATGAGTGAGAAGTAATCTGAATGGACATATCCGCTATTTTTTAGTTCCATGCTGTCGGACCTGAGTCAGGTATGGATTGTACGCGGCTACCTGCCTTAAACCCGACAGTAACAGCATAACGGAGTCAGATCTTTGGTTTTGTCCCAGGGTACGGACCCCTTAGTACTCGTTTTGAATCGCAAATAAGGCCTCACCCTGTCGATAGTAAGCGGCCCACTCTGAATCGGGCACCAGGCTTCCGCCTGTCGCCCAGACGAGATGAACTGCCTCGCTCATCTTCTCAGCCAGTCCCTTATCGCGAAGGTATGCTGCGTTTTCCAGCACGCGTGATACCCCCGCAAAGCCTGCGACCGCTGAGGGCTCGAGTCTGATACCCTCAGCATCCGCTACCAGTACCAGAAGCTTATAGAGTTCATCATCTTCCAGGGTGAAAATGGCATCGATCAAGGGGGCCATGGCACGGCAAACCATGCCGGAAGGCCGGCTGACGGCCAAGCCGTCCGCCGCCGTTAAGCCGTCAAGCCCAACGTCCTGGGCGGAGATCTTTTCGTGTAACCCTGTGCCCATGCCCAGTAGGACGGCGGGCGCATGGGTCGGTTCTACGAAAATGCAGTGGGCATGGTCTCCAAAGGCCAGTTTCAGACCGAAGGAAACCCCTCCGGGTCCTCCGCCCACACCACAGGGGAGATAGACAAACAGGGGATGCTCCGCATCCACCCTAATGCCTTGGTCGTCCAGTTGCTTCTTTAGCCGGCGCGCTGCAACGGCATACCCCAAAAAAAGGTCTGTGGAGGCCTCGTCATCGACAAAGTGACAGTCTGGATCACTCTCCGCTTCAGCGCGACCCTGTGCCACGGCGTGGCCATAATCAGCCTTATATTCCAGAACAGTGACGCCCCTGGCGCGCAACAGATTCTTCTTCCACTGCCGAGCGTCGGCAGACATGTGTACGGTCACCTTGAAGCCGAAACTCGCACCCATAATGCCAATGCTCATTCCCAGGTTGCCCGTCGAACCCACGACGATCGAATAGCGGCCAAAAAAGGACCGGAACTCATCAGAGTCGAGGATTGAATAGTCATCCTGTTGGCATAGACGCCCCTGCTCAGCCGCAAGTGTCTCTGCGTACTTGAGAACTTCGTAGATACCCCCGCGGGCCTTGATCGAGCCAGAGATAGGCAGATGACTATCGAGCTTGATCATCAGGCGGCCAGGTAGGCTTAGTCCGCAGTATGCTGCGAGCTTCGCTTGCATGGTAGAGGCGTCAACGAGGTCAGATTCAATGAGTCCGCCGGATTGCTGCGTTTCTGGAAAAACGCGCGCAATGTAGGGGCGGAACCGTTCAAGCCGCTCGGCCGCATCAGCTTCCGCCTCCCGGGTAAACTCGATCTGCTGACAAGCATCGTCGAAGGGGAGAGTGCCGGGATTCACCCAAAAAATCTCTCGCGCGGCGACAATGTCTTCAAGCTGAGGGAAGGCTTTAGCGTGCTCTGCAACAGAGTCTGGTGTAAGGGTCACTATCTTTATCTCCGGGTTGCTGTGGGTCGCTTAAGGCTACTTGATTTTAAGTCCGTGGAAACGAATGAATAAAAAAGAGTGTGTGCAGTAGTGTTTCGGCGTTTCAAACGGCACTCACAAACGACTCCTTGGACGAAGTGCTATGAATAATTATAATTGGTGTCATTTCAATAAGATGCTAAGGTATTTTAACTTTTAGGTGACTGAGCGTCAGTAGGCGAAAGGTGCGTGTTGACGGGCAGCAGGGCGTATTTTACACGAGCGAGTATATAGCTGACGAGCCGGGTGCGGTCGTTTCGCACGTCCATGTGTGGGATCTGTCTGATAACCGCTCGCTATACTCGAATGATCCATTAAATCAGGGTGAGTTTAACAAACAATGAAACCCCAGCTGCCTGTATATATATTTATAGTGTTTCTATTAGGTTCGTTCGTAGCAGGATACCTTCCTGCGATTATTATCTTAGTGTACCTGTTTATGGGGACCATCACGTTTTTCATCTACTGGAAGGACAAGGCTGCAGCGGTTTCAGGTAAGTGGCGGGTTAACGAGCGTACGCTGCATCTCTGTGGCCTGTTGTTCGGTTGGGTCGGCGCCCTGATTGCGCAGCAGTACTTTCGTCATAAGACTCATAAAAAAAGTTTTCGGTTAATGTTTTGGATGACGGTTGTTGTGAATATAAGTTTTATCGGTTGGTTGCATACCGATGCCGGAGGCGAAGTGTTACAAACAGGAATGTATAAGGTTGAGAGGTTTGTCGCTAATATCGATAGCGTTGATAACGTGATGCCCTGGTTGTTAGAACTCACCAGATTTCAACAAGGGTTCTAGTGGCGGTAAAGGAACTAGGGTGCTGCTCCCTCAGTATCTGTATTCCCGCCTTGAATATGCACAAGGAGAGCCTGTGATAGACGTTTATCTTTTTGACTGGGGTGACACCCTGATGCTCGATTTTCCAGACGTTTCTGGAAAGATGTGCGATTGGGAGGTCGTTGAAGCGGTAGAGGGTGCGGTAGAGGCTCTGGCGTACCTGTCCCGGCAAGCGAAGATCTATGTAGCGACAGGCGCGGCCGACTCGACTGAGCTTGAAATTGAGAAAGCCTTCGCGCGAGTTGGCCTCAGTCGGTTTATCTCGGGATATTTTTGCAGAGCCAATCTAGGTATCTCTAAGGGAAACCCCGAGTTCTTTCCTACCATTATCAACCGCTTGGGCGTATCTGCCGATCGTGTTGCGATGGTGGGCGATAGCCTGATCAAAGACATAGAGCCGGCCGCAGCCATTGGCATTAAGCCTATATGGTTTTCAAATTCTAGCGACCTGGGCGTGCCAGAACATACCCTAATTATTGGCAGTCTAGGTGATTTGTGCCTATGTCCGGCAAACCGCTCGCAGCCTGGTCTTTAACGGTGCTTGCGCGCTATGACACCGTCTTCACTCGAGATTGATAACGCTTTCACCCCCGCCCGCTGGGCGCTTTTGTGCCTCTAATCTGGATACTGAAGACCATCGTCTATACTGGTTTTATTCGCTGTGGCTCTGTGTTGCACTGCGAAAAGAGCTCTGCTGGCGCGTTGCCGTGGTCGAAAATGTCAGTCAATCGGGTGGGTTTTGATATTGAGAAACCCGCTCTCCTCGACGATGCTTAGTACATAGGATTTCGGCGCGGGTCGCCGGAAGTTAACTGTACATTGGACGAAATCTCTCTGGGAGACCACCATGTCTGACTATAAAGCCCCGCTGCGCGATATCCGTTTTGTCATGAATGAGCTGCTCAATACCGAGCAGCATTACGCCAATCTGCCGGGCTGTGAAGATGCCACGCCCGATATGGTCGATGCGATTCTGGAGGAGGGTGCTAAGTTTGCCGAGCAGGAGCTGGCGCCGCTGAACCGTATTGGTGATCAGCAGGGATGTCAGTGGAATGATGGCGTGGTCACGACGCCGGAGGGTTTCAAGGAGGCCTATACCCGCTTTGTCGAAGGCGGCTGGCCCTCGTTGGCGCATGATGCTGAGCTCGGTGGTCAGGGCTTGCCTGAGTCGTTGGGGATCGTGGTCAATGAGTTGGTGGGATCCGCTAACTGGTCCTGGAGTATGTATCCCGGGCTGAGCCATGGGGCGATGAATACCCTGCATGCGCATGGTACCGACGAGCAGAAACAGACCTATCTGACCAAGCTGATCGAAGGCCGCTGGACCGGTACCATGTGCTTGACCGAGTCACACTGTGGTACCGATCTGGGGTTGCTGCGGACCAAGGCCGAGCCTAATGCAGACGGTAGTTACTCGATCACCGGTACCAAGATTTTCATCTCGGCGGGTGAACATGATATGGCCGAAAATATCATCCATATCGTCCTCGCACGGCTGCCGGGAGCGCCGGAAGGCACTCGGGGGATCTCGCTGTTTATCGTTCCCAAGTTCAATGTCAGCGCCGAAGGCGCTGTGGCTGAGCGCAACGGCGTCGTCTGTGGATCGATCGAACATAAGATGGGTATTCACGGTAACGCCACCTGTGTGATGAATTTCGACGGTGCCCGGGGCTTTCTGATCGGTCAGCCCAATAAAGGGCTCAACTGTATGTTTACCTTTATGAATACCGCTCGCATAGGGACGGCATTGCAGGGGCTGGCGCACGCCGAGCGGGGCTTCCAGGGCTCGCTCGCCTATGCTCGCGACCGTCTGCAGATGCGCTCTCTGAGCGGCGTCAAGGCTCCGGATAAGGCCGCCGACCCGATCATCGTTCATCCGGATGTGCGGCGGATGCTGCTGACTCAAAAAGCCTTCGCCGAAGGGGGCAGGGCGCTGGTGTATTTTGCCGCCCAGCAGGTCGATAAGCTGTCGATGGCTGAGACTCAAGAAGAACGCCAGCAGGCGGATGCGCTGTTGTCGTTCCTGACGCCGATCGCCAAGGCGTTTCTGACCGAAGTCGGTTTTGAATCAGCCAACCTGGGGCTGCAGTGTTTCGGGGGGCATGGTTATATCAGCGAGTGGGGTATGGAGCAGAACGTACGTGATTCACGCATCTCGATGCTCTATGAAGGGACGACCGGTATCCAGGCGCTCGATCTGCTGGGACGCAAGGTACTGATGAGCCAAGGTGAGGCGCTGAAGAACTTTACCAAGATCGTGCATCAGTTCTGTAAGGCAAACGAGGGTAACGCCGAGATGGCTCCTTATGTCGCGCCACTCGCGGCGATCAATAAAGAGTGGGGCGAGCTGACGATGAAGATTGGGATGACGGCGATGAAAAACAAGGATGAAGTCGGTGCCGCATCGGTCGACTATCTGATGTACTCAGGCTATGCGGTACTGGCGTATTTCTGGGCCCGGAGTGCGCAGGTGGCGCAGCAGAAATTGGCCGAAGGCAGCAGTGAAACGGCCTTCTATAACGCCAAACTGGCTACCGCCAATTTCTATTTTGCACGCATACTACCGCGTACTCGGACACTGGTGGTGACGATGACCTCGGGTGCCGATAACCTGATGGCACTGCCTGCGGATGACTTTGTCTTCTAATTCTGACATCGTTAATGCCGCTCATCGATGAGCGGTATCTATTCAAAGACAACAGTAAACAGAACACCGAGGAAAATTTATATGTCCCACCAACAGCAGCTTGATGCGATGGTTAGCCGTTTTAATGCCAGCGCCGCTGACGATCTTGATGTGGTATTTCAGTATGAGTTAGAAGGCGATGATCACTTCTATGTGGTGATTAAAGACGGCAGCTGCACGCTCGGCACTGGTGAGCACGACGAACCCAGTGCCACCCTGACTATGGATGACGAGACGTTTACGGGCATCCTGAGCGGCGAGACCGATGGTATGCAGGCGTTTATGGCGGGCAGTCTACAGGTCGGCGGCGATATGATGCTGGCGACTCGGCTGACCGACCTGTTTCCCTTAGCCTGAATTAGTCGTCTGCCGTGAGTCTGAGGTAGAACAAGGGCCTGTTATCGTCTGGGGATAGCGGGTCTTTTCGATGCGGGTTGTGGCATCGACTCTTAGTCATTTGCAACAACAAGCAACAACAGCCCCCAGTTAACAAGAAGTTAACAATAAGCTAACAATAAGCTAACAATAATAAACGTAGCAGGTTCGAGTCATGAGCGAGAGTGCAGCAGTTTCACCCGATAGCAGCAGTCAGGCTCCCTTTCTGGCCCCGATCAACCCCGATGGTGTTAACTCGATCACCGACGTGATGGCCTTAGCCTGTAAGCGCTTTGGCGCCCAGCCCGCCTTTAGCAGTCTCGGGCGTACGCTGAGTTATTCCGAGTTGGATAAGCTGTCGGCTGATTTTGCCGCTTATCTGCAGCAGGTGCTGGGGCTCAAGCCGGGTGACCGTATCGCCGTGCAACTGCCCAATTTGATTCAGTATCCGGTGGTGGTCTTTGGCGCCCTGAGGGCGGGCTTGGTGGTGGTGAATACCAATCCGCTCTATACCGCCAATGAGATGCAGCATCAGTTTAACGATTCAGGCGCTAAGGCGTTGGTGGTGTTTGCAGGCTGCTGCGATCGAGTCGAAAAAATTCTCGCCGCGACTCAGATCAAGCATCTGATCACCACCGAGGTGGCGGATCTGCACAGTATGCCCAAGCGGCTGCTGCTCAATGCGGTGGTCAAACATGTTAAGAAACTGGTGCCTGAGTACAGTCTCCCGAATGCCGTGACCTTGCCTCAGGCGCTGCGGCTGGGTAGTCGGCATCAGCATCTGCCGGCAACCTCAGGTCCCGACGATGTCGCGGTGCTGCAGTACACCGGCGGGACCACTGGCGTGGCCAAGGGTGCGATGCTGACCCACGGTAATCTGGTGGCGAATTACCTGCAGCTGGCTCGGCATTTCGGTGATTTTATCGGTGAGTCC
>JBLHND010000124.1:0-10812 GCA_047622605.1 Motiliproteus sp. | reverse complement strand
GGGTCGGTATGCCATTAAAACCCTGTTCGAGTAAGATTCGCCGCAGGGCGACCAGCGGCCTGCAGTCGAGTCGTTCGCTGCGGCCATCGCGCCGGGTCAGGCGGGTCTGGCCGTTATCCTGGGTGCCGTTATCCTGGGTACCTTTATCCTGGGTACCTTTATCCTGGGTTAATAGCAGCTCAGGGTCGGCGCAGAGGATGTCGAAACGACCAAAGGTTCCCCCGAACTGGCTGCTGTCGAGGAACACGGGATAGGGCTGCGCGCGTATCGATTCAAACAGCGGCACGCTGTCGGGGTCGTAGCAGAGTTCTAGCTGGTTTAGATGCGTGGGTGGCAAGGGCAGGGTTCCCGTAGGGCGCGCGGTTGTTGGGGGTGCTTCGTAGCCCCGGTGATCTGCGGCATCCTTCGTCTGTAAGACTAAAGGAGCCGTATTGTACGCTGCACAAGGAGTAAGCTCCATCGCCGCCTAGGGCTGTACGGGACAATCGATTACACTGCTCACTTATTGTTTTTTAACATCTAGTGCTGCGGAGATTATGAAATCACACTTTTTGATCCATACAGACGTACTCGAAACCGCCGATCAGCGCATCAGCTACCGACTCTACCGGAATAAGTATGCCGAGCAGGGGCGGCGCTTGCTGCTATTGCACGGTGCCGGGGTGGCGGGCGAGGACAGCTGGGCACATCTGCTGAACAGCCTCCAGGGTTGGCATGAGGTGCTGGTGCCCGACCTGCGGGGGATGGGGCAGACGGTTGACCTGGATTCCAGCGAGCGTGGCTATAGCGTAGAGGAGGTCGTCGGCGATCAGATCAGCCTGCTGGATCACCTGGGGTGGTGGGCGTTTGATCTGGGTGGCTATTCGTTCGGTGGTCTGGTCGGCATGCTGTTAAAGCAACGGCTGCCCCATCGAGTGCATAAACAGTATCTGCTCGAATCAGCCCTGGTCGATCGTAGTGAGATGGACGAGGTGATCGCTAATCGGCAGCGCTATAGCGACATCGCAAAGTTACTGCGCGAGTGCGACGATCCGGAGGTCAGTGTGCTGCAGTTTTTGCAAACGGTCGCGCCTAATCGAATCCTGTCCCCGCGTGGCGATGCGCTCTCGATTGCCCGGTTAGGCTATCGTCCCCTGGGGTTTGCCAATGCCCTGGATGCGGTGACCGATGCGAGCCAGCGGCTCGATCGGTCGCGGCTGTTTTTCGATCAGGGGGACGTCAGTAGTTTTGTCGGCAGTCGCAGTATCGAGTCCATGCATCTGCTCAATCAGCAGCTGGTCCAGCAGCTGGATCGTTGGCACTACCATCCCGTGCGCGGTTGTGACCACAGTCTGCCGTTTCAAAAGCCGCGGCAGATCGCCCGGCAGATGGATCTTGACCTGGCGCGTTACCTGAACCAGGTTGCCTGAACTAGATTGCCTGAACTAGATTACCTAAACCTATAGCTCCCCCCTGCCTGGCGGTGCATTCAGCAGCGCGTTGTTGCCTTTTTCGCGCTTATTCTGATTCAGTACTTACCCCTATACTTTTGTATTGTGTTGACAATCTAGTCGGGTTTTACGGTTGACTCGAGTTTTTACGGCGCGTACTGTGGGGCCATTCAACAACATTGTCGACAATCCTATGAACAAAGTCATTCAGCTTACGGCCTTAGAACTTGCCGAACCGGAGTACAGAACCCTAGCCGACCGGGTCTGTGGCGAGATAGTGACAGCCATTGTTAAGGGTGATATTCCACCGGGTCATAAGATCAGCGAGCCTGAACTGGCGCGCACCTATGGCATCAGTCGAGGTCCGCTGCGTGAAGCGATTCGCCGCCTGGAAGGGTTGCGGCTGGTGGTGCGGATTCCGCATGTGGGCGCCCGGGTTGTTTCTTTGTCGTCTAAGGAGTTGATTGAAATCTACCACGTCCGCGAGGCGATGGAGGGGATGGCTTGCCGGCTGGCCGCAGAGAATATGACGGATGCCGAGATCTTCAGTTTGCGTGAGTTGCTCGATCAGCATGAGCGGAGCATGGAGCAGAGTGAGGGTCGGTCTTACTTCCAGAAGGAGGGTGACCTGGATTTCCATTACCGGATCGTTCAGGGCAGTAAAAACAATAAGCTGCAAGAACTTCTCGGTGGCGAGCTGTATCACCTGGTACGGATGTACCGCTACCAGTTCAGTCTCTCCAGCTCGCGTCCGGTAAGGGCGTTGGCCGAGCACCGCCATATCGTGGATGCGATCGGGCAGCGCGACGGCGAATTGGCGGAGATACTGATGCGACGTCATATCAGCGCCGCACGGAAAAATATCGAACAGAAATTAAAGCTTCAAACAGAGCTGTAACGATACACAAACAGCACGACAACCGTAGAGAGGATATGTCATGACCCAAAAACTGACTGCAGGCGGACGCTTCCGTAAGGCACTGGCTGAAAACAGCCCGCTGCAAATTGTAGGTACGACTAACGCCTATCACGCCATGATGGCAGAACGTGTGGGTCATCAGGCGATCTACCTGTCCGGCGGCGGCGTGGCTAACCACTCCTACGGCTTGCCCGATTTGGGTATGACCTCGTGTAACGATGTGCTCGAAGATGTGCGACGGATCAGCAGTGCGGTGCAGACGCCGCTGCTGGTCGATATCGATACCGGCTGGGGCGGCGCCTTCAATATTCAGCGTACCGTTAAAGAGATGATCAAGGCGGGTGCGGCAGCCTGTCATATCGAAGACCAGGTGGCTCAGAAGCGCTGCGGTCACCGTCCGAACAAAGAGATTGTCTCTCAGGGCGAGATGGCAGACCGGGTTAAAGCGGCTGCCGATGGCAAGACCGATGCTGACTTCTTCCTGATCGCCCGTACCGATGCCTTTCAGATGGAAGGTCTGGACGCGGCGGTTGAGCGTGCAATGGCCTGTATCGAAGCGGGTGCCGACGGCATCTTCGCCGAAGCAGTGCACACCCTAGAAGACTACAAGGCCTTCAGTGCCGCCATCGGTGATGTGCCGCTACTGGCCAATATTACCGAGTTTGGCGCGACCCCGCTGTTCAATAAGCAGGAGCTGGGTGATGTCGGTTGCGCCATGGTGCTCTATCCGTTGAGTGCCTTTCGTGCGGCTAACAAGGCCGCCCTGGCGGTCTATGAGAACATCCTGCAGAAGGGTGATCAGAAGGATGTTATCGATACGATGCAGACTCGAATGGAACTCTACGATTTCCTCAATTACCACGATTTTGAACGCAAGCTGGATGCGCTCTTCGCCGAAGGTAAGAATAAATAAGCATAAACAAACAACAAATAACAATAGCGTTACGATCGACGTTAAGAGCAGATGCCGTGATGATCGACGCCAGGTACAGGGCGCAGTCGGTCATCCGCAGTCAGTGCTGAATATGTTCGCGCAGGGACGTTCTGGTTCCCTGCAGAGCACGCTTTAAAATAGATGGAGAGGAAAGAGTTATGGCCGAAGATAAGAAATTGAGCGGAGCCGGTCTGCGTGGTCAATCCGCAGGAACGACCGCATTGTGCACCGTGGGCAAGACCGGTGCAGGTTTGACCTACCGTGGTTACGATATGGTTGAGTTGGCTGAGAAGGCCGGCTTTGAAGAGGTGGCTTATCTGCTGCTTAAGGGCAAACTGCCCAACCAGGCCGAGCTGGATGCTTATATCGCCAAGCTGAAAACTCTGCGCGGTCTGCCTCAGGCACTGAAAACCGTGCTGGAGCAGATCCCGGCTTCTGCCCATCCGATGGATGTGATGCGTACTGGCTGCTCCATGCTGGGTAACCTGGAGACCGAACTGGACTTCAGCGAACAGCAGGACAAAGTCGACCGCATGCTGGCGGTCTTTCCATCGATCATCATCTACTGGTATCGCTTCAGCCATGAAGGCGTGCGGATCGAGACCGAGACCGACGATGATTCGATCGGTGCGCACTTTCTGCATCTGCTCAAGGGCGAGAAGCCCAACGCGCTGCATGCCCGAGTGATGAATACCTCCCTGATCCTTTATGCCGAGCACGAGTTTAACGCCTCGACCTTTGCCGGTCGCGTCTGTGCCTCGACGCTATCCGATATCCACTCGGTGGTGACGGCGGCCATAGGTACCCTGCGTGGGCCACTGCACGGCGGCGCCAACGAAGCAGCGATGGATATGATCCAGAACTGGACCTCTGCCGACGAAGCCGAGCGCGAGATGCTGGGCATGCTCGAACGCAAAGAGAAGATCATGGGCTTCGGGCATGCGGTGTATCGCGACTCTGATCCGCGTAACGCCGTGATCAAGAAGTGCGCTGAGGAGCTGGCTCAGGATGTTGGTGATAAGGTGCTCTATCCGGTCTCTGTCCGCTGTGAAGAGGTGATGAAGCGCGAGAAGAAGCTGTTCTGCAATGCCGACTTCTTCCACGCCTCTGCATACCACTTTATGGGGATTCCGACCAAACTCTTCACACCGATCTTCGTCTGCTCGCGCCTGACCGGCTGGGCGGCACATGCCTTCGAGCAGCGCGCCGACAACCGCATCATCCGTCCCAGTGCGGATTACACCGGTCCGGAAAGCAGCCAGTGGGTTGCGATCGAAGACCGCGCTTAAGCGGCTCTTGATCATGTACTCGCGGTCCAGACAGCAGCCAGTGAGTTGCGATCGAAGACCGCGCTTAAGCGGCTCTTTATCACGCACAGTCCGGAAAGCAGCCAGTGGGTTGCGATCGAAGACCGCGCTTAAACATTGATATCAAAAGGCGGAGTCGACTGTAATTAATAGCTATAGCTATAACTACAGCCACTCCGTTTTTTTTGAACCTTTTTCGAGGATTCAGACATGAACACTCAATACCGTAAACCCCTGCCAGGCACCGACCTGGATTATTATGACACCCGCGCGGCGGTCGAAGAGATCCAGCCGGGCTCCTATGCCACCCTAAACTACAGCTCACGCATCCTGGCCGAGCAGTTGGTTCGCCGTTGCGATCCGGCGGCACTGACCGCTTCGCTCAAGCAGCTGATCGAACGTAAGCAGGACCTGGACTTTCCCTGGTACCCCGCACGCGTGGTGTGCCACGATATCCTCGGTCAGACCGCACTGGTTGACCTGGCGGGTCTGCGCGATGCGATTGCCGATCAGGGCGGCGATCCGTCCAAGGTCAATCCGGTAGTACCCACCCAGCTGATCGTCGACCACTCGCTGGCGGTTGAGTCGGCCGGTTTCGAAACCGACGCTTTCGAGAAGAACCGTGCGATCGAAGATCGCCGTAACGAAGACCGTTTCCACTTTATCGAGTGGTGTAAGACCGCGTTTGATAACGTCGATGTGATCCCTGCTGGCAACGGCATCATGCACCAGATCAACCTAGAGAAGATGTCTCCGGTGATCCAGGCACGTGATGGTGTGGCCTTCCCCGATACCTGTGTCGGTACCGACAGCCATACCCCGCACATCGATGCCCTGGGCGTTATCGCCATCGGTGTCGGTGGACTGGAAGCCGAAACCGTGATGCTGGGCCAGCCGTCGATGATGCGCCTGCCTGATATCATCGGCGTTAACCTGACCGGCAAGCGTCAGCCGGGCATCACCGCCACCGATATCGTGCTGGCGATTACCGAGTTCCTGCGTAACCAGAAAGTGGTCTCCGCCTATCTGGAGTTCTTTGGCGAAGGGGCTAAGGCACTGACTATCGGTGACCGTGCCACCATCTCCAATATGACCCCCGAGTTTGGTGCGTCTGCCGGAATGTTCTATATCGACGAGCAGACCATCGACTACCTCAAGCTGACCGGCCGTGAGCCCGAGCAGGTTGCGCTGGTCGAACAGTATGCCAAGCTAACCGGTCTCTGGGCCGACGATCTGGTAGAGGCTGTCTATCAGCGAGTGCTGACGTTCGATCTGTCTTCGGTCGGCCGTAACCTGGCAGGCCCCTCTAATCCCCACCGTCGTCTGCCGACCTCAGAGCTGACCAAAAGCGGCATCGCCAGCCAAGAACTGCTGGCTGCGGCCAAGGCCGATGAGGCTGCAGGGCTGATGCCCGATGGCGCCGTGATCATCGCCGCGATCACCTCCTGCACCAACACCTCCAACCCGCGCAACGTGGTTGCTGCCGGACTGGTTGCCAGGAAGGCCAACGCCTTGGGTCTCAAACGCAAGCCTTGGGTCAAGACCTCCTTCGCACCGGGTTCCAAGGTTGCCAAGCTGTACCTGGAAGAAGCCGATCTGCTGTCCGAGATGGAAACCCTGGGCTTTGGTATCGTCGGTTATGCCTGCACCACCTGTAACGGCATGAGCGGCGCGCTGGATCCCAAGATTCAGCAGGAGATCATCGACCGTGATCTCTATTCCACAGCCGTCCTGTCCGGCAACCGGAACTTCGATGGCCGTATCCATCCGCATGCCAAGCAGGCGTTCCTGGCCTCGCCGCCACTGGTCGTGGCCTATGCCATTGCTGGTACCATGCGTTTTGATATCGAAAGCGATGTGCTGGGTAATGACCAGGCCGGTAATCCGGTCACCCTGAAAGATATCTGGCCTAGCGATGAAGAGATCGATGCGATCGTGGCCTCCTGCGTCAAGCCCGAGCAGTTTAAGCAGATCTACATCCCGATGTTCGACCTGGGTACCATCGAGAAATCGCCGAGCCCGCTGTATGACTGGCGTCCGCAGACCACCTACATCCGTCGTCCTCCCTATTGGGACGGTGCACTGGCCGATGAGCGGACCATGAAGGGTATGCGTCCGCTGGCGGTGTTGGGTGACAACATCACCACCGATCACCTGTCGCCCTCCAATGCGATCCAGGCCTCCAGTGCCGCGGGTGAATACTGCGCCAAGATGGGCTTGCCTGAGGAAGACTTCAACTCCTACGCGACTCACCGTGGCGATCACCTGACCGCCCAGCGTGCGACCTTCGCCAACCCCAAGCTGCAGAACGAGATGTGTCTGGATGCAGACGGTAAGGTGAAGCAGGGCTCACTGGCACGGATCGAGCCGGAAGGCCAAGAGAGCCGAATGTGGGAAGCGATCGAGACCTATATGGAGCGTAAGCAGCCGCTGATCATCATCGCCGGTGCCGACTACGGTCAGGGTTCCTCGCGTGACTGGGCTGCCAAGGGTGTGCGTCTGGCGGGTGTCGAGACCATTATTGCCGAAGGCTTCGAGCGTATCCACCGTACCAATCTGGTCGGCATGGGCGTTCTGCCGCTGGAGTTCAAGGCTGGTGACAATCGCCATACCTATGCGATCGAGGGTAGCGAGACCTTTGATGTGCAGGGCGAGATCCACCCGCGTGGCGACATGAGTGTGCTGATGACCCGTGCTAACGGCGAAACCGTCGAGATCCCGGTGACCTGTCGCCTGGATACCGCCGCCGAGGCGCATGTCTACGCCGCCGGTGGCGTACTGCAACGCTTCGCTCAGGACTTCCTGGAAGGCAACGCCGCCTAAAGGCCGTTCGGTTTGCGTTGTCGGGGCATCCGTCCTGGCAACGTAGGCCGGCAGTGGTCGCTGTTTTTATCAAGAAATAAAAAAAACAGCGATATAGCTATGCATCGGGCAGCCTGAACCCCTGGCTGCCGCGGTGAATAGCTATATCGCTCCGACTGAATACCCCCTGTTGTACCACAGAAAGTACCACAGGAAGCACCTCAGGAAGCACCTCAAGAAACACCTCAGGAAACACCTCAGGAAACACCTTAGGATAGATACTTATGAGCCACACTCCCCAGATTAAAATCCCCGCGACCTATATTCGTGGCGGCACCAGCAAAGGCGTATTTTTTAACCTGACCGATCTGCCCGAGGCGGCACAGGTGCCGGGCGCGGCGCGCGATGCAATTCTGCTGCGGGTGATCGGCAGTCCCGACCCTTACGGCAAGCAGACCGATGGTATGGGGGGCGCGACCTCCAGCACCAGTAAGACGGTTATCCTGTCTAAGACCCGCCAGCCCGACCACGACGTCGATTACCTGTTCGGTCAGGTCTCCATCGACAAGCCCTTCGTCGATTGGAGCGGTAACTGCGGCAACCTGACCGCAGCGGTCGGCGCCTTTGCGATCAGCCAGGGGCTGGTCGAGGCCAGCCGGATACCCACCAACGGCATCGCCGTGGTGCGGATCTGGCAGGCCAATATCAACAAGACCATCATCGCCAATGTGCCCATGACCGATGGGGAGGTGCAGGAGACCGGCGACTTCGAGCTGGACGGCGTCACCTTCCCGGCGGCCGAGGTAGAGGTCGAGTTTATCAGCCCCGTGGATGCGACTGAGGCGATGTTCCCCACCGGCAACCTGGTCGACGACCTGGAAGTACCTGGCATCGGCACCTTCAAGGCGACCCTGATCAACGCCGGCATTCCGACGATCTTCCTGAATGCGGCCGAGATCGGTTACACCGGCACCGAGCTGCAGGAGGTGATCAACGGCGATCCGGCGGCCCTGGCACGTTTCGAAACCATCCGCGCCTATGGCGCAGTACGCATGGGCTTGATCAGCGACATCGCCGAGGCCGCAGGGCGTCAGCATACCCCCAAGGTAGCCTTCTGTGCGCCGGCCGAGGCCTACGTCTCCTCCAGCGGCAAGCAGATCGACGCCGAGGTTATCGACCTGAATGTGCGCGCGCTCTCTATGGGCAAGCTGCATCACGCCATGATGGGCACCGCTGCCGTCGCGATAGGCACCGCCGCCGCGATCCCCGGCACCCTCGTCAACCTAGCCGCCGGTGGAGGAGAGCGGGCCGCCGTCACCTTCGGGCATCCGTCCGGTACGTTGAAGGTCGGCGCCCAAGCCTGCGAAAAAGACGGTGACTGGACCGTCAACAAGGTCGTGATGAGCCGCAGCGCGCGGGTGCTGATGGAAGGCTGGGTGCGGATTCCTGGGGATTGTTTCTAGGAGGGCTCTGTCCCGGTTGGTTGTTATGACGCTGCCTGACATCTTTACCTCGTCAGGCTGAAGCCTACGGTCTTGAGGGAGCTAACCCACAGGGACGTGGGGCGTGCAGCGGTTGCAGGAGCCTTCAACCGCCTGCCTGCAGGCGATCTTTTCATCGCAACAACTAACTCATACCTAGCCTAAAAAAGACAACTATCCTGCCGCAGAGAACCCGGGAGCCCAGCTCCTGCAACATCCAGCTGGATTCGTGGAAGCCTGCTCCTACGGGTCCGTGAGCCTAGATCTGCCGAATTCTGGCTGAGCTTTGTGGGTCATCAGGAAATTCATTGACTCCTTCCCCGTGGGCAACTTTTTTGTTGGATAGGGCAGAGGCGGTAATAATTTCACTCGAAACCTTCTGCTTACACTCAGACCGGACTCTCGCTGTTCAGTGCAATGAGAGGCTGTAGTCGGCCCAAAGGGGCCTCTTGGGGTCTGCGATCACGGCAACCACTCCGGATCACCAGAAACACTGGAGCGGACGCTAGCTTTACTGCTTTGAGCGTTCGTTAACGGCAAGAGCTGCGACACACCGGTAATCAGAGGGTCTGCGACCAAGGCAGTATCTAATTGATACAGATATCATTTGTTGATTAATACGCAATCTGCTAAGTTGCAGGCCTAAGACAGGGATCATGTCGTGGTCGAAAAAGGCAGCAATAGAGCGCAGTCTCAAAGCCCAGACTCCATTTTCCACAGCCCGTCCCGTAATATCGTGAATATTTCACGTGTTGTCAGGCACATCGTGAAGTCACTTTTCTACACTCTATATTTCAGTGGATTACAGGTTATCAACAATTTCCGACAAATTTAAAAAGCTTTCACGATAATAATTGTTATGAGGCCAACGGCCTCATTAACAGGCTGTTATGCCGATAAAGGATAGTTTATGAGTCTAGGTGTTGCTGCAATAATAGATGGCCATTCTTTCTTAATGGCAGATACCTTATTGTCATTCCCTGAAAAAAGTGGGAAGAAGCCTTCCCATGGTTTGAAAGTGTTTTTTCTTAACGAGAGCACGTCTGTTGCATATTCGGGTGCTGCTGGAGAAGTGGCTCACGGGAGGCTGCATGCGATATATATGCAAGGGTATAAAGATGATATAAAAATACTTGCGGAACAAATATGTAATAGCTTTGATCATGAGGTTGATTTTCTTTTGGCAAAATCTGGGGAAGATCCGTTGATCGCAAAAATATCAGATGGTAAAGTATCTATTAGGAGTGATAGCGGTGTCTACTGGATAGGTGATGGTGTTGCTGCACGCCATTTAGCAAATACGGATACAAGTACCATTTTTAAATTGCAAAGTAAATTTGAAGAAATAATTGAGCATAAAGAATTCTCAACTGTAGGTGGGCATTGTGTGGTGGCGAAAGGGGGTTTAGCTGGATTCAAATATATACCATACATGAATCTAGTTTCACCTAGGTATTTTCCTAAAGTTAATGAATGGGAAGCTGTAAGTTTTGGAACAGCCCAATCCGGTGGTTTTGGGTTCACAACTGTAGTCCCAAGTAAAGAAGGAGTAAATGGTTGGGGTTTGTTTTATTTTCAAGGTATGTTTGGAGAGTTTTGGCATATTAATATTGAAAAAAATATATGTGAATTACTCAGAGTTCATGCTAAAAATGTACATGATTTTATTGAAATAATTCAAAAAGAAATATCTGAAGATCTGACTTGTTGTGGTAGCCTTTACTAAAGATTATAATCTATATTTTTAGTCGTTTTGTTGGCCTAACAAATCAATCATGTCGCCCAAGCATGACAGGGTCAGGTCTAATATCACAACATTTATAATATTATTTCCCCTCAAACTCCCGCACCGCTCGGCTAATCGTCATATTGCGTGATCCGAATTTTTTCTTATAGCCAGCATGGTATAGGAATGCTGGAATGTTAGACCTGACCCTGT
>JBLHND010000123.1:0-10864 GCA_047622605.1 Motiliproteus sp. | reverse complement strand
TTATGAGGCCTTGTGTGCCCAGGTTATCGGCCTCTATGCGGAGATCACGGCCGCAGCCCTAGAGAATGAACGCCTGGCTAAGCGGTAAGCTTGATAGCGGCTCTTAATCGAGTCGAGCGGGGGATTCGTGATGTGCGTCATCTCCAGCAGGTCTCTAAGAATCATCCGCGTTATGAGGCCTTGTGCGCCCAGGTGATCAGCCTCTATGCGGAGATCACGGCCGCAGCCCTAGAGAATGAACGCCTGGCTAAGCGTTAATTCAGGATGCTTTCGTTAAGGGTACTTTCGTTAAGGGTACTTCCGTTAAGGGTAAGAAGGGGCTGGGGGCAATCCATGATCGCCGCTATGCTGGCGATAATTTCATTTTCTATTGGAGTGATCTGCTTATCCTGGCGGGCACAGAGCGTCAAACCCTTCAGCAGTCGCTGCTTTAGCAGCGGCTTGCTGGCCGCTAGGCGGTTAACCGCCTGGATAAACGCGTTTAGTTCGCATTCCGCGTCAGGCAGCAGCCGCAGGTTATAGAGTCCAACACTGGTAACAGCTCTATTAAACGCCCTTTCGGCATCCTTAAGCTGGGTGTGGCCCTGGTGGGCCAGCAGTGACACCACCAGCAGATAAGCCTGGCTGACCTGCTGCGGCTGGCTGTATTTGGCTGGGCGGTTGGGCTGTTTCTCGAACTCAGGTGCCAGATAGTGGCGAACCACCTGGTACAGGCACCATTCAAACAGATCGGTGTGTCGATCGGCACGGATCACCCGCAGCAGGGTTTTCTTAAAGGCTTGGTACTGCTCCAAGGAGAGGCATTTGAGCGCGGGCAGGCAAAGCTGGGCCAGAGGCATCTGCAGTGAGCGCGGCAGTTTCTGGATATCCGGCAGCAGTTGCTGGCATAACGGTAAGATCCCCTGGACGGGTAGTTGCCCGATCGAGCGCCATTGGCTGTTGCGGATCTCCTCCTCGTTGCCCTCCTGAGAACTCTCCTTATGGAAGAGTAACAAGCAGAGCACCAGCGCCATCGCCCCCAGAGGTTCCTGAGCCTGGGCATGCAGGTTGGCGGGAAGGCTGTCGCCAATCGTCGCCTGCGTATCGGCTGCGGTCAGCAGATCAGCAGGTCCACCGGCGAGGATCACGCCGAGTTGCAGCGCCTCTAGGCGTTGCTGACGTCGGTGCTGCTCGCGTACTTGTTGCTGTTGTTGCTGTTTCTTGATCTCGCTGGGCCTTGGATAGATATAGCTGCCATCCCAGTCGGGTTCGAGCCGCAGGATGCGTTCGAGCAGCGGCGGGTGGGTGGCGAACAGCCCTGAGAGGGACTTGAATGACTGGCCAAAAAACAGATGGCTGACCTCGGCACTGGCGGGACTCAGCAACTCGGCACCATACTGATGCCCGCCGATCACCTTGAAGGCATCGGCGATCCCCTGAGGATTACGGGTGAACTGTACCGCCGAGGCGTCAGCCAGAAATTCACGTTGGCGGCTGACCGAAGCCTTGATCAGCTTGCCGAACAGCGTGCCCAGCCAGCCGATCATCATCAGCCCCAGCCCCAGCCCGAACACCCCCAGCCGTCCCTTAGCACTCTTGCTCGAGCGCTGTCCGCGGACCAGGCCAACACGCAGCATCAGTTCCCCGATCGAACCGATAAAAACGATGCCGTAGAGGATCGCGATCAACCGCAGATTAAGCCGCATATCGCCGTTTAGAATATGGCTGAACTCATGGGCGATAACGCCCTGCAGCTGGGGTCTGTCCAAGCGCTCTATACACCCCTGGGTCAGCCCTATCACCGCATCCGCCGGGGTGTTACCTGCGGCAAAGGCATTGATGCCGAATTCCAGGGGTAGCAGGTAAACTGGAGGGACCGGCATGCCCGAGGCGATCGCCATCTCCTCGACCAGGTTAAGCGCCTGTCGTTGTTCCGGGTCATCGGTATTGGGTTGGATGCGCTGTCCTCCCAGCGACTCGGCGACGGCCTTACCGCCCTCGGCCAGCTGTAGCCAGCGGTAAAGGATGGCGCAGAACACCGTGGCCCCGACACCCAGGCTGATCAGGCCAAAGCGCTGCCAATCGAACTGCACCAGGAGTGCGCCCGGACCCTGGTAGACCAGCCCGCTGATGCTGCCATCGACGCTGCTACTGAGTCCCCACAGGGCTAGCATCACCAGCAGGTTCGTTAGCGCGATCAGGGTGCCGACGGCGAACAGAAACAGCACCACTAGCAGGCTGGTATTACGTCGGGCCTGATCCTGCTGGTTGAAAAAGTCGACCATCGTCAGCTACTCACTCTGCTCGCTAGCTGATTAGAAACTGACTCTGGGTGCCACCTGAATCTCGGCACTGTCTGCAAACTCCAGCAGGGTGGCATCTTGTTTATGGCCGAAGGTGGGGGCGAAGAACAGAGGCGGGAAACTGCGGCGAAAAATATTGTAACGGGTCACGGCATCATTGAACGCCTGCCGCGCAAAGGCAACCCGGTTTTCGGTGCTGCTGAGTTCTTCGAAGAGCTGCATCATGTTCTCGTTGGCCTTGAGTTCCGGGTAGTCTTCCATCACCAGATTGAGCTTGCCCATGGCCGAATGTAGCGCGCCCTCTGCGCCTGCCAGTTTACCGATCGATGCCGCGCTGGTCGGGTCTGCCGCCGCGCCACTGAGCCGGGAGGAGGCCTCGTTGCGGGCCTTAACAACGGCCTCCAGGGTCTCGCGTTCATGGCTCATATAGGCTTTGGCTGTTTCGATCAGATTAGGAATCAGATCATAGCGCCGCTTGAGTTGCACCTCGATCTGGCTGAACGCGTTCAGATAGCGCTGCCTGAGACTGACCAGGCGGTTGTAAACCGAGATCACGTAGAAGATCGTCGCCAGGAGCAACACCCAAAAAATAATAGTACCCATGTCCATAATCGGCCTGCGCTCTGGTTTGTTTAAAAAGTAGGTTGGCCACCAGGCGGCGGACAATTACCGTTCAGGACGCAAGGTATAACACAGAATGTTGTCAATCTGAGACTTAGATCGATTGATAATGGCCACCGAACGGCCCTGAGGGTGATTAAGATCGGTATACTGCGCGCTGATTCGCAGGAGAACGTGCTATGAAGTTTGTTGGAGCCCATGTCAGTGCCTCCGGGGGGGTAGAGAACGCCCCCCTTAATGCCCACGCACTCGGTGCCAGAGCCTTTGCGTTGTTCACCAAAAACCAGCGCCGCTGGGATGCCAAACCGCTGACACCCCAGAGTATCGAGGCGTTCAAGGCCAACTGTGAACAGTATGATTACCAACCCGGACAGATCTTGCCGCATGATTCCTACCTGATCAACCTGGGCCACCCCGAGGCCGAGGCGCTGCAAAAATCGCGCGCGGCCTTTATCGACGAGCTGCAGCGCTGCCAGCAGCTGGGGTTAACACTGCTCAATTTTCATCCGGGCAGCCACCTCAAACAGCTGAGTGAGAGCGACTGCCTGGACAGGGTCGCCGAGTCGATCAATATCGCCCTGGATGCGACCGAGGGGGTGACCGCCGTGATCGAAAATACCGCCGGCCAGGGCAGTAATCTGGGGTATAAATTCGAGCAATTGGCACAGATTATCGACGGCGTGGAGGATAAGTCCCGCGTCGGCGTCTGCCTCGATACCTGCCATAGTTTTGTTGCCGGTTACGATCTGAGGGGGTTTGATGCGTGCCAGAAAACCTTCGCCGAGTTTGAGCGGATCGTCGGTTTTGAGTACCTGCGAGCGATGCACCTCAATGATGCCAAGGTCGATTTCGGCACCCGTGTCGATCGCCACCAGAGCCTGGGGCAGGGGTTTATCGGTTGGGACTGCTTCGAATTTATCATGCGCGATCCACGCTTCGATGGCATTCCGATGGTGCTGGAAACCATCGATTCATCGATCTGGGCCGATGAGATCAGGGCGCTGTACCAGCTGCAGCATGCTGAGTCTGAATAAGCCGAAACGCGCGTAGGCCTGAAGCCCGACTACAGCCCGACCCACAAAAGAAGATCATCCACAGAGCTCGATCAGTGATCCCAGCCCTTAATTCCGGACATATCGGGGAGCTGGTGGGCGATCCCTTTATGGCAGTCGATACAGGTCTTCTCGCCGCTGGCCAGGGCGCCTTCGTGTTCTTTAAAGCCTCGGGCTCCCTGCTCGGTGTAATCCATCGATTCCATGCTGTGACAGTTACGGCACTCGCGTGAGTCGTTGGCTTTCATCCGGGCCCACTCACGCGCGGCCATCACGCCCCGATGCTCCTGGAACTTCTCCCGCGTATCGATCACCCCGGTGATCTTGCCCCACACCTCTTTGCTGGCCTGGATCTTACGCATCATCTTATAGGCCCACTCCTTGGGCACATGACAGTCGGGACAGGTCGCCCGCACACCGGAACGGTTGCTGTAATGGACCGTCTCCTTGAGTTCGGCGAACACGTTATCGCGCATCTCGTGACAGCTGATGCAGAAGGTCTCCTCGTTGGTCAGCGCCAGTGCGGTGTTGAAACCGCCCCAGAAGATAACCCCTGCAACAAAACCGCCCAGCAACAAGACGCCGAGGCCCGCTTTTGCCGGACTGGTCAAGGCGCCCCACAGACGGCGGATGGCGCCAGGTTTTTTTTCACTCATTGCATAATTCCTTTTTCAGTCATTGGCTAATTCGATAGTGACCGCCTAATCGATCAGCTCTTATTCGACAAGATCGCGGGAGGACTGATAGTCGTTTTCAATCAGCGGCTTGGCGTTAGCTTGCGGGACATGGCATTGTTGACAGAAATACCGTCTGGGGGAGATATCCGCCAGGGCATGACCTTCACGGGTGTTGAAATGGGTCAGGCTGACCTTCGTCGCCCCCGACGCTTTGTACCGGTCCCAGCTGTGGCAGGACAGACATTTATTGCTGCGCAGATCGGTCTTATAATTGCGAATATCGTGAGGGATAATCGGCGGTTGCTGGACGTAATTACGTTCGACCAGGATGTCGGTGTCACTGTTTTTGGGCATCAGCGGTGCGTTGTCGATGACGTCCAGTTCCTGGATGCCACGGAGCGATTCGAGCCCGCCGATGCCGGCGAAGGTGGTAAAGGGCAGCGCCAAGCTGCCCAAGGCGATGGCCGCAGCGAGGACCCGTGTTGTTTTTTTCATGATTTTCTCCCCCCGCTTGGCAGCGGGTTTGGCAAATAGAATGACGTCCGTCGCACTCAGACTTCAGGCCTTAACGATCTTGATCGCACACTTCTTGAAGTCGGTCTGCTTCGACAGCGGGTCGGTGGCATCCAGGGTGAGCTTGTTGACCAGGCGGCCGGCGTCGAAGAAGGGGATAAAGACCAGTCCCTCGGGTGGACGATTACGGCCACGGGTCTCTACCCTGATGTTGATTTCGCCGCGGCGCGAGACCACCTTGGCATCCTGACCACGTCTGAGCCCGCGTTTCTTGGCGTCTTCAGGGTGCATAAACACCACCGCATTCGGAACGGCCCGGTACAGCTCAGGCACCCGGCGGGTCATGGTGCCGGTATGCCAGTGCTCGAGAACACGCCCGGTACAGAGCCAGAGATCAAACTCGGCATCCGGAGACTCAGGGGGGGCCTCGTAGGGTAGGGCGAAGATCACCGCCTTGCCATCGGGCTTGCCGTAAAACTGAAAGTCAGTACCCTTATCGACGTAGGGATCGTAGCCTTCGCGGAAGCGCCACAGGGTCTCCTTGCCATCGACAACCGGCCAGCGCAGGCCGCGAGCCTTGTGGTACATGTCGAAGGGGGCCAGATCATGGCCATGGCCGCGGCCGAAGCTGGCGTACTCTTCGAACAGCCCCTTCTGAATATAGAATCCAAACTCTTTAGCCTCGTCGTTATCGAACCCCTCGGCGGTCTGGCTGAGGGGAAATTGATCGACCTGGCCGTTGGCATAGAGTACCTCGTACAGGGTCTTACCCCGGTACTCGGGATTCTGGACGAGCAATTCTTCGGGCCAGACCTCCTCGACGGTGAAGCGTTTAGAGAACTGCACTAGCTGCCATAGATCGGACTTGGCCTCCCCAGGTGCAGCAACCTGCTGGCGCCAGAATTGGGTGCGACGTTCGGCGTTGCCGTAGGCACCCTCTTTTTCGACCCACATCGCCGTGGGCAGCACCAGATCGGCGGCCTGAGCGGTGACGGTGGGATAAGGGTCGGAGCAGACGATAAAGTTATCGGGGTTGCGATAACCAGGATAAGCCTCCTCGTTCATGTTGGGGCCGGCCTGCATGTTGTTGTTGCACATGGTCCAGTAGGCGTTGAGCTTGCCGTCTTTGAGCATCCGGTTCTGCTGTACCGCGTGGTAGCCGGGCTTGGCGGGAATAGCACCCGCAGGCAGTTTCCAGATTTTCTCGGCGGTGGCGCGGTGCTCAGGATTGGTGACGACCAGATCGGCCGGCAGGCGATGGGAGAAGGTGCCCACTTCGCGCGCGGTACCGCAGGCTGAGGGTTGCCCCGTGAGCGAGAAGGGACCGGAGCCGGGGGTGGAAATCTTGCCGGTCAACAGATGAACGTTGTACATCAGGTTGTTGGCCCAGACCCCCCGAGTGTGTTGATTGAAGCCCATGGTCCAGTAGGAGACCACTTTCTTGCTCGGGTCGGCGTACAGCTTGGCCATTTCCAGCAGTTTATGCTCGGGGACGCCGGACAGCTTGGCGGTACTCTCCAGGGTATAGTCGCTGACAAACTTGGCATAGGCGTCAAAGTCCATCGGCTCGGAGCTCCCCTTGTTAGGGTTCTTGGCCTTCTGCTGCAGGGGGTGGGTCGGACGTAGGCCGTAGCCGATGTCGGTGATCCCCTCGCGGATATTGACGTGTTTGTCCAGGAAATCCTGGTTAACGCTGCCGCTCTGAATGATGTAGTTAGCGATATAGTTGAGGATCGCCAGGTCCGTCTGTGGGGTAAAGATCATGCCGTTGTCGGCGAGCTCGAAGCTGCGGTGCTTGTAGGTCGACAGCACATGCACGCGCACCTCGGGGTTACTCAGGCGACGATCAGTCAGCCGCGACCAGAGGATTGGGTGCATCTCGGCCATATTAGAGCCCCAGAGCACGAAGGCGTCGGCATGTTCCAGGTCATCGTAGCAGCCCATAGGCTCATCGATACCGAAGGTGCGCATAAAGCCACCCACCGCGGACGCCATACAGTGCCGGGCGTTGGGATCGATGTTGTTGGACAGGAAGCCGGCCTTGAACAACTTGGAGGCGGCGTACCCTTCCCAGACGGTCCATTGCCCGGAACCAAACATGCCGACCGACGTCGGGCCTTTCTCTTTGATCGCGGCCTTGAACTTCTCGGCCATGATGTCGAAGGCGGCATCCCAGGAGATCGGCGTGAACTCGCCCTCCTTGTCGTATTCGCCATCGGTCATGCGCAGCAGGGGGGTGGTCAGGCGGTCTTCGCCGTACATGATTTTGGACAGGAAATAGCCCTTGATACAGTTCAGCCCCTTGTTGACCGGCGCATCGGGGTCTCCCTGGGTCGCCACCACGCGGCCCTTCTGAGTGCCGACCAGCACACTGCAGCCGGTACCGCAGAAGCGGCAGGGGGCTTTGTCCCAGCGGATCTCGGTGTCGCTGGATTTTGCCAGCAGGTTAGTGGCAGAGGCGGGGACAGCAACCCCCGCTGCGACGGCTGTGGCAGCAATGGCATTGCTTTTCACGAACGCTCGTCTGGTTAGCTTCATGGTGTTTCTCCTGCGAGTGCACTGTCGGTTTCATCATGGTGGTATACCAGTGAGGTCGAGAGGACGCCGGGCATGTTGTTGATCGTTTCTATGGTCTTGATGGCGAATTTTTCACCGTTAAGCTCTTCGACGGTGACTACCAGATTGCCCTCGTCACCGATGGCGTGAACTTCCACGCCCTTGAGCTGCTTAAGGCTTACAACGAGTGCTGCGGTACTGGCTGGCAGGGTGCGTACCACCATGCCGGTGATATCAAACAGCTCGGGGTTGCTGGCCGGTGCTGATTTTTTCAGAGGCTGCCGCTGGGAGTGCTGAGGGTGAAGCTGTTCGGAAAGTGGCATCGGCTATCAGCCTCCTAGGCGTTGTTAGTTTTTGATGGGCTGCTGAATGAAGCGCTGGATGAAGCGCTGGATGAGTGCTTAGGCTGCTGAATACTGATCGCCTGGGTCGGACAGACCACGACGCAGGCACCACAGCCATTACACAGTTCGGTATCAATGCTGGGGATGCCCACACCGCCCAGCTGCAGGGTTAAGGAGAGAGCCTCGGGTTCGCACTGCTCGATACAGCTGCGGCAAACCACCTGCTGGCGGGTGATGCAGCCCTCACCGATGACCGCTTTATGGGACCAGGGAGCGGTGTCGATGGGCTTAAAAACGGCTGCCGAGCAGCTGACCACACAGTCCCCGCAAAAGCTGCATTCTCCTTGCTGAAAATTGACTTCAGGGAAACCGCCGGAGCCTTTGACCAGGATCGCCTCGGGACACTGCGCGATGCAGTCGCCGCAGCGGCTGCAGTCACGGATAAAGTCGGTTTCGGCCAGGCTCCATGGCGGACGTATCGGCAGCCGTTTCGTGCCGGTGTCACCCCTGAACAGCTGGCGGCGGGAGGGGTTGAAAGTGCGCTGTGACATCAAGGATCGTCCTGATTGATCTAACTGGATTGATCTAACTCTTTGCCCACGACGTTCGTATGGACTTGTTATCGAGGTCGACTCTATTCCCTTAGCAGTGTCCTGTATTTGACTTCCGTCAAGAACAAAAGCATTGTTATTTATAGGACTATAAAAAGAAAGGTTTTTAGAAAATACTCTGATATAAAGTGCGTCTTTATGCTTTGGGTTAAGGTTTTGTCCTGATGGCTGACAAGGATCAGCAGGCCCTTTCCCACTTTATCCCGCCGAGCCTGGATCAGCAGGAATAGCCGGAACGCCGAGTCAGGATGCCGATATCTGCTGTCAGGGCAGGTCGATTAGCGGAACAGTATCCACAATGGGGGTGGGGTGCTGGGAATCGGGGTTAGATTGGATGCTTAAGCGTCGTTGCTAACATCCACAGGGGCGTAGAGCCTTAGCCAGGCTGCTAGGTAATCAGGATCCCTTGTTCAGCGTCAACGCTGCTTTACAGACCTCTATCAAGGCTTCAATACTGGAGGTGCGCGTATAATTTGGACGCAAAATAAAGGCGATTCGGCGGTGTGGGCCAGGTTCATTCAAATGCACGGCTGCAAGCGCTTCGTGCTGAGAAATGAGGGGGTCCATGGCCATCTCCGGAACCAGGGTTGTCCCTAGTTTCCCCAGCACCATTTGGATCAACGTATTGAGGCTGGTAGCGCCAAAACCCTGGTTGGCGGCCTGCTCTGGCAATCTACAGGCTTCCAGGATGTGCTCTTTCAGGCAGTGCCCTTCTTTTAGCAGCATTAAATTACAGTGGCTCAACTCGTCGCTGCAAACCTCTTGCTGTTGTGCATGTTTTTCCCCTTTCAGCGCTACCCAGTAAAAGTCCTCCTGCCAGAATTCCATACTTAGCAGGCCTTCACAGGGGTAGGGTAGT
This sequence comes from Motiliproteus sp., assembly GCA_047622605.1. Classification (GTDB taxonomy): domain Bacteria; phylum Pseudomonadota; class Gammaproteobacteria; order Pseudomonadales; family Balneatricaceae; genus Motiliproteus. The sequence goes on along the minus strand of JBLHND010000123.1, from coordinate 1,349 downwards.
GCCAATATTGCCGCGTCTATTTCGCCGCGTCTGACCCGATCTACCAGTACCTGCGACTGATCTTCGACAATCGTCAGCTGAGATTTTGGATATCTCAGGTTCAGAACCGGTAATATCTTGGGGAGCAGATAGGGACAAATGGTAGGAATGATACCGATGGTCAGGGGGAAGCTCAGCGGATTTCTCTGGCTATCGGCCAGGTGTTGTAAGTCTTCTACCTGTAATAAAATTTGATGGGCATGCTCGAGTACCTGTTTGCCGACAGCGGTGATCAACACCTTCTTGTTATCCCTTTCAAAAATCTGTAGCCCTAGCTTCTTTTCAAGTTCATTGAGAGAAGTGCTCAGCGCCGATTGGCTGATGTTGCTGAGTTCCGCAGCTTTCTTGAAGTGCAGTGTTTTCTCTACTGCGAGTGCATAGCTGAGCTGTTTGATGGAAATCATGTAGTCTGGCACTCGCTGTTTTTGATGCTAAAGCTGATGTTCAGTATTTTAGATCGCAATAATCAATATTTGCAAATTTACTGATTAACGGTGCGGGCTTATAGTGAATTCCTAATAGTTACCAAACCAGTGGAGCAGCTTATGTCTTTAGTAGAGAATGTACCTGAAGTCACCTTTAAAACGCGTGTTCGTGATGAATCTGTCGAGGGGCCAAACCCCTTTCGCTGGGAAGATAAGACCACCCAAGATATTTTTGCAGGCAAGAAAGTGGTGGTCTTCTCGTTACCGGGTGCCTTTACGCCCACGTGTTCATCCACCCATCTACCTCGCTATGAGGAACTCTATGAGGAGTTCAAGGCTCAGGGTGTTGATGAGATTATCTGTGTTTCCGTGAACGATGCGTTTGTGATGTTTAAGTGGGGCAAGGATTCTGGCCAGCAGAAGGTGTTCTTATTGCCTGACGGTAACGGTGAATTCACCCGCAAGATGGGTATGCTGGTCGACAAGTCAAACATTGGGTTTGGCATGCGTTCTTGGCGCTATTCGATGCTGGTCAATGACTGCAAAGTAGAAAAAGTCTTTGCCGAAGCAGGCTTTGCCGATAACTGCGAGTCTGACCCGTTTGAAGTCTCCGATGCCGACACTATGCTGGCCTACCTCCAGGGCAACGCTGCAACGGGTGTATCCAGCCCACGTAAAGCTTTCGAAGGCTAAACGGTAGTCTGACAGCCTGACCGACCGTAGCCCAAGCAGGCGCTGACACAGGCGTCTGCTTGGGCTTTTTTATGGCTATGTCCCAGTTAAGTGTTGCGGAGATGCTTGGGGTTTTTGGTGTTTGATTACCACCAGCTAATGGGTAGCCACTGTCATACGACAGTATTGCCAGTAGACGACATTCCCCATTGT
>JBLHND010000122.1:0-11147 GCA_047622605.1 Motiliproteus sp. | reverse complement strand
AACGTCTGACAGAGATCGACGAAAAGCAGCTGGCCACATAAAAAGCTGAAACAAGGGCTGACTTTTTATTTTAGTAAAATCATAAGTAATACTGACCCATTTTAAAAAAAATTATCATTATTTTTCTGTAAGATGAGACATCAACAACAGGGTTGCCAGCCCACCACTTGATGGGTAATCCGCTGATTGTTTGCGGTTTTTATACTTATAGGCTCTTCAGTTTGATTCTCGTACATAGGTCACTGAGCACGCCTTCATATATTCCTGACTGCGTCAGAGGCCTCTTAAACGATAAGCAGCGATATGCCGATCCTGATAGCAAGGAATACCGGGAGCTGAAGTCCGTAAACGGATGATTGAAGCTTCGGTGTTCGAGAAGTTTGCCGTCGAACGGATTAATCTGGAGCATGGGCGATACAGCGATCCCGCCAAGCCTTTACCAACGCCATCCTGGGCAGTGAGTTCGCCAGAGAGCAACACCGCTGGCGGTGGTTGTTAAACCAGCGAAGCAACGCCAGCGATTTAAGCCGCCTGCAGAGCACCGCCCTGCTTCGCCAACAAAACGTTTATCTTGTGGGCTTACCGCTTCCAGGCATTCATCACCACCTGTCGGCGCTCAACCCCGACCAGCTGGGTATAAATCTCCGTGGTCGAACTGCTGCTGTGCCCCATCACTTGCGCGAGCAGGTGTAAGGGCATGGGGGTTTTACCGGTTAACATCGCTACCCCGAACGCATGGCGCAAGCCCTTGCCGGTCGCCTGTGCGCCCTCGATGCCCGCGCGCTCCATCACTCGCTTAACCAGCCGATAAGCGGTGGTACGGCTCATGGACCATAACCGGTCGGTCACGCCGTGGCCTCGCTGTTGGCGCTGTCTGATGTCAAACACCAGATCCAGATATTCGATCAGGACACCGCGGACCCCCCCTCTATATCAGGATAGTTGTTGATACTGTGGCCGCTTAACACGTCCCTGGCGGTCAGTGGCATGTTTCTTAAGGCTCCGTATCACAATGGCGCGCTCCTCAATCCTGACGCGCGCAGCGGTTAATTGCAGACCTTAAACGGTCGGCAGCCGGTGTAGTGTAAGAGCTGGCAAAAAAGACGATTGGCGGGGCTTTCGTGCTGGGCGGCGTCGATAAAGCGGCCACGCTCCTGGGCGGTCAAGTATAGCCGCTGGCCCTTTATGTAGGTGAGATGTCGTCAAACAGGCGCATTTCTTGGGTATTATTAAAGGGCATTGAAACAGATCTCTACAGATGTGGTGCAGAGAAGGCTAAAAAAGCGGCCGATCGCTGTCTAGCCGGGGTTAAAGAGCTGCTTTTTGGCTACCCGATGAAACAGTCTTGGTTATATATGGTTCGGTGAGCCAATCAATGGAGCGTTCGCTGGCTGATCCTGGGCTGTCAGGGACAGCCTTCTGTTGTTCGACAGGATATTGAGCATCCAGCTAGACCACGCTAAGGGGCTTCGCCTCCTCCGCTATTCATCCCCGCGCTATTCATCCCCGCACTAGACGTACGGGCTTGCCGCGCATTCCAGTCAAACAGGCGCTTTTTCTGGGTAGTCACCCGCATTGCAACAGATTATCAAGGGTTTTGAGTACCAATAAACCAGCAGTAAACTCAATTAAAACAAAGAGATGCTAAGCGATAGGTAAATTAATTTTTTTAACATGATAAAATAGTCGTTACATCAGTGAAATGACATATCATACTGCCGATATCGATACTGCATAGGTACTCATTTAATGAAAAAAATAAGTGCCCCTACCAAATCCACCAATTAATGAACAATGGAGATTTATGGAATTATATGATTCCGTGTGGCCTTTTGCCTTGATTTTACTTGCTTGCTATGTATTGAAATATTCCTGCGATACTTTCGAACAATCAGCAAGCTATCTTGGCCGAAATATGCCAGCAGGTGTTAAGGGTGCTACGGTTAACGCTATAGGTTCAAGCATGCCAGAAATGGCTGTTGTGGTTTCCTGTTTATTTTTCTTTAACGATCCTGGTATGGTGATGGTGGGCTTAGGCGTTACGGCTGGCTCGGCTATTTTTAATGGCTGTGTTATTCCTGCCCTGTCTATTTTGCTTGCGAAAGACGATAAAGGTAATAAAGTTGATCGTATTTCTTTAAACAAGAACGCGCTACTTCGTGATCTATTTTGGGTATTAACAGCAGAAATCGCTCTTATTTACTTCTTAAGCTTTGATGCCTTTACGATTATTATGGCAGTGATTTTGAATGCAATTTATATTGGTTACGGTATTCACTTATATATCGACAGCCGAGGTCATGTAGCTGATGACGATTATGAATATGAAGAAATTAATGACCGCGGTATCGTTGGTAACATTTTATCCTTTAACTTTAACAGCCTATTTTTCGGCAACAAAGACTTTAACCTTACCCGCGCATTGGTAGTAATCGCTAGCGCAACAGCCATTATAACAGGTGCCTCACATCTCTTAGTAGAGGGTGTGGTTGGTGCTGCCGATATTATGGGTGTACCCGCATTCTTCTCTGGTTTGATCTTAGGCTCAGCGGCTTCATCCATTCCTGACTTATTGTTATCCGTTAAAGATGCGCGTAATGGTAATTACGAAGATGCGGTTGCCAACCCGTTGGCATCAAACACCTTTGATACTACCATTGCCTTCGCGCTACCTTTATTGGTGTGGTTTATGATCTACGGTGTTGACTCACTAGCGATTGAACAAAGTGAGGGTTTAACTTTCTTACGTTGGTCAATTGTCGCGGTAACCGCTGCGGTAGGTGCAAGTTTGTTATTCAAATATACTAATGTAACTAAAAACGTCGCTTTTGGATTACTGGCCATTTTTGCTATTTGGTTAGTCTCAGCAGTAACTGTCATTAGTTAGGCGAGTTGGGCTGGGATGCAATCCCAGCTTTCACTGGTCTATGAGAACCTGCACATAAGCCCGCGTATCTGGAGAAGTGTTGCTGGGATTGCATCCCAGCCTACGATCCTGATTTTCGTGGGTAATCAGGTAGTCTGTTGAAAGGCTTGCAGCGGCAACCACGCTATCAGGGTGACGCCCACCCTTCTTCTAAGCCGATGAAATTCAACCTTAAAAAGGCCCGCAGGGTCGAGCAATGGATGAGGCGGAACAAAGATTTGCTTACAAAAACAGTGATGCAGAATTAACTGTTCGCACAATTAACAGATACCGGGCCTTTCTTCAGGCCAGGTATCTATGGAAGAGATTACCTGCGGGCAGGCTCTCTCAGAGGGGACTGTGAATCACAGCAGTAGGACGGGGATCGAGACCTTACGGATGATACTGGTGGTGGTACTACCCAGGATAAACCGATGCAGGACGGAGTGCCGGTAAGCCCCCATCACCAGCATATCGATACCCTGGACGGACACATAATCCGTCAGTACCGCTTCGATGTCGCCATCCATGATCTTTACGGGTGCATCAAAGCCAGCCGCTTCCAGAGTGGTTTGTGCCCAGGATAATTGCTTTTTATGGGTTGCACTCGCTTCTCCCACCATCAGCAGATGGCAGGATATGCCACGAAACAGTGGGCTGTCGGCAACCATTTCTACCGCCTTCCTGGTGGTGTCACTGCCGTCGAAGCAGATCAGGATTCGCTGGGGGGCTTTGAATTCGGCGGGAGTGATGAGCGTCGGACGATGGGTTTTACGAACCACTTCTTCGAGATGACTGCCGAGATGCTCATGATGGTTTTGAGTGTGATTAGCCAGGATCAACAGTCGAATCCGCTCTCCCATCTCGACCAGGGTTTCTCCTAGGATCCCATGGCGCTGGGTACATTTGGGCTCGGCAACGCCGTCGGCGATCGCCTTTTGCCTGGCGGCGTCCAGCATCGCTCGCCCGAGTTCCATCGCTTGCCTGCTAAGCTTCTCATCGGTATTCGCCAATTCGCCCAGCAGCTCTTCTCGGGAGCCCAGACCGATACTGCCGCTCAGGTCACGCTCAACGGGGTAAGCGGTCTTGTCCAGGACGTGTAAGAATTCCAGAGGTGCCTCAAGGCGCAGACTGGCCCAGGCGGCATAATCGGATACGGCGGATGAAGCGTCTGAACCATCGATACAAGCAACTACATTTGTCATTTGACTCTCTCCCTTAATGACCCATCAACTTCTCAACATCTTCGCGACTATCGTGAACGGCGAAGCGATCGACGATGGTCGCATTGGCCTCATTGAGCCCGATCAACTCGACCTCGGTGCCTTCGCGACGAAACTTGAGCACCACCTTGTCTAATGCAGAAACGGAGGTGATATCCCAAAAATGCGCCTGACTCAGATCGATAGTTACCTTGTCCAAGACCTCTTTAAAATCGAAAAAATCAACAAACTTGTCAGCCGAGGCGAAGAACACCTGACCTATCACTCTATAGGTCCGCTGGGTACCCGTGGCATCGATCTCGGAATAGACATACTTGAAGTGGGCTATTTTATTAGCGAAGAACATGGCCGCCAGCAGCACACCGACAAACACACCAAAGGCAAGGTTGTGAGTGACGACGACAACGCCAACCGTGGCGATCATGACGATATTACTGCTCAGGGGGTGGGTTTTCAAATTACGCAATGATTCCCAGCTAAAGGTGCCTATGGAGACCATGATCATCACCGCAACCAGGGCTGCCATCGGAATCTGCGCCACCCATTCATCCATAAACACCACCATCACGATCAAAAGCAGACCGGCTGAAAGCGTTGACAGCCTGCCCCGACCCCCTGATTTTATATTGATGATCGATTGACCGATCATGGCGCATCCGGCCATGCCGCCGATCAATCCTGAGGCTATGTTAGCGACCCCCTGGCCCTTACACTCACGGTTTTTGTCACTGGTCGTATCGGTCAGATCGTCAACAATCGTCGCCGTCATCAACGATTCCAGCAGGCCCACGATCGCCAGAGAGACGGAATAAGGGAAGATGATCATCAGGGTCTCGAACGTCAGAGGGACATCGGGCCACAGAAAGATCGGCAAGGTGTCGGGCAGCTCGCCCATATCCCCGACGGTGCGAATATCCAGGCCAAAGATCATCGCAATGGCCGTCAGCACGACGATGGTAACCAGCGGCGAGGGAATCGATTTGGTGATATAGGGGAACAGGTAAATGATGCCCAGCCCCCCCGCCGTCATCGCATAGACATGCCAGGTGACGTCTGTCAGCTCGGGTAGCTGTGCCATAAAAATGAGAATAGCCAGGGCGTTGACGAAACCCGTCACCACTGAGCGTGACACAAAGCGCATCAGTGAGCCGAGTTTCAAATAACCCGCGCCGATCTGCAGCACGCCCGTCAGCAGCGTAGCCGCCAGTAGATACTCCAGGCCATGCTCTTTGACCAGCAGCACCATCAGTAGCGCCATAGCGCCGGTCGCCGCAGAGATCATCCCTGGACGGCCGCCTACGAAGGCAATCACCACGGCGATGCAGAAGGAGGCATACAGGCCTACCTTGGGATCTACCCCCGCTATGATCGAGAAGGCAATCGCTTCGGGTATTAGCGCGAGCGCTACCACCATGCCTGCGAGCAGATCACCACGCACATTGCTAAACCAGTTTTTTCTTAAAGATAGGACCATATTATTTCCGAAACCATGCTCGAATGACGCCTATAACGGATCATTACCGAGGAGCTGTACGCAATTACACCCTGGCGAATAAACGCGCCTGCAGTGTAAAAGAGAGTTTGTGTAAAAGAGAACCGATGTTAACGAGAACCGTTGTTAACGAGAACCGATAGTAAAGAGAAAAGCGACAGCTGCCGACTCTTCAATATTGCCGTGGCGTAGACAGGAAACACCTCCCTGGAAGGCCATTTTATGCCGGACTCATTCGCAGGGTAGTCGTCAGAGGCTTGAGGACCTCAAAAAAATGTAAATATTTGGCGCGTAGATAATACCAACATCCTTGTTAAGCGCAACAGCCCAGGCAAAGAGAGGGGTAGCCGAGCCTTTGTCTTTGTCTGCTTGTCTATTTGTTTATTTGTCTGTTTGTTTGCTTGAGCCTTTCACCTGACCACTACACCGCTTGACCCTTGACCGCGAGAGAACCCTAAGAATCGTGAACATAAAATTTATTGAATCTAATCATAGAAGACAGCTCCTCGGCGTACTCCGCACCCTTCTCTGAATACCTGTCCAGCTTCGTCACCAATGCATAGGGATCACTCGTCTGCATCTTTAATGCTCTGAACGCCTTAAACGCCTCCCCTCGCGCCAGTACCCGGTAATAATCTTTGATCGAGGCCTCGATGCTCGGGTACTTTTTCAACCAGATGGTCTTGTCACCACGCTGCTCTGCGGCTGCAATTCGCGGCTCGTCAGCAGCAAACGACCACACCCCAAAGATATTATTGGCTTCCCGGAAAAACCGAGACGTCGCCCAGGAACTCTCCATCGCCGCTTGTGCCAAGGCGATGCTTTTAGGGTGGGGCTTGAGCGCCGACAATAGCGCCTGGTTAGATGCGGCCCGGTATTCCACTTTCAGATCAGCCAGCTGATCTTCATCCCCGGACTCGATCAGTTTTTCGGCCTGCTGATACTGCGCCAACAGTTGCGCATAGACCGAGTCGACCGCAGGTAAAACAAGCGCTTGAAAACGTGCTTTTTTCTCCTGCACCGTCATCGAGGGTGGCACCTCATGCCTCTCCTCCTTCTCAGGAACAAACAGCAATGCCAGGGCGATGACTACCGCAGGGATAACGATCCACATCACTTTAAAGATGGTTGGAATGTTTGGCATACCGAACGCCATATACATACAGGCTGAGAATTTTTTATTTTTCATTTTTTTCAAGAGATTACCATTTTTAACACCCTGAGCATCACCGGGACAAAGGGCGACTAAACTCAGGGTACCGATGAAGAGGTCCTGTCTGTTTTCCGCGGGGCTTCCAGCCCGAACGAGGCGCTTGTGAGCGGCTTTCGACAGTTTACCAGTCTATCGGTAAGCGCTGCGTTAATCACGGATCGCCCTATAAGACAGGAATAAAGAGAGCGCTTTATGCGCACATTAATGTGACGTTTAGACATTAATTGAGTATAAAGCAACCTCGATAACCATCTTTTAGCTAGCAACCAAGCTAGTCTACTTATAAAATACCTCCCTACTGTAGGCTTACTACTACGCTTAAGGAGTTATTGTTGTCCAACTTACCTGTTATCGTCGGCTTTGGCGGCGTCAATCCTGCCGGAAGATCTTCATTTCATCATGCCTACCGACGCCTGATACTGGACAAGCTTTCTGCTGGTGATGCGCAGTCGACCCTGCTGGGCCTGGCGACGCTGACGGGAGAGATCCATCACCAGGACGGCAAGCTGCTGGACCGCTTTGGCGTCGAAGTCTCGCTGGAGCAACTCGATAGCCGCTTTAAACCTCTGCTGCTGAACAACAGCCTTATTCGTAAGATCCATCCCGACTGGTTTGACATCGACAACGTGACCTTTAACCGTCCGGCGCAACTGCATACGCAACAGGGTAGCCAGTGCTTTATCCTCAACAAGCGCCAACTGCCCAGCAGGCTACCAGCCAACTGGACGGTGTCCGATCAGGGACAGGGAACGGTGACGGTCACGGTCAACGGCGGACTGGATACCATCCTTCCGGATTTCAAAGCCTCCTCGGTACGCGCCGCAGGCCAGCTGCCAACAGGATTCAGACCCGGAACCCTGTACCAATCACGCAGCCATCCGCGCAACCTGCAGATGACCGTCTATAGTGCCTCGGATGCCATCAGCAGCATGGGTATTAGCTGGGAGACGATCCGTGATCTCCTCCCGCCCGATCAGGTGGCCGTCTATGCCGGCAACTCTATCGGCCAGCTGGATGATGAAGGCTTTGGCGGCCTGCTTAAGTACCCCTCCATGGGCAAACGCACCACCTCCAAACAGATGCCCCTGGGTTATGGGCAGATGCCCGCTGACTTCGTCAACGCTTATCTGCTCGGCAACCTGGGCAGTACCGGATCCTCACAGGGTGCCTGTGCGACCTTCTTGTACAACCTACGCAGCGGCGTCGATGATATTCGCAGCGGCCGACGCAAACTGGTGCTGGTGGGCGGTAGTGACACCCCGATTACTCAAGAAGTCATCGAAGGGTTTCGTGCCATGGGGGCGCTGGCCGAAGCTAAGGGCTTAATGGCGCTCGATGGCAAATCAGAGCTTAGCGATGAGGATCTGCGTCGCTGCTCACGGCCCTTCGCCGACAACTGCGGCTTCACCATGGGTGAGTCCTCGCAATTCGTCGTCCTCTGCGATGACACCCTTGCATTAGAGCTGGGCGCACAGATCTTTGGCGCCGTGCCCGAGGTCTTCGTTAACGCCGATGGCCACAAGAAGTCGATCGCCGCACCCGGTGTCGGCAACTACATTACCATGGGGAAATCCGCAGCCCTGGTTCAGAGCATGCTCGGCGAGCAATCCCTGCGGCAGCGCAGTTATGTGCAAGCCCACGGCACCAGCACCCCGCAGAACCGCGTCACCGAGTCCCACGTGATCAATGAGACCGCTAAAGCCTTTGGTATCGATAACTGGATTGTCAGCGCACTCAAATGCTACATCGGACACTCACAGGGTACCGCTGGTGGCGATCAGTTATCGCTGTCGCTGGGGACCTGGGCGTACGGTTATATTCCTGGTATCTCCACCCTGAATGCCGTAGCCGATGATGTACACCGTTCTAACCTACGCTTTGAGCAACAGCATATAGAAGTAGGCACCACCGGGATGGACAGCGTTGTGCTTAACTCTAAGGGATTTGGCGGCAACAACGCCAGCGCCCCCATGCTGGCGCCTCACATCGTCACCGCCATGCTGGAGCGCAAGCATGGTAAGAAGGCGATGGCCGAGTACTACCACCGCCGCGAGAAGGTCCAGAAGACTGCTTCCGAATACGACCAAAAGGCGTGCCAGGGAATCGCTCGCCCTACCTACTTGTTCGGTCACAATGTCCTCCAGGGCGATCAACTCGAGATCAGTTCTAAAAAAATCAGCATCCCCGGCTACAGCCATCCGATCAGCCTGGAGATAGACAACCCGTTTAAGGACATGTGCTGATAATTTAGCGATTGATGAATGAAGGGGTATGGTCGGGATGTAAGCGCTGGGATGTTGCTGGGATGTTGCTGGGATTGCATCCCAGCCTACGAACTAGCCCTCTGAATCGACCGCCAAATCGACCAACAAATCGACCGACAAATCGACCGACAACAGTCCCAGCACCGCCTCGGTATTGCGCCATAGCTGCGCTGCCAACGGTTCGGCCGAGCACCCAAACACCTCCTGTAAGACCGCAAAGATCTCCGGCAGATAATCGGGTCTATTAAGCGCCCCCTGTCGTCCTGCCAGAGGCATATCCGGCGCATCCGTTTCCAAGACCCAGGACTCAGGCCCTAGCTGCTGCAGGGTACGGCGCAATCTCTGCGCGCGGGTGTAGGTTACCGCGCCGCCAACACCCAGCTTAAAGCCCAGGTCAACATATTGCTGGGCCTGTTGCGGGCTCCCTGAAAAAGCATGCACGATTCCCCCGCCAGCAAACTTCTTGAGGCGCAGCTGCTTAAGCACCTGATCGTGGGCCTTGCGGACATGTAGCAGCACCGGTAAGTGATATGTCTTGGCCAGCGCCAGCTGTCGAGTAAACAACCGCGTCTGAGCGTCCACATCGGCATCCGCACTCCAGAAATCCAGTCCTATCTCGCCGACGGCGACCACTCGGTGCTGCTGTAACAGCGCCTCTAGTTGCGGCAACTGCTGTTCGCGATGCTCGGCCATAAAACAGGGGTGCAGACCCAGTGCCGGCTTGAGCAGCAGAGATCCCGGGACCGTCTCCCTGGCACATAACTCTAATACTCTCGACCAATGCTGAGCGCTGATGCCCGGTACCACGATCGCCGCAACCCCCAGAGACACGCAGCTCTTGAGTAACGTATCACGAACGGTGTCGAACTCAGAAAAATCCAAATGACAGTGTGTATCACAGAGCCTGAAAACCCCCATCGTAGTAGCCTTACCCGTTATGCCCGCAACTCTTGCTATAAAAGAAAAGAAAAGAAAAGAAGCGAGGACCCTTTACTCAAAAAATATAACCAGGGTACAAGATCGATGACACCCTCGTCACATCCTGCCAGAAAAACACCGGCAACAGGTCGCTAACCGCGAGCCTAACAGCAAATTTATCACAGATCCCCAGCGGGCTCATGGCTACGGTAAATGGCCCTGATCATCCAAACCAGCACCCCGGCCAAACACAGGACACTGCCGGTGATACCACCATAGACCCCGGGAACCTGCGAAATAAACATCAACCCCAGCGCCAGATAGATAAAAGGCAGATATTCATAAAGCCCTTCTGGAAACTGAAACAGCCCTTTTCGATTTTCCACCCGCAGCCTGGAATTCTTGCGTCGATACGCCGAACGAGCCACCCAAACCCTGGCGCCAGCCGCATAGAGCAACGCGGCGAGCAGATAGCTAAGCGGGCTCTTAAAGAAGGCGTCAACAGAAACACCAGGAAAGGCGAACCCAATGACATAGATGGCGATGCCAGCCGCTACATAGCAATAAGGCAAGGACTCATAGATTAATTTATGGATAGACACATCAAATCTCCAGTCCTACAGGGACGATGACGTCGCATCCGCAGCCGCCATCTTTCGATAACCGCCAAGCTTCTCAGACTCCCCGTCAACGGTTTACAACACGACTCACAACACCATTCACAACACGACTCAAAAAACATAGCAATATAAATGCCAGCCCTCTAAGCATCTGAAAAGCTGTGTTTTTCATCCCAATAAAACCCCCTGCTTGATGCAGCTGTAAGAAAATATGACAGAGTGACGGCGCCGTTTGGTAGACATAAAAAAGGCTATGTACTAGTTAAGTGTTGCAGAAGTTTATTCTGAATTATTGTCTTTGTAATCAAGAGAGGTTCCGCCTCCCGGCGGCTTCATTTCTTTGTACGCGACAAAGAAACCGAAGCAAAGAAAACGCGTCCCTACGAAACCGCCCTGCGGGTACGCGCCTGCGGCGCTATGAAATCCAGCCTGAGGCTGACAGATTCGGCATCCTGCCTCAGCTGTCAATCTCGCCATCCCTGGCTCGACCCTGCGGGCCTTTTTCAGGCTGA
>JBLHND010000121.1:0-11277 GCA_047622605.1 Motiliproteus sp. | reverse complement strand
GTTTATTAGGGCCGGTCCCTTGTGGGTTGGCTTTTTGTGGATAGGCGCTGCCCGTTCCCCAGGGGCTTGGCGCACTTCCTACATCCTTGTAGGTCGAAAGCAGTCCGACAAGGCTAGAAAAGAGTGGGGATCGTCAGGCTGAAGACCGCGCTACAGGGATCATGCAGGCTCGTTTACGGCTAACCAACAACGGATCAGTTATTTGCGTGCAGTTCGTGATTGAGTTCGATGGCGGACTGGTTGGTCTTAACTTCTATGCGGCCATTGAGGGAGTTACGACGGAATAAAAGGTCAGATTTACCGGCCAGCAGTCCTGCTTTGATCGTTTCAACATCCTGGTTCTGATCGTCGAGCAGTACCACTTTAGATCCGGCAGTCACGTAGAGTCCGGCCTCGATGGTGCAACGGTCACCCAGAGGGATACCTAGCCCGGCATTGGCACCCAGTAGGCAGCCTTCGCCTATGCCGATGACGACATTGTTGCCGCCTGACAGGGTGCCCATGGTGGAGCAACCACCGCCGAGGTCTGAGCCTTTACCGACGACGACACCGGCGGAGATACGGCCTTCAACCATGCTGGCACCGAGCGTGCCGGCATTAAAGTTGACGAAGCCCTCGTGCATAACGGTGGTGCCTTCTCCCAGATGGGCGCCCAGCCTGACCCTTGAGGTGGCGGCGATGCGCACGCCGCTCGGGACGACATAGTTGGCCATCTTGGGGAATTTATCGACAGAGATGACGTCGAGCAATTCGCCTTTGCAGCGAGCTTCGAGCTGGCGCTGGGGTAGATCCTCCAGCGCTACTGCACCCTGGTTGGTCCAGGCGACATTGGGCAGCAGGCCAAACATGCCGGTGAGGTTGATGCTGTGAGGCTTAGCTAAGCGGTGTGAAATAAGCTGTAATTTAAGGTAGATTTCGGGTACCGAGCTGGGCTGGGCGTCGTCGGCGAGCATGCACAGCAGCAGCGGTTGAACCGAACCTTTAAGGCTGTTGCAGATCGTCAGTTGCTCCTGTGCATCCACCGCGGCGAGGGCGTCGGCAACCTGGGTCAGGCTGTCGCTATCGAGTACGAACACCTGATTACCACCCTTATAGCCGATAGCATCGCTGAGTGCTTTCAGCAACGTGCTACTGGGTTCAAAGACTGGCTTGGGGTAGAAAACGTCCAGCCAATCGCCTTTGGATGACTGGGTGCCGATGCCGAGGCCGAGACAAAATACGTTGCCGCTCATAGGGATCTCCGATGTTAGTATTCATCTTTTTGAATACTAAGAAGTTAAATTCAATTTAAAGTAAGTTTGGTAGTCGGTGTCTTTAAAACCAAGTTTGCGGCTGTCGCCAAGGTCGAGCAGGGGACGTTTGATCATCGCCGGTTGTTCCAGCATCAGAGCCACGGCCTGGTCTCGATCGAGTGTCTCTTTGCTGGCGTCAGGCAGTTTCCGCCAGGTGGTCCCACGTCGGTTAAGGAGCGCTTCCCAGCCTAGTTCATCGACCCAGGCTTCGAGCTGCTGGCGCTCCAGTCCCTGTTTGCGGTAATCATGAAACTGGTACTCGATCTGTTGGCCATCGAGCCAGCGCCTGGCTTTTTTAATCGTATCGCAATTGCTGATGCCGTAGAGTCTGATCATTCGCTGGTATCGCTCACGGTGGCTGGTGATAGACTGCGGACGAAACGCGCCAGGCGTTCGGCAGCCGTGATACAGGAGTCTAACTCGGCGACCAGCGCCATGCGGATGCGGTTCTTACCCGGATTGATGCCCCCGCACTCGCGCGATAGAAACGAGCCAGGCAGGACGCTGATATTCTCCTGAGCATAGAGTCGGCGCGCAAACTCCTGGTCGTCTATTGGGGTCTCGGCCCACAGATAGAAGCCGGCATCGGGGCGTGACACCGGTAGTACGCCGTCCAGGATCTGGAGAACAGCGTCGAATTTAGCCCGGTACTTATTACGATTTTCAATCACATGCTGCTCGTCGTTCCAGGCGGTGATGCTGGCCCGCTGGGAGTAGATCGGCATGGCGCAGCCGTGGTACGTGCGGTAGAGCAAAAACTTACTGATCAGTTCGGCATCACCGGCGACAAAGCCCGAGCGCAGCCCGGGCAGGTTAGAGCGTTTGGACAGGCTATGAAAGACCAGGCAGCGCCGGTAATCATGGCGACCCATCTCAGCGCACGCCTGGAGCAGGCCGACCGGTGGCTGCTGTTCGTCGAAGTAGATCTCGGAGTAGCACTCATCGGCGGCGATCACAAAATCGTAACGCTCAGCCAGATTGATCAGTTTTTGCAGCTCCTCAAGCCCCAGTACTGCGCCCGTAGGATTGCCGGGGGAGCAGATAAAGAGCAGTTGGCAGCGCTGCCATACCTCGGCCGGGACCGCATCAAAATCGGGTAACAAGCCATAATCGGCCAGGCAGTTGAGAAAATAGGGCTCGGCGCCTGCCAGGTAAGCGGCGCCTTCATAGATCTGGTAGAACGGGTTGGGACACACCACCAGAGGCTGCGTCTGAGACCGGTCGATCAGCGTCTGAGTAATGGCGAACAGTGCCTCACGGGTGCCGGTACAGGGCAGGACCTGGGTCTCGGGGTCGATCCCCCGGGTCAGTTGAAACCGTCGGGTCGCCCAGTCCGCTATCGCCGTGCGCAGTTCCGGAACACCCTTGGTGCTGGGGTAGCTGGATAGCAGATTCAGATTATCGCTCAGGGTCTCGCGAACTGCGTCTGGAGCGGGGTGTTTAGGCTCGCCAATCGACAGGGCTATGGGAGACAGCTCCGCCGGTGGGGTGATACCGGCCTTGAGCGCATTGAGGCGCTCGAAGGGATAGGGCTGGAGTTTGTTCAGATCGGAGTTCATCGGTGGTCCTGGATGCGGGTGTCATCTATCACGTGGCGGCCTCAGGTGGCGGACTTAGCTGCGGCAGCCGTTAGCGACGCGTTGAGGCCTGCCCTGTTAGCCAGGCCTCTTAACGTCAGGCTTCTTCTGTCAGACCGAGTCGAGCCGGCCCTGTTGACCGGATCCTGTCAGGCGGTTGCTGGCGATGCTCTGCTCTAGCTGACGATCGAGATCCTCGCAGAGACGCTTTTGTAAATGGCTGATCTGATCCGGATCGGTTATAGGCAGACCTCTGGCATCGGTGATAAAGAACAGATCTTCTGCGCGTTCACCGACATTGCCGATATGGGCCTTAGTGAGGTGTATCTGACACTCCAGAAAGACTTTGCCGACCTTGGCTAACAGGCCAGAGCGATCCGAGGTCGTCAATTCTAGAGTGGTGATCTGGCGCAGCGAGTCGGTACTTATCAGCACCTGTGATGGCATGGCGAACAGTTTTAGCTGTCGCGGTGTGCGCCGCTGGACGATGGCCGAGTAATCGGCGGGATCATCCAGTTCCTCGACCAGGGTGGTCTTGATCCGGAGAATCTGCTCTGGATCATCGCCGATCGGCTGGTGGTCCTGATCCAGAACGATAAAGGTGTTGTAGCTGAAGCCGTCATCGTTGGTGATGATATCGGCATCCTGGATGCTCAGGTTGAGTTGGTCCAGAGCTGCGGCGGAGGCCGCGAACAGGCCCTCATGATCGCGGGTATAGATAAAGATCTTGGTGGCTCCCTCGTAGACTCGGTTGCTGGTCTCCTTGACCAGGACCAGCGGTTGTTCGCGGTCATCATGGTTGAGGATCGCCTCGGTGTGCCAGGCGATGTCGGCGGCGTCTTCACGCAGAAAATAGTCTTCGCCAAGGGTCGCCCACATGCATTCGGCACTGTAGTCGCTGATCCCCTCATGGCGGAGCAGATCGAGCGCCTCGGTCTGCACCTGCTCGATCAGGTCTTCATTGTTGATCGGATTGGACAGGCCTCGGCGCAGCACTTTTTTGGTAGCATCGTAGAGTTGGCGCATCAGGGACGCACGCCAGTTGTTCCATAGGGTGTTATTGGTGGCGCAGATATCTGCGGTCGTCAGGGTGTAGAGATAATCTAAATGGGTGAGATCGCGTACGCGCATGGCAAAGTCGTAAATCACCTCAGGATCGGAGATGTCTTTGCGCTGGGCGGTCATCGACATCAGCAGGTGGGTACGGACCAGCCAGCACACCAGATGGGTGTCCCACTTGCCCAGATGATGGCGCCGACAGAAGTGCTCTGCATCCTCGGCCCCCAGCTCTGAATGGTCGCCACCGCGGCCTTTACCGATATCGTGATACAGTCCGGCAATATACAACAGCTCTATCTTGGGGAGTTCGCGAACGATGCGATTAGCAATCGGAAATTTTTCCAGCTGATCCTTATGCCGAAACAGGCGCATGTTTTTGATGACTTTCAGGGTATGGGCATCGACCGTGTAAATATGGAACAGATCATGCTGCATCTGGCCGACGATCTGGCCGAATTCGGGCAGATAGCGCCCCAGAATGCCGTAACGGGTCATGCGTCGCAGTTCGGTGGAGACCCCTTCAGGCGAGCGCAGCAGCTCCATAAAGAGGGAGGTGTTGCGGATATCCTCGCGGAACTCGACATCGATCTGTTGCCTGCTTTCGCGTAGCAGGCGCATGGTGGAGGCGCGAACGCCTTCGAGTCCGGGGTTTTGCGCCAGCAACACGAACATCTCCATCATCGCGAAGGGCGTTTGCGTGAAGACGTTATTGCGCGTGACTTCGATATGGTTACAGCGAACCTGGAAGCGGTTGTTGAGTGGCGTGATCTGCTGGTTGCTATCGGGCTCAAGCAGTTCCTCTTCAAAATGCTGTAACAGCATGTCATTAAATTCGGCCAGATACATCGCTATGCGGTAATATTTCCCCATAAACTGCTCAACCGCCAGCTTGCCCTCGGTATCTTCGTAGCCGAAGAATTCCGCCAGGGTGCGTTGGTGGTCGAAGAGCAATCTGTTTTCGCAACGATCAGTCAGCATGTGCAGAGCATAGCGGACCGTCCACAGATAGAGTTCGCCCTTATTCAGTGCATCCAGCTCGCTGGCCGTCAGAAAACCCTGGTCTACCAGGCCATCCAGATAGGTCGCGCCAAAATGACGCTTGGCGACCCAGCCGACGGTCTGCAGGTCGCGCAGCCCGCCGGGTGAATCCTTGATGTTGGGTTCGAGGTTGTATTCGGTATCGTTGGTGCGGAAGTGGCGTCGGTGCTGTTCTTCGACCTTGGCCTTGTAGAACTCCTGGCTCGACCAGACCGTATTGGCGGTGACCAGGGTATACATCTGCTGGCGCAGCCGGTCATCACCGATCAGGGTCCTGGATTCGATCAGGTTGGTGGCGATAGTGATATCTTTGCCGGCGTGCTCGGCACATTGCTCGACGGTGCGCACACTGCTGCCCACCTCCAGAGAGATATCCCATAAGAAGGTCAGGAACGCCGCTATGCTGTCGCGAAACTGCTCGGCATTATCCTGCTGCAGCAGGATCAGCAGGTCGATATCGGAGTGCGGGTGAAGTTCACCACGACCGTAGCCGCCAACGGCGACCAGGCTGATGGAGCCGTCATCGGGCCATCGGTGTTGCTGCCAGGCATGCCGGAGTAGCTGATCAATCATCCAGGCGCGACCGTAAATCAGCGTGCGGATGTCAGCCCCCTCTCTAAAGCGTTGATTGAGCGCTTCCTGCCCTTGCTTCAGCGTGGCTTTAAAGAGGGGTATAAAGGCGCCGGTTTGTGCGAGTTGCCGGCTAAACGCGTGACTATCAAACAGGCTAGGATCAGCCGCAAACTGGGCAAGTTGATCGGTCATGGCGAATGGGGGCTAAATCTTCCCCTGCTCCTCTTGGCGTAGGGTGAGTACATCACAACCGGTTTCGGTAACCAGCAGGGTATGTTCCCACTGAGCCGAGGCGCGTTTGTCGACGGTTTCGACGGTCCAGCCATCCTGCTTGGAGAGTTTGGTATGGCGCTTGCCGGCATTGATCATCGGCTCGATGGTAAAAATCATCCCGGGTGTGAGCGTCAGTCCTGAGCCTGCACGACCGTAGTGGAGCACCTGGGGATCTTCGTGGAACCCTTCACCAATGCCGTGACCGCAGTATTCGCGGACGACTGAGTAGTGGTTTTTCTCGGCGTGTTGTTGGATCGCGTGGCCAATATCTCCCAGGGTCGTGCCGGGTTTAACTAGGCGGATGCCGAGGTAGAGGCATTCCTGAGCGACTTCAGAGAGTCGTTGCAGGTGGGGCTGGCACTTACCCACGTAAAACATCTTGCTGGTATCACCGTGGAGCCCGTCTTTGATAACGGTGATATCGATGTTGATAACATCACCGTTTTTTAGCGCCTTGCCATTGGGGATGCCATGGCAAACGACCTGATTCACCGAGGTGCAGATCGACTTGGGGAAGCCGTGGTAGTTCAGGGGTGCGGGGATCGCCTGTTGAACGTTGACGATGTAATCGTGACACAGGCTGTTGAGCTCATCGGTCGTGACCCCGGGTTTAACATGGGGTTCTATCATGATAAGTACATCTGCGGCTAGCCGGCCGGCGATACGCATTTTTTCGATCTGTTGCGGGGTCTTGATAATCACGCTCATGCTAGTGCTCTTCATGTTGCTGTTGCTGCTCGGGACAGTCCCGCAAGGACTGATAAAGGTTGCTATTGTACACGCAAACGTCTGCATTTAAAGGAAGCCGAGTAGTTTGCTAGGTTATAGGCGGTGCAGGGCGAGACCTTGGGGGCGGCCGGATCAGAAATGGCTTTTCAGCTTTAAATTAAGGCCGGGTTGTGGTATAAAGTCGCGCTGCTAAAACAGGGTTGTCCCTGTGAGGTAGAAAAACCTAACGTCACACATATACCGTCACATTGCTCTGGGTGCTTTTCGATCTTGGTCGAGGGTTGAGCGATGGGGTGTATGGAGGCCTAACCCGATAAAATTCAGGAAATCATCATGGCTACAGTTTCAATGCGTGAGCTGATCAAAGCAGGTGCTCACTTCGGTCACCAGACTCGTTACTGGAATCCGAAAATGAGTAAGTTCATTTTCGGCGCGCGGAATAAAATCCATATCATCAACCTAGAGCACACAGTGCCGGCGATGAATGATGCGCTTACCGTTGTTCAGAACTTGGTCTCCAACAAGAATAAAATCTTGTTTGTAGGTACCAAGCGTGCTGCCAGCAAGGTTATTCAGCAGGAAGCAGAACGTTCAGGTATGCCTTTCGTCAACCATCGCTGGTTGGGCGGCATGCTGACTAACTACAAGACCATTCGTGAGTCGATCAAGCGCTTTCGTGAGCTTGAAGTGCAGGCAGCCGATGGTACCTTTGTGCAGCTGACCAAGAAAGAAGCGCTGATGCGTACTCGCGAGATGGAGAAGCTGAGTCGCTCTATCGGTGGTATCAAGGATATGGGCGGCCTGCCTGACGCGCTCTTCGTTGTGGATGTTGATCACGAGCGCATCGCTATCAATGAAGCAAACAAGCTGGGCATCCCCGTTATCGGCATTGTCGACACCAACAGCAACCCCGATGGTGTTGATTACGTCATTCCTGGTAACGACGACGCTTTGCGTGCTATCCAGATCTACGTAAAGGCCGTCGCCGATGCGTGTTTGGAAGGCAGCGGTGCTGATACCAGCGAGTTTGTAGAAGAAGTGACGGTCGAACCCGCTCAGTAAAGGGTCCGGTCTGCCTGTTTACAGGCATCGTGAAGGGGGAGCATGGCTCCCCTTTTTTCAATATAGAATTTAGCGATATAAGAGGAACAATCATGGCAGCTAAAATTTCTGCTTCTATGGTTAAAGAGCTGCGTCAACGTACTGCTCTTGGCATGCTGGAATGTAAAAAAGCGCTGGTTGAGGCTGAGGGTGACATCGATCTGGCGATTGATAACCTGCGAAAGTCTAGCGGCATGAAGGCTGCTAAAAAGGCCGGTCGTACGGCGGCTGAAGGCGTTGTTGCGGTTAAAGTTGCCGCCGATAACAGCTACGCGGTGCTGGTCGAAGTTAACTCTGAGACCGATTTCGTTGCCCACGATGCCGGCTTTATGGCATTTGTCGAGACTATCGCCGATGCTGCGTTTGCGGCTAAGCAGACCGATGTTGCGGCGTTGATGGCCGGAGAGTTGGAGGCTACCCGTGAAGCATTGGTACAGAAGATCGGTGAAAACGTTAGCATCCGTCGTATCGAGCTGTTAGAAGGTGCGATGGTGGGTGCTTACGTTCACAGCAATCACCGTATCGGCGTGTTGGTTGCCCTGAGTGGCGCTGATGACAGCATGGCTAAAGATGTTGCCATGCATGTCGCTGCCGTTAACCCGCGTGTGGTTAATGCCAGTGATATGCCCGAAGAAGTGCTGATCCAAGAGAAAGAGATCATTCTGGCCCAGCCAGATATGGCCAGCAAGCCTGCAGAAATTGCAGAGAAGATGGTCGGTGGCCGGATTAAGAAGTTTTTGGCCGAGAACTCTCTGGTCGAGCAGCCGTTCATTAAGAACCCCGAGCAGACTATCGGTCAACTGGTTAAGACTGCCGGTGCTGAAGTCGTCTCCTTCGTCCGTTTCGAAGTGGGCGAGGGTATCGAAGTGGTTAAGCTCGACTTTGCTGCTGAAGTTGCTGCTGCGGCTGGCCTGAAGTAAGGCCTTGCTCCATGGGTGCGCAGGTCAGTTCATCTGGCTTGCGCACCGAGAGTCTCTGAGTGGGTCTAGCTCCTCTATATTTATAGGGGCCGGCTCTGGATTCAGCCAGAGGCCCCCTGATACACTGCCAATCTGATTTCCTTGGGGAGCTCTACTGTGAATGACAAGCATAACGCTCAGTACAAGCGCATCCTGCTGAAGCTTAGCGGTGAAGCCTTGATGGGAGATGAAGCTTTTGGCATCGATCCCAAAGTCCTAGATCGTATGGCACTGGAGATCGGCCAGTTGGTCGGTATCGGGGTCCAGGTCGGGATGGTCATCGGTGGTGGCAACCTGTTTCGCGGCGCGGCACTAAGTCGAGCCGGTATGGATCGCGTTACGGGCGATCATATGGGGATGCTGGCCACGGTGATGAACGCGCTGGCGATGCGCGATGCCCTGGAACGCAATAATATCTCGACGCAGGTGATGTCGGCGATCTCCATGGTGGGCGTGGTCGAGGACTATGACCGTCGTAAAGCGACCCGCTACCTCAGTCGTGGTGATGTTGTGATCTTCTCAGCCGGCACCGGGAATCCCTTCTTTACCACCGACTCAGCAGCCTGTTTACGGGGTATAGAGGCGGAGTGCGATATCGTGCTCAAGGCGACCAAGGTCGACGGCGTCTATTCTGCGGACCCGGTGAAGGATCCCACGGCAACCCTGTACAAACATTTGACCTTCGATGAGGCGCTGGAAAAACAGCTCGGGGTGATGGATCTGACCGCGATGTGCCTGTCCCGTGACCATGATATGCCTATCCGCGTATTTAATATGAACAAGCCCGGCGCGCTGGTAACGGTAGTGCGTGGCGGTGATGAGGGGACGTTGCTCAATAACGGACCTGTAAAGGGAGATCGCAGTGATTAACGATATTAAGCAAGACGCAGAAGAGCGAATGATCAAGAGTGTTCACTCTGCGGTTGATAATTTCAAGAAAATTCGTACCGGGCGTGCACACCCCAGTATTCTGGATTCCATTAAACTCGCCTACTACGGGTCACAGGTCCCGCTGAGTCAGGTGGCCAACATCACCGTAGAAGATGCTCGGACCCTGATGATCAATCCCTGGGAAAGCCCGATGATTCCGGAGATTGAAAAAGCGATCATGAAGTCAGGACTTGGACTTAACCCGTCCTCTGCGGGCACGACTATCCGTGTTCCGCTGCCGGCATTGACTGAGGAAACACGGAAGGTGTATATCCGTCAGGCGCGTAGTGAGGCCGAAAATGCCCGGGTTGCGATCCGTAATATCCGCCGTGATGCTAACGGTACGCTTAAGGATCTGCTTAAGGACAAGGATATTACCGAGGACGATCAGCGGCGTGGTGAAGAGTTGGTGCAAAAACTGACTGATAAGTATATCGGTGACGTGGATGCGCATCTGCAAGCCAAAGAAACGGACCTGATGGAGATCTGATCTCTGTCGCCTCCGCTTATGTCTGATCTTAAAACCTTCGCGCGTTTGCCGCGGCATGTTGCCATCATCATGGATGGCAACAACCGTTGGGCCAAGTCGCGTCGACTCCCGAGTCTGGCTGGACACAAGGCTGGCGTCGATGCTGTCCGTGCAGTCGTCGATGGCTGTGCCCGTTACGGCATCGAATCCCTGACCCTGTTCGCGTTCAGCAGTGAAAATTGGCGACGTCCCCCCACCGAAGTGGCCGGGTTGATGGAGCTGTTTATGCTGGCACTCAGGAGCGAGGTCAAGAAGCTCCATAAGAATAATATTCGCTTGCTGGTTGTCGGAGATAAGAGTCATTTCAGTAAGAGGCTGCAGGAAAAGATCGCGGATTCGGAACGCCTGACCGCCAACAATACCGGTTTGACACTCAATGTTGCCGCCAACTATGGGGGTCAATGGGATATTATCCAGGCGACAAAAACCCTGGCGCTCCAGGTTCAGCGGGGGCGGCTGGAGATCGATGGCATTACCGAGTCGCTGTTCGCCGATCAGCTTTCACTGGCTGGCCAGCCGATGCCCGATCTCTGCATACGAACGGGTGGTGAGCAGCGTATCAGCAATTTTATGTTATGGCAGTTTGCCTATGCCGAACTCTATTTCAGTTCAGCGTATTGGCCCGACTTCGGCTGCACCGCACTGGAGGCCGCTTTTGAGGACTTCAGCCAGCGTCAGCGTCGTTTTGGCAAGACCAGCGAACAGGTTGAGGCCGAGAACCATGCTTAAACAACGGGTGATCACTGCTCTGCTCCTGGCGCCGCTGGTGCTGGCCGCGACCTTTATGTTCGCGCTGTTTGAATTCAAGCTCTTTATCGCGGCGGTCATCACCCTGGCGGCTTGGGAGTGGGCTAACCTTTCCGGTCTCAAGGACGCCGTCGCGCGTATAGGCTATGCGGTCGCGATCCTGGCGATCCTCATCGCGATGATCTATCTTGCCGTGCCGGCACTGCCGGTGCTGGTTGTGGCGCTGCTATTCTGGTGTCTGGCACTGTTCTGGGTGATGACCTTCCCCGATAGTAAAGGTCAGTGGCAAGGGGTTAGCGCACGTGCGCTGATGGGGGCTTTGGTGCTTATTCCGGCCTGGAGTGGCCTGGTTGAACTTAAGGCGATGGCGGCGGGAAATGCCTGGTTGTTGCTGCTGCTGCTGCTGGTATGGGGGGCCGATGTAGGCGCTTACTTCGCAGGAAAGGCCTGGGGAAATAAGAAGTTGGCCG
>JBLHND010000120.1:0-11322 GCA_047622605.1 Motiliproteus sp. | reverse complement strand
ATATCGTTACCACGCAGCTGGCGCATCTGCTCCTTGTTCAGCGTGCTCAGGTCCTGGCCTTTGAACTTGATGGTGCCTTGGACGATCTTGGCGTTACCGCCCAGATACTGCATGATCGCCATCGCCAAGGTGGATTTACCACAGCCGGACTCGCCGACCAGGCCGATACTCTCACGCTCGTGCAGTACCATGTTGAAGTCGACGACCGCCGGGATCTCACCGGCCCGGGTAAAATACGAGATGCTCAGGTTTTCAATTTCAAGAATCGGTGTTGTCATGCTTATTGCTCCCTTAATCTCGTAGTGATATTTCGCGTAAGCCATCCGACAGCATGTTCAACCCCAAGACCAGGGTCGAGATGGCGATGCAGGGGAAGATGGCCATATGGGGGAAGACCGGGAACAGCTTTCTTGCTTCGCTGATCATGCCGCCCCAGTCTGGCGTGGGGGGTGGCAGTCCCATCCCCAGGAACCCCAGGACCCCGATGGTGATGATGACGTAGCCCATCCGCAGGCAGGCATCGACGATCAACGGACCCCGGGCGTTGGGCAGGATCTCGACAAACATGATCCACAAGCCACTCTCACCCCGGGTCTGGGCCGCCGCCACATATTCCCGGTTACGCAGGTCCATCGTCAGTCCCCGGACGATTCGGAAGATGCCGGGTGCGCTGGCGAAGGTCACCGCCAGGATGATATTGAGCCCCGACGCGCCAATCGAGGCGATGATCAGGATATACAGCACCAGCACGGGGAAGGAGAGGATGATGTTTGCCAGGAACGACAGCAGGGTATCGACCCGGCCCTGATAATAACCGCCAGCCAGTCCCATGATGATCCCCACCACATAGGCGCAGAAAGTCGCCAGCGGGGCATAGATCAACACGGTTCGAGTGCCGAAGATGATGCGCGATAAGATATCCCGGCCCAACAGGTCGGTCCCCAGCCAGAAGGTTCCACCGGCCGGATACACTGCCAACGGTTTTTGCATCGGCATCAGGTTACTGACCGGATCGAAGGGGGCCAGCTGTTCGGCAAAAATGGCGATCAGTACCCAGAACAGGCAGATGATCGCGCCGATCAGCCCCATCTTGCTTTCGCGCAGCAGGCCGATGCCGGTAAACAGGCTTTTAAATATCGATTGATTCATGATTGAACCCTCAACTGAAACGAATACGTGGATTGAGGTAGCTGTAGCCAATATCCGCTATTAACTGGGTCAGCACTGCCGCACAGACGGCCACCATGGTGCAGGCTTCGATCAGATAAACGTCGCTGTTGAGCGATGCCTCCAGCAACAGTGCTCCGAAGCCTTTGTAGGCGAAGGCATACTCGACCACGATAACCCCTGACAGCAACCAGTTGATCTGTAGCATGATGATGGTGAAGGGGGCGATCAGCGCATTGCGCAGGGCGTGCTTGAAGATCACCTTGCGATAAGGCAACCCTTTAAGAACAGCAGTTCGTATATAGTGCGTTGCCATCACCTCGGCCATCGAGGCTCGGGTCATTCGCGCCACATAACCGAACCCGTAGCCGACCAGGACCATGACTGGCATGATTAGCTGTACGGGATCGAACCCCCCCAGCATGCTGCTGGTACCCGGTAACCATTTCAGCGAGAACACGAAGATGGCCGACAGAAACACGGCACTGGCGAACTCTGGAATCGAGGTGGTAATAATACAGATCAGAGAGATGATCCGGTCCATCAAGGAGCCTTCCTTCATGCCAGACAGCACGCCGAGCAGGATGGAGAGTGGGATCATGATGGCAAAGGTCGCCCCTGCGAGCAGCAGGGTATTGCCTAGGCGGTCCCACAGAATATCGGAGACCGGAACGCGAAAGCGTACCGACTCACCAAAGTTACCGATCATGAAATTACCGGCCCAACTAAAGTAACGTTCGAATACGGGTCGGTTATAACCGTTGGCTTCGAGCCACAGTTGGCGCTGTTCATCCGATGAGTAGGGTCCGAGCACCTTGGTGGCGACGGAGTCGATATTAAGTTCGAGCGCTAAAAACAGAATTACGGAGACCACCAGCATCGTTAACAACATGATGCCGAGGCGTTTACTTATTAATAAGAGCATTCAGCGATCCTTCAAGATTACAGCCAGGGGAAAGAGGTCGCTGCGGCTCTGTAGCGGGCCGCAGCTGACGCTGATTAAGCTATCCAGACCTTATTGAAATGGTGCTCGAAAGAGACGTGCATGCTCAGGTTTTTGACCCGCTTGTTCAGGGTGCTGAAGTTGGAGCGCCAGAAGGGCTGCAGCATGATGGCGTCATCCTGAAGAATCTTCTCCAGTTGTGCCATCAGTTCGCGACGCGCATCGACATCCAGGGTAGCGCTGGCTTGGCTTAATAGTTTATCGAACCTGGGGTTGGCATAACCGGTTTCATTCCAGGGTGCACCACTGCGATAGGCCAGATTCAGCACCTGGGTGCCTAGGGGGCGGTGGTTCCAGCCGGTATGACCGAACGGTGTGGTTTGCCACACATCCCAATAGGCACTGCCAGGCATGATGTTCACTTGCAGACGAATGTTGGCATCCCGTAGCTGGTCCGCGATCGCAAGACAGACGTTGGACTCCCACGAAGGGTTGGCGGGTACGTCGATCTGAATATCAAGACCCTCAGGATAACCCGCCTCATTCAGCAATTGCTTGGCTTTAGCGACATCGCGCGTCTGCTTGGGAAGCTCTGCGTAGGCAGGATGGGCCGGTGATACATGGTGATGCTCGGCGATGATCCCCAGCCCTTGATAGCCGACCTGCAAGACCCGTTCGTTATCGAGAGCCAGGGTGATGGCCCGACGCACACGGATGTCATCGTAAGGCTTCTCGGTGACATGCATCCGCGCCACCCCTGCACTGGCGGTGGTGACTTCAAGAATATCCAGGTCGGGTAGTGACTTCATTATCGCGACCTGATCAGGCGGAGTGACATGGGTATAGTCAACCTGACCTGAGGCAAAGGCGGCAAGTTCCGCTGAGATGTCGTCTCCTAGGTCGGCATAAACGATCTCATCCAGGTAAGCATCGCCGCCCCAGTACGCGCCGTCAGGACGGCGTTTCAAGATGGCGACCACGCCGACCTCGTATTTCTCCAGACTAAAGGCTCCGGTACCGACGGGATGCTTGACCCAGTCCCCTTCGTAGTCGCGATGAACGATCAGCGCCGGATAATCGGCCAGACTCTCGGGCAAGCTGATATCCGCGTGGTTGAGTTGTAGGCGGACGGTGTAAGCATCGATCTTGGTCACCGCACCGGGGCTGGCGACGCGTGAGAGTTTCGGTGTGCCGTCCTCTTTTTTGGCACCGGTATCGATCTCCTCTGTCAGGGCGAGCAGCCGTCCTTGCATCGACGAGCCGGTGGCAGGATCTAGCCAGCGGTTGATGTTGAACAGCACATCATCGGCGTTGAAGGTGTCTCCATTAGACCAGCTGACCCCGCGTCTTAGATGTAGCGTCCAGGTCGTTACATCATCGGAAACCTCCCATTTTTCAAGCAGGTGAGGCCGAGTGACGCCATCGAACCCGGTCTGAGACAAATTTTCGATCACATGGCGGGAGATGTTGCCCTGCTCAGGCCACTCGGCGCGTGATGAATCGGCGAGCTGCTTAACGCGCATGGAGACCCTCAGGGTTCCGCCACGCTTTGGCGTTTCAGCCGCTGCCAGGGCAGGCATTGCCAAGCCGGACAGGCCGTAAGCCGCCGTCACCGATAAACCCAATAGTGCCGATCTACGTAAAAACTCGCGACGTTCAATCCTGCCATCGCCTAGCTCTGTTTGTAGCTTATCCAAATAGGGATGTTTGAATGTTCCTTTCATAGAGATCTCTTTTTATCTGTTTTATATGTTTTATCTGTATTTAATGTCGAATCGTTATTGTTCTCTTACGGGTTTAAACCTGTGCCCTCTGTTCCGGGTGCTACTCTCGACTTGACTGGAGTCGACTCGACAAAGGCATTGTATTGCTCACTCGCAGACGGCTTTATGAGCTGGCGGCATGTTGCCTGGCCGCACGCGGTGCCCGGCCATGCCTGTGTCGTCGCTGATGCTTAGGTAGTGCTCGATAAAACGTTGATTCTTGAACGATATAGCGCTCTTTATCGTTCGTCATCGGGCTGAGAATGTCGGCGCGCTCGTCGGCCGATAACGTATTGGCAGGCTCTGGTCGCACCGCGTTTGGGCGGCCATCAGGCTTCAGTCTCCCTCGCTTTCCCTGCGGGTCGGACGGGTCTTTTTTTGGGAGCGCATAGCGCGGCGGTTTCTGCCTATTCGGCGATAGTTAACGCGAAAGTCTCTAGCACTACCGCGAACTTATCCACCGCTGACTCATTTTGTGCCCTTTGTTTTCAGGGGTTTAAAGACGAGAATGACAACTATCCTACATAGGGTGGCGGCAATACTCAACCGGTCGCGCTGTATAACAGCCGAGCCGTTATTCAGGCAGGGCATGCCGATGAACCAGGTCCTTGCTGCTGGACCTGGCCGCCGGATCTGCTAGATACGTCCTTTAGGAATGACTTCTGCACCGACTTCTTCCGGCTCGTCATCAGCCAACTCGGCGGGAAATCCGGGGGCAAGAACCTGGGTATCGCAGGCGTCTTCCAGGCGTCTGATGATATTGGAAGACCACTCACGGGCGCCATAACGTGCCTGGCCATCCTTGAAGATGTTAAGTATTAACGGAGAAACTTCCAGCGGGACATCCAGGCTCTGAGCCAGAGAATCAAACAGACCCACATCCTTGATGACCAGATCCATGGTGAAGCTTATCTCACGGCTACCATTGAGAATGACCTGGGATTCTGTTTCATGGACGAAGGAGTTGCCCGATGAAATTCGAATCGCTTCGTAGGTGGTATTCAGATCCATGCCCGCTTGTTTGGCAACGGTTAGGGCTTCTGTTAGCGCGCATAGGTTAGCGGTAGCGAGGTAATTGGTCAGCACCTTCAGGACGGACGCGCTGCCGATGGGGCCGGTATGCAGCACTCTGCGCCCCAGCGTCGTCAGGACCGGCAGCACCTTTTCAAAGGCATCACGGGTACCACCGGCAAAAATGGAGATATTACCGGTCGCGGCACGGTGACAGCCTCCGGAGACGGGCGTCTCCATCGCCATGGCACCGGTGGCTTCGACCAGCTTTGCGAGGCGGCGAACCTCGGCTTCATCTGTAGTACTCATCTCCAGCCAGATCTTGCCTGCCGACATTCCGGCAATGATACCGTCGTCCGCTTCCATGACCACAGAGCAAGCGGCCGGTGACGGCAGGCAGGTAAAGATCATATCTACCGATTCTGCCATGGCTTTGGCTGATTCAGACCAGGACGCGCCTTTATCCAGAAAGGGTTGCGCCAGCTCGCGGTCCAGATCCCGCACTGACACGTCGTAACCGTTACGTAGCAAGCTGTTCGCTAGTTTGCCACCGACATTTCCAAGCCCGATAAATCCTACTTTCATAACCATCCTCGCCATTGATATCTTTTAATCGTGAGTCACCACTGGGCTGTGAGACCTTAGGTCCTCAGTGGCTGACCGGTAATGCAGGGCGCCATCAGCGCTCATTGGATGCCTACATTAGGCAACTCAAGGCAACGTCACAATTTATCTTTATTGCGGGATCGGTTAATAATTTTAATCGATGCGAGATCCCTGCTTAGGGCGCTGGGGTATGGGAGCCTCGTCAAAGAGCCGCTGGGATAGCGTGTTGCCTTGTCCTGCGATCGGTACCTCGATGCCCAATAAACACTCGGAAAACGGCGTGTCGATACCAGATTCCGAAGGTGCCATTCAAGGGGGCAGCAGGGTCAGGTCTATCATCGTAGCATTCTAATAACATGGCTTGAGTGAGGTAGGCTGGGATGGGATGCAATCCCAGCTATCATTGATCGAGTCTACACAGGTGCAGGCGTGCCCGGAGAGGGGTTGCTGGAGTGTTGCTGGGATTGCATCCCAGCCTAGGGTCCTGATAAAGGGCACCTCTGACCTTTTATATTTAACACATGAAGAATATAATTGACGGCTTGTTTTAAGGAGCTGTTTATGAATAGTAGCGCTGCTATTACACCCACGCATAGCTATCTGGAAGATCTGTTTGCACTCTTAACCGGGACCACCTTCGTGGCGCTGGGGGTGTTTTTGTTTGCCCAGCAGGGGCTGCTGACCGGCGGCACCGCAGGCTTAGCGTTGCTGCTGACCCATACGACCGGACTGAGTTTCGGGCAGATATTTTTTGCGATCAACCTGCCGTTTTACTGGTTAGCCTGGAAACAGATGGGCTGGCGTTTCTGTCTCAACACCTTTATTTCGGTGCTGACGGTGTCCTTCTTTGTCGATTATGCCGATCGGGTGATCGAGGTGTCGCGGATCAATACCCTGTTTGCGGCGCTCCTCGGCGGATTTTTGATGGGGATGGGGATGTTGGTGCTGTTTCGGCACCGCTCGAGCCTAGGCGGAGTGGGTATTCTGGCGCTGTTCCTGCAAGCCCGCTACGGTATCCGTGCCGGGAAGTTCCAGATGGCGATCGATTGCCTGATTCTGATGTGTTCTTTCTTTATTGTCAGTTGGGAGCTGTTACTGCTCTCGGTGCTGGGCGCCGGCGCGCTGAACCTGGTGATCACGATGAATCATAAGCCGGGACGTTATCAGATCACTTGAGGTGCATTACTTGAGGTGCATTACTTGAGGTGCATTACTTGAGGTGCATTACTTGAGGTGCATTACTTGAGGTGCATTACTTGAGGTGCATTACTTGAGGTGCATTACTTGAGGTGATTGCTGAGGTGATTGCTGAGGTGATTGCTGAGGTGATTGCTGAGGTGATTGCTGAGGTGATTGCTGAGGTGATTGCTGAGGTGATTGCTGAGGTGATTGCTGAGGTGATTGCCTGAGATGAGCGGTATCCACCGCTTGCTAACCTGCCGGTGCTGTCGTATAAAAGTGCTCCTGTTACAATCCTCGTTACAACTCTGGTAGCTGGTTATGAGCCTCGATGAAGACCTGTTTGCACGCAATCGCCAGTGGGCGGATACCATCAAGCGGGAAGACCCCGATTTTTTCAAGCGCCTTTCTGAGCAGCAAAATCCAGAGATCCTCTGGATAGGCTGTTCCGATAGCCGGGTTCCGGCCAACCAGTTACTGTGTCTGGCGCCGGGTGAGGTCTTCGTGCACCGTAATATCGCCAACCTGGTGGTGCATACCGACCTCAATTGTCTGTCGGTGATCCAGTACGCGGTGGATGTGCTCAAGGTGAAGCATATTATCGTTTGCGGCCATTATGGCTGCGGTGGAGTACAGTCGGCATTAGACAGTGCCGAGCATGGCCTGATCGATAACTGGCTACGCCATATCAAGGATGTGTATCGTTTTCATAGGCGCAAGTTGGAACGCTGCACGACGCCTAAGGCCAAGGTGAATCTGCTCTGTGAGCTGAATGTTATCGAGCAGGTGGCCAACGTCTGTCACACCAGCATCGCCCAAAGAGCCTGGCGCGATGGCCAGGAGTTGACGATCCATGGCTGGATCTACAGTATTGAAAACGGCATCCTCAAAGACCTGTCCGTGACGGTCAATAATCCCTCCGAGATCGCCGAGATTCACCGGCTTAGTTCCGATACGTTGTCAGACACTTAGGGAGCCTGCGAGCAGGCCTGCTCTGCTCTATAGCCCGCCCTTCGGGGCTTTCGAAGGCGCAAGGAATCTGCGTATAGGTTCCTTGGTCGTCGCATCTCCCTTTCTGTTCCCAGGCTGAAGCGCCTCCCTGTGGGCTGTTTTTAGTCGTTATCTACTGCGGTCATTCTGTAAGCTGGCTTTGAAATGACTGGGAATCTCTGTGCCTTTAGACTATAACTCATTGAACGCATTGGTTGATTTCGAGTGTTTATGAATCAATATCGTCATCTCCGTCAATCAGGATGCGACTTATAGCCAATTGGAGACGAGTATGAAAATTGGGGTTCCTAAGGAGATTCACGGGGGTGAAAAACGGGTAGCAACGACCCCCGTGTTGATTAAGCAACTGCTGCAGATGGGTTATGAGGTTGCGATAGAAGCGGGCGCGGGCAAAGCCGCCAAGTTTCTGGATGAGGCCTATCGACAAGCCGGCGCTGAAATCATCGAGGGCACTGAGGCGCTCTGGTCCGCCAGCGATATCGTGCTCAAGGTGCGGCCACCCGAAGATCATCCCAAGCTCGATAAACACGAAGCGGACCTGCTCAATGAGGGTGCGGTGCTGCTGTGCTTCTTATGGCCGGCCCAAAACCCCGAGCTGATGCAGCGCCTGGCGGCACGCAAGGTCACCGTGCTGGCGATGGATTCGGTACCGCGGATCAGTCGTTCACAGCGCTGTGATGCTCTGAGCTCCATGGCGGGCATTTCCGGCTATAAGGCCGTCATCGAAGCCTCCAACCATTTCGGCCGTTTTCTTAATGGCCAGATTACCGCAGCGGGACGAGTTCATCCGGCCAAGGTGCTGATTATCGGTGCCGGTGTGGCTGGCCTGGCGGCGGTCGGTACTGCGGGACGGATGGGTGCCATCGTCCGCGCCTTCGATACTCGTCCCGAGGTCCAAGAGCAGGTCGAGAGTATGGATGCCGAGTTCCTCACCGTCGAGATCGAGGAGGAGGGCGGCGGTGGCGGCGGTTACGCCAAGCAGATGTCCCAGGAATTTATCGATGCCGAGATGGCGCTGTTTCGAGAACAGGCCAAAGAGGTCGATATCATCATCACCACGGCGTTGATCCCGGGCAAGCCTGCGCCCAAGCTGATTCTTAAGGATATGGTCGAGTTGATGGCCGAGGGCAGCGTGATCGTCGATCTGGCAGCCGAGCAGGGCGGCAACTGTGAGCTGACCGTGCCCGGTAAGGTGGTAGTGCGCAAAGGGGTGTCGATCATCGGCTATACCGATCTGCCCAGCCGTCTGCCGACCCAGGCCAGCCAGCTGTATGCCACCAACGTGCGCAATATTCTGTCGGAACTGACCCCGGCTAAGGATGGTAAGCCCGATTTCAATATGGAAGACACTATTATTCGCGGCACCACGGTGATCCTGGCAGGCGAGATCACCTGGCCGCCACCCGCACCCCAGATCACGGTCGCCCCGCCCAAGGTCGAGATCGTACCTGTTCCGGAACCCGAGCCGATGTCGGTGGCCAAACGCAGCGCCATTACCTTTGGTTCGATGGCGGTGGCATTGGTGTTGCTGTTGCTGCTGGGCACCGTTGCGCCACCGGCATTTATGTCGCATCTGATTGTCTTCGTGCTGTCCTGTTTTGTGGGCTGGCAGGTCGTCTGGGCCGTGTCTCCCTCGCTGCATACCCCGCTAATGAGTGTGACCAACGCGATTAGCGGCATCATTATTATAGGGGCGATACTGCAGGCAGGATCGGGCAGTGTCTCGGTGTCGGTGTTGGCGTTTCTGGCCATCCTGATCGCCAGCATCAATATTGCCGGCGGCTTCTATGTGACTCAGCGGATGCTGAAAATGTTTGTGAGGGATTGATGATGGGTGGATTTGTTACAGCAGCCTATATAGGCGCCAGCATCCTGTTTATTCTCAGTCTCGGTGGCTTGAGTCATCAGCAGACTGCACGACGGGGTAACCTCTACGGCATTGTCGGCATGGCGCTGGCCATACTCGCGACCCTGGCCAGCGATCAAGTCTCCGGGCTGGGATGGATTATCCTGGCGATGCTAATCGGTGGTGCTATCGGTGTGTTTTTTGCGATCCGAGTACAGATGACGCAGATGCCGGAACTGGTCGCGATGATGCACAGCTTCGTGGGTCTTGCGGCCGTGATGGTCGGTTATGCCAGCTATATGGACCCGTCTAACCATCTGCTGGGTGCCGAAAAAACGGTTCATAATATCGAGATCTATCTGGGGGTCCTGATCGGTGCCGCCACCTTCTCGGGATCTCTGGTCGCCTTCGGCAAGTTACGCGGCATCGTACAGAGTAAGCCCTTGCTGTTGCCGGGACGGCACTGGCTTAACCTGACGGCGTTGCTGCTGGCTATCATCCTGGGCAGCAGCTTCGTCGGGGCCTCCGATGGCATGGTGGCGCTAATGCTGATGACGGTGATCGCCCTGGCATTTGGGGTGCATATGGTGATGGCGATCGGCGGTGCCGATATGCCGGTCGTGGTCTCCATGCTCAACAGCTACTCGGGCTGGGCGGCGGCAGCGGCGGGCTTTATGCTCTCTAATGACCTGTTGATCGTGGTCGGTGCCCTGGTCGGCTCCAGCGGCGGTATCCTCAGCTATATCATGTGCCGGGCGATGAACCGTAAGTTCGTCAGCGTGATCCTGGGTGGTTTCGGGAATGCGCCGGCATCAGGCCCGGCCACAGAGATCGAAGGTGAGATCACGGCCACCTCGGCCGAAGAGGTGGCGGATCTGTTGGCAAGCGCCGCTAGCGTGGTGATCGTGCCGGGTTACGGCATGGCGGTCGCGCATGCGCAGCATCCGGTAGCCGAGATGACCAAAATCCTGCGTGCCAAGGGGGTTAAGGTGCGTTTCGGTATCCATCCGGTAGCGGGGCGTATGCCAGGACATATGAACGTGTTGCTGGCAGAAGCCAGGGTGCCTTATGACCTGGTGATGGAGATGGACGAGATCAATGACGACCTGCCCGACACCGACGTGGTGCTGGTGATTGGCGCCAACGATACCGTTAACCCCTCGGCCGCCGATGATCCGAGCAGTCCTATTGCGGGGATGCCGGTCATCGAGGTCTGGAAGGCGCAGACGGTGGTGGTGTTTAAGCGCTCGATGGCAGCCGGTTATTCCGGGGTTGAAAATCCACTGTTCTATAAGGACAACAGCCGAATGCTCTTTGGGGACGCGCGTGAAAGCGTGGATGCCATCTTCAAGCTGCTGTAGGCGGTGTCTTTAGCGAGCAACCCATAGGGATTCCTATGGGTTGCTTTAGCCGAACAAAGCAGTCCTACAAGGCTCCCTTGTCGCGGTGATGACTGATAATCAGGGGTTGTCAGAAATAGTTAAGGAGCAGGGCTAGCCAGGCCCCGCTTCGCCCTGTAGTATACGCCACACGTTGATGCGGGGTGGAGCAGTATGGTAGCTCGTCGGGCTCATAACCCGAAGGTCGTAGGTTCGAATCCTGCCCCCGCTACCAATGTAACTCTAAGCCAAATGATTAAATTCATTTGGCTTTTTGCGTTTATGGCGAACGTAAAACGGGTTCAAAAAGCGTCGGGCTCGCTCTTCATAACCCCGGGCGAAGGTCGTAGGTTCGAATCCTGCCCCCGCTACCAATGTAACTCTAAGCCAAATGATTAAATTCATTTGGCTTTTTGC
>JBLHND010000119.1:0-11386 GCA_047622605.1 Motiliproteus sp. | reverse complement strand
CCAGCTCGGTTTCAAAGTCATTGCATACGCTGCGAAAGATGCCTTCTAGGGATTCAAGGTGTTCAGAAGTAAAGACAAGACCACGGTACTTTGTGATAAAGACCAAGTGAGCGTGAAGATCAAAAACGCAGTGTCTGCCTGTTCTTTGTGTGTGTTTTTTTGTCATAGGCCAACTATACTTTAAAGTATGAAATGCACCAAAACCTTGCAGGTTCAAGTACGAGACAGTCACTGCGCTCAGCTTAACCGCATGGCGCGAAGCGTGAACTTCTGCTGGAACTATATTAACGCGCTCAGTTACCGCTCAATCAAAGAGCAGGGTGCATTTCTGTCTGACTACGATCTGCAAAAATACACGCAGGGTGCGAACAAAGAACTTGGGCTGCACAGCCAAAGCGTCCAAGAAATTAGCAAAGAATACGTCATTCGCCGCAGACAGTTCAAAAAGAGCCGCTTGTCTTGGCGTAAATCACATGGCATTCGCCGTTCACTGGGCTGGGTTCCTGTTAAATCTGGCGCGGCGACGTGGAAAAACGGTCAGGTCTATCACAACGGAACCTACTACAGGGTCTGGGACAGCTACGGTTTGTCGCAATATAAGTTCCGATCTAGTAACTTTTCAGAAGATTCCCGTGGCCGCTGGTACTTCAACGTAGTTGTCGAGTCTGAAGTTCAGACCAGCGCAGGAACTGCTGCCGTGGGTATCGACTTAGGCTGCAAAGCAGCCGCCACCGACAGCAACGGCTTTATGGTAACGGGCCGCGAATACCGCAAACTTGAAGCCCAGCTGGGCGTTGCCCAACGTGCCCGGAAAAAGAAGCGAGCAAAGGCGATTCACGCCAAGATTCGCAATCGTCGAAAAGACAGTCTGCATAAATACAGCCGCACACTCGTAAACAACAACGCGGCGATCTTTGTCGGCAACGTATCAAGTAAAGCACTCGTTAAAACCAACCTGGCTAAGTCAGCGTTAGACGCTGGCTGGGGCCAACTAAAAACAATGCTGTCCTACAAATGCGCTCACGCAGGCGTTGTTTTTGAGGTGCTTAACGAATCGAACACCACCCAAACCTGTTCGAGTTGTGGCAGTTTGCCCGAATCGAGGCCGAGAGGTATCGCAGGACTTGGAATAAGAGAATGGACGTGCAGTGAGTGCGGTGTCGCTCACGACCGCGATATAAACGCGGCAAGGAACATTCTTGCGCTGGGGCTACAGCGTCTTGCAGAAGGAAAGGTAGCGGCTTAGTAAGTCGCCCTAGTCTAAGAGCTGTAATGGCTTTTAGAATCCTCTTCGTTTACGGAGAGGAGAAGTCAAAGCCGCGGTCTAAATAAGCCGCTTGGCCTCAACGGACGGATCCTGGCAGATACGCACTCAATGAGTACAGAGCCAGGATTTGGCAGACTCCAGCTCGGAGTGGAGCTGCAGCTCTATACTGTAGCGACCAAAAGAACGCTGCAGTTGCTGATAGTCGCTCAGGGTATGGGACGGACACAGCAGCGCAATCCACTTGCAAAAGGGGAAATCAACCTTGAACTCCTTCGCCAAGGTGTCTATTTCACTCGAACTAAAGCGCTCAAAACTGAACTTTCGATAGTCGAACAGCACCCGTTCGATCCCTGCATCGTCAAATAACGGCAGGATCTTGTCTCTGGATGCCCTGATCTCTTCGACACTGGTCTCCTCGACACCTATGTCGGAAGATCGAGCGATACGAAGATACTTTCGACCGCCATGGGTAGATGACAAAGCTTTCACCGCGCACTCCACTACATCACTGAATACTAAAAAAACAACCATACAGGATCTTTTTGTGCACCGCAGCATTTATTGATTCAACCTGAAAAAAACAGCAACCTTCGAACCTGGAGACGGCTACAGGCCAAATTCACGGTGCCACTACAGGCTTTACGAGCAGGCGGCCGAGCAGGCGGGCGAGCAGACTGAGAAGTCCCCGGCGTTCTCTGCCTGCATAAGCTGCCTTAAGAGGTCGCTTGGTGTATAATTTTCGCTTCTTTTTTTCTGATCGAATTACCTTCCCCCTTTAAGAGACTGTGTCCATGGAGCTTTCAGCCCTTACCGCCCTATCACCGGTTGATGGCCGTTACGGCAGCAAAACCGCTTCCTTGCGTCCGATTGTCAGCGAATACGGTTTGATCCGCTTTCGTGTCGAGGTAGAGATTCGCTGGTTACAACAGCTCGCCAACAACCCGCAGATCACCGAAGTACCCGCCTTTAGCGCCGACGCCAACCGCGTCCTCGACCTGATCGTCAGCGACTTTTCTGAAGCCGATGCGCTGCGGGTCAAGGCGATCGAGAGCACCACCAACCATGACGTTAAGGCGGTCGAGTACTTTATCAAGGAGCAGCTCAAAGATAACGCCGAGCTGGATGCGATCAACGAATTCGTCCACTTCGCCTGCACCTCCGAAGATATCAACAACCTCTCCCATGCCCTGATGCTGCGCACCGCCCTGGATGACGTGGTCAAGGTGCAGATGCAGCAGGTGATCGATGCTATCGCAGGCCTGGCGCACGATTTCGCCGAGCAGCCGATGCTGTCTCGCACCCACGGTCAGACCGCTTCTCCAACGACCCTGGGCAAGGAGATGGCTAACGTCGTCGCCCGTCTGCGGCGTCAACTGGCGCAGATCAGCAAGGTTGAACTGCTGGGCAAGATCAATGGTGCCGTGGGTAACTACAACGCCCACCTGTCGGCCTACCCGAATATCGATTGGCAGAGCTGTGCCGAGCAGTTTGTCACCGGCCTGGGACTGACCTGGAACCCCTACACCACCCAGATCGAACCCCACGATTACATCGCCGAGCTGTTCGATGCCGTCGCGCGCTTTAATACCATCCTGATCGACTTCGATCGTGATATCTGGGGCTATGTCTCCCTGGGTTACTTCAAGCAGCGCACCATCGCCGGCGAAGTAGGTTCTTCGACCATGCCGCACAAGGTCAACCCGATCGACTTTGAGAACTCCGAAGGCAACTTAGGGATCGCCAACGCGATCATGGCCCACCTGGCCACCAAGCTGCCGATCTCACGCTGGCAGCGTGACCTGACCGACTCCACCGTACTGCGCAACCTGGGTGTCGGCTTTGGCCAGAGCCTGATCGCCTACCAGTCCACGCTCAAAGGCATCAGCAAGCTGCAACTCAATGCCGAGCGCATCGATGCTGACCTGGATAACAGCTGGGAAGTCCTGGCCGAACCTATCCAGACCATCATGCGCCGCTACGGTATCGACGAGCCCTATGAGAAGCTCAAGGCCCTGACCCGCGGCAACACCATCACTCGGGAGATTCTGGCGGCGTTTGTCGAGCCCCTGGAACTGCCCGAACACGCCAAGCAGGCGATCCGCGAACTGACACCGCAGAACTATATTGGCAATGCGGTAGCCCAGGCCAAAGCGATCTAAATCGCTTTATAGCCTTGCAGCACCCACGATAGGATCAAAAACGGAACGCCATGGCGTTCCGTTTTTTTGAGTATCCTTCCCTCCGCGTCCCTTGAGCTATTGGGCGAGAAGATATCTTAGACTTCCAGTGAGTTAGTCACGATGAACGGTTAAACGGCCGGTCTTGCGCAAGCGCAAGTCGTCGATAAGGGCTGGCGAATGGGCTGATAGTGAGATTAGGACAGATAACGGCTTCAAGCTCTTCAGCCAACCGCTATGAAAAATAATCACACCCTGTGTTATTTTATTTCGAGCACTGACCTGATCAAGACTAGGCGGGTGCCGGTAATCTTTTGAGGTAAAGGAATGAGCCTGAGCATCTGGTTTTCCCTGGTTATTATCTGCGTGCTGGGGGCGATGTCGCCAGGACCCAGCTTGATGATGGTCTTGCGTCACTCCCTGAGCAACGGACGCCTGCATGGCATTCTCGCCGCCCTCGCTCATGCGCTAGGCGTCGCGGGATGGGCGTTATTGACGATCTTCGGGCTGGCGTTACTGGTGACGGAGCAACCTGTCCTCTTTAGATTTTTCACCTATGCCGGTGCTGGCTATCTGGCTTGGATGGGGATAAAAGCTCTGCAATCGAAGGGCCGGGCGCCCCTCGAGATCGACCAGGTGCCAGCCCCTCTAAGCGAAGCGGTTCGAGACGGGGCCCTGGTTGCCCTGCTGAACCCCAAGCTTGCGATTTTCTTTGTCGCACTGTTTTCCCAATTTGTCTCTGCTGAGATGGCCTCAACCGAGCAGTGGATTACCGTATTAACCGTGGCAAGCATCGATGGCCTTTGGTACATCGCCGTTGCGGTCCTCTTGTCCAATGCCCGAATGGTAAAGCGATTACAACAGCAATCAGTACTGATCGATAGAATCAGCGGATTGATTCTGGTTGGACTGGCCCTGAGGGTGGTCTTCCTTTAGTTAAGTTTGCGGCTAAAACAGAGTGGACTGAGATTGTTTCATAGACACCGATTCTTTAACAAAAACAAGCCTCTGACGGTGCCTCTGCAAGGGTATTCTTAACGCCCAAACAACAACGCCACCGCCTGGGGCACGGCCTGTCTTAGCCACCGCCACTGATAGTTCAGGGTCAACACACCCCAACCCCGATGGCGGTATTTTCGAGCGCTGGTGGTGATGACGGCATGACAATAATTCAGGGGGATAGCCGCGCGGCGCGCCTTCCAGAGCAGCAGATGATCTTCGCCATAGGGCAGCGTTGCATCGTAGCCTCCCAGCTGTCGAAACAGGGTCGCGGACAGACAGAATCCCTGATCACCAAAGGGCACCCCCAGCCACTCAGAACGCCAATGGGCCCCCAGCGCATTGAGCACCATAGGTCCACGACCATCGGGGGCAAACGCCAGCCTGAAGTAGTGCAACGCCTCGGGGCGTTGACTAACAGCCGCTAGCAGCTGGTTAACCACCCAGGGGCTGAGGCCGCTGTCGACATGGACGAACCAAAGATGCTGGCCACGCGCGGCCTGTGCGCCGGCATTGAGCTGATGTGCACGCCCTGCCGGGGCTTCGAGCCAACGCAGCCGGGGATGCTGGCGTAATCCCGAGGGGAGCTGGCGTCGTCGCAGTGCCGCCGATTGCGGGCAACAGACCAACAGGATCTCGCTATCCGCTGGCAGCAGCAACAGATCTGCAGCCAATGGACCCAGCCCGGTTTCGGCAGGCCCCAGCGGGACGATGACCGACAACAGCGGCCGCGGCTCCCGTTCTTTAGGTTCAGAAGCCTGAAGGTGAAAAGCCTTAAGTTCAGAAGCTTGAAGGTCAGAGCCCTGGTGCTCCCTTACTTGAGGGTCAGAGGCCTTAGGCTCCCGTTCTTTAGGTTCAGAGCCTTGAGGTTCAGAGCCCTGAGCATCGGCTGTCAGAGCATCGGCAGCGACGAGGGTGCTCAACGTTTAAGCAGCTCCAACAGGGCCTTCTTAGCATCCGTCAGCTGTTCCGGGGCGCTCATCACCGCACAATCGAGCGCTTGTCGGCAACCGCAGGCGGACAGATCGGTCCTGTTCGCATCATCACGAACCAGCTGATGCAGTACCGTCTTGGCCCGTTCCAGGCTGTCGCCATAGCGGGCGATCACCTGGGCGACGCTGACATGCTGGGCAGGATCATCCTGCCAACAATCATAATCGGTGGCGATGCACAGGGTGACGTAACAAATTTGCGCCTCCCGGGCCAGAAAGGCCTCGGGTACATTGGTCATGCCGACCAGGTCACAGCCTGCGGCACCCCGAAGGAAAAAACTCTCGGCGCGTGTTCCCAGCCTCGGGCCATCGACGCAGCCGTAGGTCTTACCGGTATGAAGCACAGTATCCCGCTCTTTCGCGGCTCGCTGCAGCTGGAGGGTCAGTTGGCTGCAGGTCGGCTCGGCGGTCGACACATGCGCGACCAGCCCATCGCCGAAGAAGCTTTTGTCACGATTACCTTTGACGAAGTCGAAATACTGATCGGGAATCGACAGATCCCCCGGCTGAATCTCTTGCCGCAGGCTGCCGACGGCCGATACCGCCACGATACGGGTGACGCCGACCGATTTCAGTGCCCAGATATTGGCCCTGTAGTTGACCTCTGAGGGCAGCAACTGATGCCCCTGGCCATGACGCGCCAGAAAACACAGTTCCTGCCCGGACAGCCGACCGCTAATCACCGCCCCAGAAGGCGAGCCATAGGGTGTCTTGAGCTGATGTTGCTCCAAGACTTCCAGCCCGTCTAGCGCGTAGATACCGGTACCACCGATAATTCCCAGCAAGGTTTTACTCCTTCTATCAATTATTAATTATGGGGTAACTGTTCAGTACAGCTGCTTTCGCTATTTGTCAGCATATCTATGCTCGCCATTTTAGTGATTATGGAGTGTTTGTGGAAAGAGTCTCTTTGGCAGGGAAGCCAAAGCGAAGCCTACAGGGAGGTATTTACGGCGTCTCTTGGAGCAAATACTCCATAATCACAAGTCGATGCATATGCTAAATAGTTGTTTCAGCGTTCACTACAGGACGATCCATAGGCGAAACAGCTGTAGCAGCGATGATGCTTCATGCTGATCCGCTGCTGCATTGCCTCATGCAGGGTGCCGCCCAGGTCATAGTCAGGATCATCATCGACCAGGGTGCAGGCGTACACCCGCATCCGCCCCTGCTGCTTGATCAGCATCTTGCTCGAGGCACACATAAACTCGGCCCGACTGGCCTGGCTCTGAAATTCGGTCATGCAGTGCTGGGTAACCTGAGGCACCTGCGGATGGCTGCCGGGAACGGCGAAGTCCGGAAACGCGACGATATTAAGGTCCTTCGGCAGCCCCAGGCTGGCAAAGAGCGCGCGGTACTGGGCATCGACCTCGGCATGCACCTCATCGGGCGCCATGTGCCGGGCGACCGACACCGCAAAACCCAATCGATACAGCGCGACCAGCCCCTCCATCGCCTTGGCAAAACTGCCCTCCCCTCGACCGACATCGTGCGTCTCGGCCTGATAATGATCCAGACTGATACGAAACTTGACCGAATGTGCAGCCTGGCGTAACGGCTCGAGCTGATGCAAACGCTGCAGCAACGGCTCAGTGCCATTAGTTAACACCAGACAGGGACGATGCTCGGTGGCATAGCTGAGGATCTTGACCATATCCTTGGCTAAGAAAGGCTCTCCGCCGGTAAAGGAGAACTGCTCCACCCCCATCTCGAGCGCCTCATCGACAAAGGGCACGACATCGGCAAGCTTGAGCAACTGCAACCGCGTATCGCCGGGCTTGGAGCCTTCCAGGCAAAACGGGCAGGCAAGATTGCAGGCGGTGCCGGTATGAAACCACAGCTCCTTAAGGCCATGCGGGTCTATATAACCGCGGGGCTGGTTGTCGGGAGTAACATCCCAATCCTCGGTGCGGATTGGAACCGACAGATCGGTGACGATGGTCTGATTGTCTATTAGAGAGTCTGATCGAGAATCTAATCGGGTGTTTAATCGTGTGTTCAAGGGGATATTCTCCACGCGAATCTAGTTTTAGGCATTATTTTCAGGTACTAGCTTCAGGCACAACAGCCGTCTGTCAGCCTGAGCGCCTGTAATAGCGGGTACAACGCCTGCCGCGCAGGTCGGTCATCCTTCGCCAGATCAACGCTTAAGCGCGCCAAATCCTTTTCAACATCAATATCGTAGCTCGGTGCTATATAGCTCACCCGCATCCCCTGTCGCTGACAACAGGCCGCCAGGGAGGCGCCGAGCCGATCGGTGCTCCAGGGCAGATCAATCAAGTCGGCCGGCCAGGGTTGAGTGCAGGCCATCAGGGTAACACCGCCATCATCGGCGGCACTCAAGACCACCCCGCTCTCTGCCAGTTGCTGCGAAGCCGACCGATAATGCTCGGGCGTCAACGCGGGCGCATCGCTGCCTATGTAGAGAATCTGCTGATGTCCCAGGCCGCGCAACTGTTGATCGAGCGCGACGATGCGCTGCCCCAGATTCCCCTCGGCCTGGGGCACCAGATTAGCCCCCGTTAAGAGCCGGGCCGCCCAGTCAGAGTCTTCGACGGCGGCGGGTGCCAAGACCACGGGTCCCGGCCAGGCAGCAAGATCCTCCAGCGCACAGCTTAAGAAGGACTCTGCCAGCAGCAGCGCGCGCTCGGCGCCCAGGCTCGCCGCCAGCCGCTGCTTGCCCTGACCGAGCAGGGGGCGCTTAAACAGCAACACCAGCGTCGCA
The DNA here is from genome assembly GCA_047622605.1 of Motiliproteus sp. Taxonomy (GTDB): domain Bacteria; phylum Pseudomonadota; class Gammaproteobacteria; order Pseudomonadales; family Balneatricaceae; genus Motiliproteus. The sequence goes on along the minus strand of JBLHND010000119.1, from coordinate 3,226 downwards.
GGCACCGCGCAGGGTGAGGCTTTAATGAGGTTCTCAGGCACAACGACTCCTTGGTTTTTTGTCAGGACTTACTCTGAGTGTTCTCTGTAGTACTGGCTACTAGATGCAGCACAGGACAAAACGTTACAGTTAAACTTAGAACAAGGCTGAAATAAATAATACGCGACCCTGGATTACAGATCCAACGTCTCAGAACTCTTCATAAACCACCTGATATAACCTAATTATCTTGTTGTTTTTAAATTGTATTAATCTGGCTCATGCCAACATGAGAAGGTTTCCGCATATAACCAATACAGTCACCAGAGCTTCATGCTTATAATAACCGGACATTAACAAGGCTCAGGAATTGACATGACACTCGCTCAGCAACAACGGTTTATCGCCCCCACTCAAGGTGTATATTTTTTTGGCACCACGCCACCGAAGGGCAGCACCGATGATATGCAGATGGACGAGATCGCCACCAAGTTGCTGCAACGCCTGGAAAACGTCGACTATGATGGATTGATCGTCTACGACATTCAAGATGAAAGCAGCCGTACCGATAAGTCGCGGCCTTTTCCCTTTATGGGCACCCGTGATCCCCGCGAATACTCGGCGCTGCTGGCGCAAAAGAGCGACCACTGCGTGATCACCTATAAGAGCGTGTCCCAGCGCGATCGCCCCAGCTTTGATCAATGGCTGCATGAAGCCTGGAATGACTATGGGGTGCGCAACCTGGTATTGGTAGGCAGCCCTTCGGCAGACGCCAGCATCAAGTTATCCCTCAATGACGCCTACGAGGCCCTCGCCGCAGGTGCCAACGATTTCAGCCTGGGCGGCGTGACGATCGCCGAGCGCCATGCCTGCAAAGGCAATGAGCATCAGCGTCTGGTCGAAAAATCCAATAACGGCTGTGATTTTTTTATCTCCCAGGCCGTCTATGATGCCGACGCCACCATCAAACTCCTGCGGGAATACGGCGCCCTCTGCGAACAGCAAGACCGCCAGCCCAGCCGGATAATCCTGACCTTCACGCCCTGCGGCAGCGCCAAGACGCTGGAGTTTATGAACTGGCTCGGAATCTCCGTCCCCTCAGTCACACGTGCTGAAATCCTGGAGTCAACGAACCCGCTACAGCAGTCGGTGCAGGTCTGTCAGCGTAACTTAGAGCGTATCCTGGATGCTTGCCTGCCGCTGGGAATTCCGGTCGGCCTGAACATCGAGAGTCTGACCAACCGTAAAGAGGAGATCGACGCCTCGATCCAACTGTTCAAAGAGCTTAAACAGACCCTGGAAACCCGCCTGGAGCAGACGCCTGCAGCGCTACTCGCGGCTTCCTGATTTCTGATTTCTGTGGCCATTGCTAGCAGCCTGCTAGCAATGCTGGAATAAACAGGGATTCCTCGCCCGGCAGCCCAGCCGAGCTTTCGACTAGACCCGCAATCGTTTTATACTGAGGTTACCCTAACCTTGGTAGCGCATATGGACGACCCTAAGACCCCATCCCGAGTAAACCCCGGCGCGGTAGAGCAGTTTTTAGCGCAGATCGACCGGCACCCGGCACCCCTAAAGCCCGGTCGCGGCGGCAGGCTGATCTTTGCTCTGGACGCGACCGCCAGCCGCCAGCCCACCTGGGATACCGCCTGCCAGCTGCAAGCCGGCATGTTTACCCACACCCGCGAACTGGGCCAACTGCAGGTCAAACTCTGTTTCTATCGCGGTTATTCGGAGCTACGTTCCAGCCCCTGGCATCAGGGGGCCGACAAGCTGGTACAGGCGATGTCGGGGGTACAGTGCCAGGGGGGGCAGACTCAGATCATTCGGTTGTTGGAACACGCACTGCGCATCCACCGCGAGCAGCCGGTCCAGGCACTGGTCTTTATCGGTGACTGTATCGAAGAACCTCTCGATGAGCTGTGCCAACTGGCCGGCGACTGTGGCCTGCTCGGGCTGCCGCTCTTCCTGTTTCAGGAGGGTCATGACGCCCATGCTCATGACGGTTTCCAGCAGCTGGCGCGGCTCAGCCATGGCGCCCACTGCCGCTTCGATCTCCAGAGTCCCGAGCTCTTAAGCGAACTCCTGAGCGCCATCGCGGTCTATGCCACAGCGGGCCGAGCCGCGCTTAGCAAACTTCGTGGCTCGGCAGCACTGCAGCAACTCAGCCAACAACTGGAGCACCCTCACTCTTGAGCATCCTGATACTAACGCTGACACTGTCGTTGCTGGTTATGGGGATTCGCTGGTTTCTCGGCCGGGCACCACAATTGGGCAAGCATTTTCTACTTCGACAACTGGAGCACCCTTACTCTTGAGCATCCTGATACTCGCGCTGACAATTTTATTACTGGTCATGGGGATTCGCTGGTTTCTCGGCCGGGCACCGCAACTAGGCAAGCGCTTTCTGCTCCAGCTACTACTCGTCACCCTGGCGCTGCTCGGTATCTGGCTAACCCTGAGCGGTCGATTGCCCTGGTTGCTGGGCCTGTTCAGCGCCCTGCTGCCCTTTACTCACAAGCTGCTGCCCTTGCTGCTGCCGCTACTACGCTGGTTACCCAAGCTTTATCGATACTCTCAGCAACGCCGCACAGGACCCGGCTCCTCGACCGCAGGCCAGCAATCAGAGATCAAGACGCGCTGGCTGGCGATGTCCCTGGATCATGACAGCGGCAATATTGCCGGCACTATCGTTGCAGGTCCCTTTGCCGGTCGTCAGCTAGCCGAACTCAGCGATCAGGAGCTCTATACGCTGTACCGACAGGCGATCCGCAAAGATCCCGAAGGCGTTAAACTGCTTGATGCCTATATTGCCCGCCATCGTCCCGACATTCGCCCCGACAGTCATTCTAACAACCAAAGTTCAGAGGATGAGCCGCGGCAAGCCTCCTCTAGCAGCGACTCGAATATCAGTACCGCGGATGCCTATCAGATCCTGGGGCTCGAACCCGGCGCCAGCGAACAGGAGATCATCAAGGCCCACAAACGGATGATGCAAAAAAATCATCCGGACCGGGGCGGCAGCAACTACCTCGCGGCGAAAATAAACCAGGCCAAGCAACGCCTACTGAGTTAAAGCCATCAGCCCTCTACCCTATGGTAGAGGCCTTCTCAGCCTATTATCCTGCACTGCAACATTTGTCTGGCAGTTTTACCTGGCCAGGGTAGAATTGTCACTTATTGCTGCGCGCGTTCGCCCCTTAAGGTAGCCAAAGCAGCCCGACACCCCGCTCTCGAGGATTAGTAG
>JBLHND010000118.1:0-11402 GCA_047622605.1 Motiliproteus sp. | reverse complement strand
TGTTGTTCGGCGTGGGTCTGCTGGCGGGGTTTATCGATGCCATCGCCGGCGGGGGAGGCCTGATCTCGCTGCCGGCGCTGCTGTTTGCTGGTCTGACCCCGGCGCAGGCACTGGCCACCAATAAGCTCCAGGGTACCTTCGGTTCCTTCTCGTCGAGTGTTTATTTTATTCGCCGGGGGCTGGTCGACCTGCGCAGCATGGCCTGGATGCTGGGCTGCACCTTCGTCGGCGCGGCGCTCGGCGCCCTGTTGATCCAGCAGATCGATCCCGGATTTTTAACGGCGGTTATTCCGATACTGCTGATCCTTATCGCACTGTACTTCTGGCTCTCGCCGCAGGTGGGCGAAGAGGATGTACAGCAGCGGATTAGTCCGCTGACGTTCGCCCTGAGTATCGGTTTTGGAGTGGGTTTTTATGATGGTTTCTTCGGCCCGGGTGCCGGTTCCTTTTATGCCATCGGCTTCGTCAGCCTGATGGGTTACGGGCTGACCAAGGCCACCGCACATACCAAGGTACTCAATTTCACCAGCAACGTCGCGGCCTTGCTGTTCTTTATCCTGGGTGGCCAGGTGGTCTGGACGCTGGGGTTGGTGATGGCCGGCGGGCAACTGATCGGCGGTCGATTAGGCGCCACGCTGGTGGTGCTCAAAGGCGCTGCGCTGATCCGGCCGTTGGTGGTGATCCTCTGTATCCTGATGAGTGTGAAGCTGCTGCTGGCGTGAAGGGCAGCGGTATGAAGCTAAAAGGGGTCGGAGCAACTAAAAGGGGTCGGAGTGATTTAAAACAAATCACTCCGACCCCTTTTAGTTCTTTTAGTTGGCTTAAGCCCTAGGGTAAGTCCTGGGGTCAGTTACCGTAATCGGACGCCGTCTCCTCGATATGGATAGGTTCCTCGGGTTTCTCTCCTGCGTGTTCGGCCAGGGCCCGCTTGCTGCGCTTTTCGATCAGCAGATAGAGCACTATGCCAACACCCAGGCCCCAAGCTGCGCCATAGACCGCCAGCGCGACACCCATAGTACCGGCAACACCCATAGAGGTAGCATTATCGACCTGCTCCACGGCGACGCTGATGCATAGGTAACCGGTGATCAGCAGAGTGATGGACAGTGCGATCGGCAGTACCGGCTTGAACAGGGTCACCAGCGGCAGCATAAAGAGCGCAATGAAGGCGACGATCCAGAAGATTCCCGCGCCACTGTAGATGGTATCCATCGCACCGCGGCCATAGCGATAGCGCTCGGCAATGGTCGCCATGGCGCCGGTGAACAGCGGTCCGGCAAGGCCCGGATAGGGTGCGAACAGGCTGTGCATCAGGTTACGAATACCGGTGATGATATGCACCTGATCGACATCGACTTCGATCTTCTCGTCCGGACGCAGATGGTCGACCCGGTCCAGCAGGCTCTGGCCGACGATGATGTCACCGAAGGCGATGATGTAGGCGATGATCGCGGTGGGAATCGCCATCCACAGGATCTCAAGGCCAGGGAAGCCGACGCTGAACGGCAGGTAGTTCCACATCTCGCTGAACGCAGGGGCGGTAAGACCGAACTCGATGTCCGGCATCTGGTATTCGCCGACGAGCCAGCCGATCCCCATAGCGACCAAGGTGCCGGGCACCATGCCGTAGCTGGAGATGATTCTGGCCCAGCGGTGCCTTTCGATCAGATCACGGAAGGACAACGAAAACAGCACATAGCCGGTTACTGCGAAGCCCAGCATCAGCGAGATCGGAGTGTTAGCCAGACGGCCGCCCGTAGAGATCTCGCCGGTGATGGCGGCGATGCCGGCACCCAGCAGAATGCCCGCTTTCATGGAGCTGGGGATCAGCGTGATCAGCTTGGTCCCCAGGCGGGTAATGCCCAGGAAGAAGAAGATAAAGGTGACCACCAGCTGTAGCCCCACCATCGCCCTGATGGCCTCGGGACCCGGTTCGAACTGGCCGATAAACAGCAGCACCACCGGAATGGCCGGAGTGATCCAGCCGGGCACAAAGGGTGAGCCTAGGAGATTGGGCAGCATAAAGCCGAAACCGCAGACCGCCACGAAGGCGAGCGCGACGTCGTAGGGGAGGCCGAGGTACTTCTCCAGCAGCGGGATCATGGCCATCGCGACCACGAACATGATTAGCGCCTGAATGGTTTCTGCCATCTCCCAGCGGTAATGAATAAAGGGGAGTCGAATCTTGAAGGGACCTGCCGCCCAATAAGGGTGCACCTCCCCATACTTGCGCTCAGTACGTGCCATTGATAGTTCCTTTACATAATAGAGTGAGTCGTTCCGTCGCTATTATTTTTGTTTGCGCGTACAGCTGGGACTTGCCGTCAAGGCTGAGTGTTTTCAGGGCTTGATAGGCGCTACAAGATATGTGGCTGGGGATCAATTGTCGACAATATCCCCTACAACTTTAGTGGGTACTTGGGACTAAAGGATAGCGCTCAGGGCAGGGGATGGTCGATGTTGGGTGGGGTGTTCTGTTCGGGAAAGAAAGCCTGCCCTTAATTGCAGGCGTCTGCAGCTGCTTCAGGCGTCTTCGGCTGCCTAGCCTTTACTAAAGAAACAGTGTGACAGGGCTTCTAACTGGTAACGACACACTTTTCTCAGGGTCGAGATCATGGGTCCTTCATGATCTTCACAAGCAGCCAGTAAGGTCAGAAAATTAATCTTGTTTTTATATGCCAGTCTTTCAAAAAATTCGTCAGCACCCTGGCCTATAGCTTCTTTGATGACCTTGTCAAAAACATCTTTAGGTGCCGATGGATGGTTCCGATCGCCAAGCATAATATAGGATATATCGACACTGGTTCCTTTTTTAGTCACCAGGGGTGCAGCGAGTTCCTTCGCTGCTTTCTTACTGGCTGATATTTGCTTCTGTACGTTGATTGAATCTGAATTCTGATTGTTTTTTATATTGTATCCTTGACTAAACGCATAGCGTTCTGGGGTTGCGAATCCGTAATTACTAAATTTATTCCAGCTATCTGATATAGAATAAAAAGCCAGGATTTCAGATTCAACGTGACCTGAAATAGTAATGCCTTTAGAAATATTATACGGAAGTCCGCTGGCAGAATGGTTTGCGAGTTCTAGCATAGGCATCATCACTGTTTGTTGATTGATATGAATAGTTCGCGATGCAATAAAACGCTTTAACACAGCACTATCATCCCCGCCATTAAGATAAGGCTTGAAGTTGAATTTATGTTCAAGAACTGTCTTAATGGGTTCTGGCAGCGCCTGCATCTGGTAAAAGAAGTCTTCGATATCTTTACGCCCACCCTGACTCCAAGAAGTAAACTGGTGGTATCTGCGGAAAAAATCCTTGTATGCTTTTGAAAAATTAGACCCTTTCCGGAGACTAAGGCTATTACCCTCTAACTCCACATCCTCTATAGGAACCTGTAAGGATGTCGGCAAGTGTATCTGTATAGGTTTGGAGGGGTCACAGGTAAACAAACTACGGTTGCTGTTTTGTGAACGCAGGCTAACATTATCCACAATTCCACCAACGGCACGAAAAGCGTTACAAAGCTCATCCCAATTTTCAAAAGAGTACATATCTCACCGTTAGCTAATAGGCACTGTGTTAATGGCCGTTTTTTTAATTATTCTAAACCGCCTTTAATTAGTTGGAAATAATAATCAAGGCTAAAGAAGATTGTTTTACTGTCCCTGTCCCTGTCCCTGTCATCGGTGTCGATTCAGCTGTCTGCTGAATGTTGCGCCTGTTAACTATAAAACGACTCTATCGATACTATAGAGATAGTAAGTTTTATTGCAATACGGTCTGTCACTTTAACTTATTAATCTATTTGAATGTAGTTCTTATGAACCAGATTACTATTGCTGAACATCAAGTCAGGTGCTGCAGTGCTCGTATAATTCACCCTTATGCTCAGCTTTGTCTGAGTGTAACCAGTAGATGCCTATGCCGGGACCCCTGGTGTTAACCCCCCCCCTGTAGATCGGGTGCTCGGTTCTGATCTCTGTTGTCAGCGCTCTGGTCGCTTAGGGGCCTGCGAATAGGGCAGGGGAGGCGCTGCGGCATCGATTTTTAGCTGCAAAGAAAGCGGTTATTCATTAGCGGTCTTCCAGGGCAAGCAGGTTGACCCTGCCGGCGCATCTTCCTAGAATGCGCTCTGTTTTTGGTAGTCCTGCTGTTATCAGGATTTTAAACGGGAAGTTGGTGCCGACTCGTCTCTCTGAGTTGGCGCAGCCAACACTGCCCCCGCAACGGTAATCGAGTTAAGACCCTCTTCAGGTCCACTCGTCAGTCCGGAACCGGCCACAAATAGGACTCAGTCGGCATAGCGGAGGGCTATAGCAACGGCAGCCTGTTCCTGCGTCTGACGTTGAGTAACTGCGCTGTTGCTGTTATTTCCTGAAACGCTTATGCCGTTCATTTAATTGACGTGCGGCGGGCATGTTTAGGAATAAAATTATGAACAAATTTTCCGGTTCTGTATTAACAACACTCTGTTGTTATTCCTCTTTGGTTGCGGCTCTGCAACCGACGCCTCTTGATAAACGCCTGGTTACCGCGACGCGTACGGCAGCAGCCGTTGCTGAAGCGCTGACCACGTAACTCCATCATTCGTAATGCCGTCATGCAGGATCAACACTATTATGAACAGCAACAATACGCGTAATCACTCTACACAAGACGCTGAAGGCTCTACACAAGACGCTGAAGGCGCTACACAAGACGCTGAAGGCTCTACACAAGACGCTGAAGGCGCTACACAAGACACTGAAGGCGTGACTCCCGACGTTAAGGGCGCCGTTCTGCATGAGGGCGCGGCTCAGGATTCGGCTGCGGTCCAGGCGCGCGAAGCGCGCTATCTGGCCCGCATGAAGCGTAAAAAAGAGGTGATCGATCAGTCCATTGCCCGCGCCGATCAGGACCGTGGTGTCTGTCTGGTGCATACCGGTAATGGCAAGGGTAAGAGCAGCTCCGCCTTTGGCATGGTCGCCAGGGCACTGGGGCATGGTATGCAGGTGGGTGTGGTCCAGTTTATTAAAGGGGCCTTCAGTACCGGCGAAGAGGCGTTTTTTCGGCGTTTTCCAGAGGTGCAATATTATGTGATGGGCGAAGGCTTTACCTGGGAGACCCAGGATAAAGCGCGTGATATCGCAGCCGCCACCAATGCCTGGGCGAAATCTGAAGCGCTGTTGAATGATGAGTCAGTGGCGCTGGTGGTGCTGGATGAGCTGAATATCGCGCTTAAATATAAGTATGTCGATCTGGATGCGGTGATTAAGGCCGTCGAGAGCCGTCCGTCGCAGCAGCATGTGGTGATTACCGGACGCGGCGCCCCTCAGGCCCTGATCGATATTGCCGATACGGTCACTGAGATGCAGGTGATCAAGCATGCTTATCAGGCCGGTATTAAGGCGCAAAAAGGGGTCGAGCTGTGACAGCGCGCATCGCGCGCTTCACACCTCAATGATCAGCCTGAGCATATTGGTCGCGGTCGGTATCGATTGGCTGGCAGGCGAGCCAAGGCGTTGGCATCCCCTGGTGGGTTTTGGTGCCCTGGCGGCAGGCGTAGAGAAACGGCTGAATCTAAAACATCCCGAGTATGTGCCTTGGTTTGCCGGGGTTCCCAGGCGCGGCAAGCTGTGCGGTGTGCTGGGCCTGCTGTTGCTGTGTTTGCCGCTGCCGCTGTTGTGGTGGTTCCTGGTCGCCGACGGGGCTCTGGGTTCGCTGGGGGTGCTGAGCGTCAGCAGCCTGCTGGAGGTGACCCTGCTGTATCTGAGTATCGGCCACCGCAGTTTATGGGATCACGGTCGTCCTATTGTCGACGCGCTCGAGCAGCAGGATGAAGACCTGGCGCGCCAGCTCACGTCTCGAATCGTCAGTCGCGATCCGGAGGCGCTGGATATCGAGGTCTCCGCCATAGAGTCGGTCCTGGAAAATGGTAACGATGCCCTCTTTGGGGCGCTGTTCTGGTTTGTGATTGCCGGGGGGGCGGGTGCGCTCTGTTATCGGCTAGTCAATACCCTGGATGCGACCTGGGGCTATCGTACTTCGCGCTACTGCGACTTTGGCTGGGCGGCCGCGAAATTCGATGATCTGCTCAACTACCTGCCCGCGCGCTGCACCGCCCTCAGCTATGCCCTGTTAGCGGATACCCAGGTGGCGCTCAGATGCTGGCAAGCACAGGCGGCAGCACATGCCAGCCCTAACGGTGGGCCGGTGATTACCGCCGGCGCCGGTGGTCTGGGGGTGATCCTGGGTGGTCCGACGCGTTATCAGGGTGTCTGGCATAACAAGCCCCTGCTGGGAGAGGGCCAGCCGCCTCGCGCCAGGGATATCGTTCGAGCGCTGCGGCTGGTCACCCAGACTTTGATGTTGTGGATCATTCTGCTGCTCGGCGCGGACCTACTTGGGGCTGTTTACAGTCAGGCGGGAGGTTTTTATCACTAGGCTCCTTCAGGACCAGACTCAGACTCAGACCGGTGTGCCCGCAACCCTGCCCGCAGTCCTGTCTACAACGACAGCCAGCGATCCACCCCTCCATGGCGGACGTTTGCACCAGGCAGCGCAACACTTTGCTATTCCGGTCGGTGAATGGATAGATCTGTCGACCGGCATCAATCCGCATCCCTATCCCTTGCCGAAGGTGCCGGCAGCGGTCTGGCAGCAGCTGCCGGATGAAGGGGATCGTCTGCACGCAGTCGCGGCCCGCTATTATGGCTCTAACAGCCTGCTGCCAGTGTCGGGGAGCCAGGCCGCTATCGAGAGCTTGCCACGGCTGAGAACGCCGGGGCGGGTGGGCATACTCTCACCGGCGTATGCTGAATATGGCTATCAGTGGCAGCGTCAGGGGCACCGCGTGGCAGCCTTGAGCGCCACTGAGCTGGAGGCGCGCTTGCCGCAGCTGGAGGTCGTGGTCGTGATTCGCCCCAACAACCCGACGGCCGAACTCTTGTCCGCGCCGCGGCTGCTGCGCTGGCTGGCGGTGTTGCAGCAGCACCAGGGCTGGCTGGTCGTGGATGAAGCCTTCCTGGATGCTAGCCCGGAAAGCGGCCTGTTAAGCCTGATTCAGGAAACGCCTCGCGAAGGCCTGATCGTACTGCGCTCGGTGGGTAAGTTTTTCGGCCTGGCGGGCATCCGCTTAGGCTTCGTTTGGGCCGAGGCCGCACTGCTGGACGCCATCGCGCGGTTGCAACCGGTCTGGTCTGTTTCTAGTGTGGCACGCTGGGCGGGGGCTATCGCCCTAGAGGATCGCGAATGGCAGGCACAGATGAGGCCGCAGCTAGCCCTGGAAAGCCGGCGCCTGGAGACGTTGTTGCAGTCGTCGTTGCAGGAACAGGAACAGGAACAGGAACAGGAACAGGAACAGGAACAGGAACAGGAGCTACAGCCGCAACAGTCCTGGATCTGCGCATCGACACCGCTGTTTTGTACCGTCTCTATAGGTGATGCCCCGCCAGGGACTGCTGCAGGTATTTTCCGGCAGCTGGCGAAGCGGGGCGTGCTGATTCGGTACTACGAACAGCCGCAGCGGTTGCGGCTGGGGCTGCCCGCCGATGAACACGCCTGGCAGCGACTCGACGCTGCCTTGGCGGAGTTGAAACGCGGGCTAGAGCCTGGGGAAATTCCGGTCCCGCTCGATCTGAGCGATCAGTGATTCTTCAGTCCCGGACTTGGGGTTATTCCACTGGTCGAAAGAGACCAGCTCCTGCAACGGCAACCGAGGTAACCATTGGGCGGTTTCCAGTTCCGGCTGGCGGTTAAAATGGCTGACATAGCCGACGCAGAGGTAAGCGATGGGGACGATGTTCTCCGGGATCCCCAGGGCCTGTTGCAAGGCCGGTTCCTTGATAATACTCACCCAGCCGACACCGAGGCCCTCGGCCCGGGCGGCCAGCCAAAAGTTTTGTACGGCGCAGACACTGCTGTAGAGATCGGTGGTCTTATTATGGGTTCGACCCAGGACCGTCGGTCCGGTGCGCTCCCGGTCGCAGGTGATACAGATATTGATGGGAGACTCGAGGATACCCTCCAGCTTGAGGGATTTGTAGGCCTCACGTCGGTCGCCATCAAACATCTCAGCCGCTTCCCGATGGGCTTCGTTAAAGGCGCGGTGCACCTGTTGTTTGACCTCGTCAGCGCGTACCAGGATAAAATTCCAGGGTTGCATAAAGCCGACCGAAGGGGCGTGGTGGGCGGCGTAGAGCACTCGGCTCAGGACCTCATCGGGGATGGGGTCGGGTTTGAACTGCCCCCGGACATCCCGGCGGTTAAAGATCGTTTTATACAATCCCTGGCGTTGCTCTGCGGTGAAAAAAGCATCGGCTTGATGATGCGTTTCTGGGTTTTCCATGGTGTTCCTCTTGCTGGAAATAAGCAGCCTGCCGTGCGCTAACCTCAACCCGGCCCGGCATCAGAGATGGCCAGGGTCGGCTGTTCAGGTCTGGCTGCGGCACGTGTCGACAGGCTGGTGCTGGTTGTTGATTTGGGTGACGCAGTTTTTGGGCATAAAACACTCGGCGCTGGCCTCTTTCATATGTAATTGAAAGGCTTCGGGAATCGCATCCGTGAGCAGGCAGCCTGGAGTGAGGTAGGGAAACACCTGATCGTAGCGTTTAACGCTGTCCTGGCTGACCCGGCGGAAGATATGGGTGCGTGTCAGCTCGGTGGTATGGCGCAGCCCTGCCGAGGAGATCAGGTCGGCGGTCGCCGCCAGGGTCTTGTTGTGAAACTGAGCAACACGCACCGCCTTATCATCCACCACCAGGCCACGATAGAGGGCCGGGTTCTGGGTGGCGACGCCGGTGGGGCAGTGGTTACTGTTGCAGGTCAGCGACTGCACACAGCCCAGCGCCAGCATCATGCCCCGTGCGCTGTTGCACAGGTCCGCCCCCAGGGCCAGGTTCTTGACGATATGGAACCCGCTCAGGATCTTGCCTGAGGCGATGATGCGAATGTGCTCGCGCAAGCCAAATCCGGTCAGGCAATTATCGACGAACGCCAGCGCATCACGCAGAGGCATGCCAACCGAGTTGGTGTATTCCAGCGGTGCCGCCCCGGTTCCCCCTTCGCCGCCGTCCAGGGTAATAAAATCCGGAGTGATGTTGGTTTTTACCATGGCTTTGCAGAGGGCGACAAATTCGCTTTCACGGCCGATGGCGAGCTTAAAGCCGATGGGCTTGCCATCGGAGAGCTCGCGCAGTCTGTGCACGAAATCGAGCAGTTCCAGGGGCGTGCCGAAGCTGCTGTGCGTGGGCGGTGATACCACGTCAGTTCCTTGGGGGACCGCACGGATGGCGGCGATCTCCGGGGTATTCTTGGCCGCCGGCAGGATGCCCCCATGACCGGGTTTGGCGCCCTGGGATAGCTTGATTTCGATCATCTTGACCGCAGGGAGCCGCGCCTTGTCGCGAAAGCTGTCGGGACAAAAACGCCCCTCGTTATCCCGGCAACCGAAATAACCGGTGCCGATCTGCCAGACAAGGTCGCCGCCGCCGTCGAGATGATAGGGGCTGATCCCGCCTTCGCCGGTATTGTGATAAAAACCGCCGTCCCTGGCGCCGCGGCTCAGCGCCAACACCGCGTTGCGGCTGATCGCCCCAAAACTCATGGCCGAAATGTTGAGAATGCTCGCCTGGTAAGGCTGGCGGCATTGGGGCCCACCGACAGTGACTCTCAGATCGTGCCCGACCTCGGTGGCATCTATCGCCGCCAGTGAGTGCCCTATCCACTCGTACCCGGTCTTGTAAGTATCCAATTGGGTGCCGAAAGGGACCGTTTCTTGTGCCCCCTTGGCCCGCTGGTAAGCGATGCTGCGGAACATGCGGCTGATAGGCGTACCGTCGGTATCGGACTCGACCAGATATTGGCGGACAAAGGGGCGTAGCCACTCCATAAACCAGCGTCCGCGGCCAAATAACGGGAAGTTACGCCGCAGCGAGTGGCGGCTCTGGAGCAGGTCGTAGAGCCCCACCAGCAGCAGCGGGATGGCGACCAGCAATAACCAGAGAATACTGGGCCATAGTGGTGCTATCAGGGCAATCATCAACAGTGTTCCTAAGGCGAACAGGGGGAACCGAGTCGGCATAGTTCAGGCTCTTTGACTGAAGGGGGAATCCCAGCCTACCACAGGGCACCGGAGCAGATCAGCCGGCGGAGGTCTCTCGGCACGGGCGTAATTGGATTATTGTGCGCCTGCAGAGCAAGTCGTGAGAAAGAATGTGATGCTGAGCGCAGCCTGTAAATATTTTTTCATGATAGGAATCAGGTATCTGTCGTGCCGCAATGCAGCAATGCTGCTGAGACTCTCCCCGAGGCCCCATTCGGGCTGAGTTGCTAGGCTATAGATCAGGTATACACTGTTCACAGAAGGAGTCTGGCGAGTAGGTATTATGATGAACATGGATGCTCATTTTACGAAGGGTGGAATGGCACGGACAATCGTTTTCCCGTTGATTTATGTCATCGTTGCCGTGGCGGTATCGATGCTCTCAGTGGTCTTATATAGCGCCCAACAAGCGAATCTGCACGCCAAGTATGCCTCTGAAACCCAGCTGCGGTTTATCTTAAAAGATAGACAGAGCCAGCTTGAGGCTCTCACCAGAGACTATGCCTATTGGGATGATACGATTTTAAACGCGTTCTACACTCAAAATATGGAGTGGATAGACAGCAATATCGGTAGTTACCTGACGGATTCCTTCGGAATCTCCGAGATCCTGATTGTGGATAATAACAATAAGGTTGTCTTATCACTTAAGGATGGACGGCCCGTCACCGGTATCCAGCAGCTCAGTGGAGAGGTGAAGAGCCTTATTCTCCGCGCTCGAGAATCTGGATCTGTCTCTGAGTCCGGCTCTGAGTCCGTCTCTGGAATGCTGTTAATCGATGGTTTCCCTGCGTTAGTCGGCGCATCAGTACTGACTCCCGAGGGAGAAAATTCCAAACAGGTCCCCGCACCCCAGCCCGTTCTGGTGCTCGCTAAGCGCTTCGATGCAGACCGGCTCGCAGAGATCGCCAAAAACGTTGGCTTGACCGATTTACAGCTGCAGCGAGAAGGGGCGCACCGCGCCCTAAAAGCCTCGCCTTTTATTGAGATGCACTCCCCGGACGATACGGTTCTCGGTCGCTTGACCTGGGTTCAATATAAACCAGGTACTCTCGTTATAGATTTTATGGTTAAGCCTCTGGTTATCCTGTTTTTTGTAGTTGTTTTTTTTGGGTTATATCTGTTAAGTACCCCACGCCTTCAAACACAGCAGTGGCTGGTAACGCAGCAGAGGGTATCTGAGTTTTATGAGTTTTTAATTATGAGACCGGGGTCGCTTCCTCTTCTTTCGGTCTTATTTACTGCTTTATTTTGGATTATTGATGCCTGGGTTGACTTGGTTATCTTTAAAGAAAGTGAGTCGATGCTTGAGAG
>JBLHND010000117.1:0-11844 GCA_047622605.1 Motiliproteus sp. | reverse complement strand
ATAGTGGAACGGATAGATCAATAGTTGAAAGACTCAAAAGACCTCCATAAGTTATATCTCTAATCTTTATATCTAGAGAAGTAATAAATATATTGTCTTATCATGTAAAAATATCTTATTAGTCAACTGCTTAAAGCCTACAAGGCGCTTAGCTCCTATAGGTAAATGCTTAGACATCAAACGAATTATACAGAAGGCGCCGCTATTTCTCCACCCCGGGGTATGAGCCCCATTAATTCATACCCCGAAAAGTGCTCCAAACTGGCTCTACCTCTCGCTTGAACAGGCTCTATCTTCCCGGGCTGCATCGAGAGCAAAGCCGCGGCCCGAACGCTCGATCTTATTGAATAGCTAATATGACGCGATGCAGCAATATAGGCATTATACCTAGAGCCTTGGACCGTCAGTTAGCCTAAAGTAGATCGCAGCTACAGGGACACACGGAAAGTGCTGCTAGAGGGAATTAGTAGGTAGCTGTGAAGGAATCAAATAAAGAAGCTGCCTTGATGGCGGCTTTTTTTTGCTTCTAGCCAGGCGAACATGGCCAGCGCCCGTCACCAGAAGATCTATGTCTAACCTCAACTCTAAGCCTCTTCTACTCTAAGCCTCTTCTACTCTAAGCCTCCGCTATAGCTAAATAGCTAAGATGCCTAGCCAGCGCAGCCATTATTCATGCTTGGTATGAGGGTGTCCTTTTGCTCCACAACGACTAACG
Organism: Motiliproteus sp.; assembly: GCA_047622605.1. GTDB lineage: Bacteria > Pseudomonadota > Gammaproteobacteria > Pseudomonadales > Balneatricaceae > Motiliproteus. The sequence goes on along the minus strand of JBLHND010000117.1, from coordinate 11,129 downwards.
GGCACATCGCCAAAACAAAGAAGACAACCTCTCAATCTCGGTTGGTTTTAAGAAAAAGCCTGCAGTCATGCAGGCTTTTTTTTGTTTTTGGCGCAGAACGCTGGCCAATTGCGTCACCTTTCTCTATAAAACAGACTCTATCTTCGCACTAAGCCCCGGCATTTTTTGCACAGGCAGGACTGCCTCTTAAAGGAACACATCGTGAGTAAGGATCAACCGCAACTCATACCCGTCATCCTGTCCGGGGGTTCTGGTACCCGGCTCTGGCCGGCGTCGCGCAGCCACTGCCCCAAGCAGTTCCTGCCGCTAGTGAACGGCAGCAGCCTGATTCAGGATACGGTACTCAGACTGGAGGGCTTGTCAGATCTGGCGCCCCCCCTGGTGATCTGTAATGAGGCGCACCGGTTTTTGGTCGCAGAGCAGCTTCGAGAGCTGGGTCAGTCGCACAGCGGCATTATCCTCGAACCTGTGGGCCGCAACACCGCGCCGGCGCTCGCCTTGGCCGCATTACATGCACGGCGCAACGGCGAGGACCCGCTGCTGCTGGTACTGGCTGCCGATCATGTCATTCTCGATAAGGCCGCCTTTCATGCCGCCATAGCTACGGCCCGTGCGGCGGCCCAAACAGATGCGCTGGTGACCTTCGGCATCGTCCCGACGCAGGCAGAAACCGGCTACGGTTATATCCGCGCGGCGGCCGGAACGTCGGTTATCGAGGGCTGTATGGCCGTCGATGCCTTTGTTGAGAAGCCCGATCGGGCCAGCGCGCAGGCCTACGTCGATTCAGGGGAATACTTCTGGAACAGCGGCATGTTCCTGTTCCAGGCCTCCCGCTATCTCGAGGAGCTCGCGCACGTTAATCCGGAGATCCTGGCTGCCTGCACTCGGGCGCTGGACGCGGAGTATGTCGATCTGGATTTTATCCGCCTGGATCAGGAGGCATTCCGAGCCTGCCCTTCCGACTCTATCGACTATGCGGTCATGGAGAAGACCGAGCGGGCGCTGATGGTTCCCCTAGCCGCCGGATGGAGCGACCTGGGTTCCTGGTCGGCGCTGTGGGAGCTGTCCCCCAAGGATGCGGCGGGTAATGCGCTCAAGGGGGATGTGCTGATCAGCGATGTCAATAACAGCTACCTCAGCAGCTCGGGCCGCCTGCTGGCGGCGGTCGGGGTCGATAACCTGGTGGTGATCGAGACGGCAGATGCAGTACTGGTGGCCGCCAAAGACCGGATCCAGGAGGTCAAGACGATCGTTGCCCAGCTGAAAGCCGCAAAGCGCCCTGAGGCAACCGACCAGCAGCGCGTGTACCGCCCCTGGGGAAGCTACGAGGCGATTGATCGGGGTGAACGGTTTCAGGTCAAGCATATCCGGGTTAATCCCGGCGAGCAGCTATCACTGCAACAGCACCATCACCGGGCTGAACACTGGATCCTGGTTAAGGGGACCGCTAGAGTGACCTGCGGCGAGCGGGTTTTCCTGGTGACTGAGAACCAGTCGACCTATATTCCTATTGGCGAGCTGCATCGGTTGGAGAATCCCGGCAAGATACCTCTGGATCTGATCGAGGTGCAAACCGGTGCTTATCTGGGTGAAGACGATATCATCCGCCTGGACGACAGTTATGGCCGCAACGGCTCATTAGAAATAGGTAAAAGATGATAGATAAAAGGGGATAGATCGCCTGTCCCTGTTGACCTCCCCACCATAAAAATAACAGCCATGGAGATACCTCCGGATGAAAACTCGACTGCTTGAATCGGCCCCCGATGCCTATGCCTACCCGTTGTTGATCAAAAGCCTGCTACTGTCTGGAAAACGCTATCAGCCGTACAACGAAATCGTCTACAGCGATGTCTGTCGCTATGACTATATCACCCTGAATGAGCGGATCTGTCGCCTGGCTAACCTGTTAACCGCAGCGGGCATAGGCGCGGGCGATACGGTGGCGGTGATGGACTGGGACAGTCATCGTTATCTGGAAGCCTACTTTGCGGTGCCCATGATAGGCGCGGTGTTACATCATGTGAATGTCCGCCTGAGTCCCGAGCAGATCCTCTACACCATGAAGCATGCCGCCGATGATCTGGTGCTGGTGCATGACGACTTCCTGCCGCTGCTGGAGCAGATTGGCCCTGAGATCACAACAGTTAAAGGCTATATTCAGCTCACCGAGGCCAATATCAAGCCCGTCAGCGCGCTGAATGTGATCGGCGAGTACGAAGCGATGCTGGCCGCAGCCGACCCCCATTACGACTTTCCTGATTTCGACGAAAACTCCATTGCCACCACCTTCTACACCACCGGCACCACCGGCAACCCCAAGGGCGTGTTCTTCAGTCACCGCCAATTGGTGCTACACACCCTGGGGATGGGAAACGCCCTGGGTTGCTACGACGGCCAGCCGATGCTGCGCTCAGACGATGTCTATATGCCGATGACGCCGATGTTTCATGTGCATGCCTGGGGGGTCCCCTATATAGCGACGATGCTGGGGGTGAAGCAGGTCTACCCGGGGCGGTATGAGCCCAATAAGCTGGTCGAGCTGTATCAGCGCGAGGGGGTAACCTGTTCCCACGGGGTGCCGACGGTGCTGCAGATGGTGATCAACTGTGAAGCGGCCAAAAGCGCCGACCTGGCCGGCTGGAAGATGATTACTGGAGGCTCGGCCCCGACGGCGGCTTTGTCAAAGCAGATGGCGGATCGTGGCATCCTCTTTATAACCGCCTACGGGATGTCCGAGACCTGCCCGATATTAACCCTAGTCAGCCTGACGGATGAGGAGCGGGCCCTTCCTCTCGACGAGCAGACCGATGCCAGGATACGTACCGGTGTCCCTATACCGCTGGTCGATCTGCGCATCGTCGATCCGGACGGGCGGGATGTGGTTCATGATGGCGTCGCTATGGGCGAGGTGGTGGCGCGTGCGCCCTGGCTGACCCAGAGCTACTACAAGGAACCGGAGAAGGGCTCTGAGCTGTGGCAGGGAGGCTGGCTGCACACCGGCGATGTCGGATCGATCGATGCCCGAGGGGTGTTGCAGCTCAAAGACCGGATCAAGGATGTGATCAAGACCGGCGGTGAGTGGGTGTCGACCATCGAACTGGAAAACCTGATCAGCAAACACCCTGCCGTCGCCGAGGTGGCTGTGGTCGGAGTACCGGACGAGCGTTGGGGAGAGCGGCCGCTGGCGATGCTGGTGCGGGTTGCCGGTGCCGGTTCTGATAAACAGGTGCAGGCGCAGGATATTAAAGAGCATCTGCTGCAGTTTGTGGCGGCGGGCAGCATTGCTAAATGGGTGGTACCGGAGCGGATCGAGTTTGTCGCGGCCCTGCCTAAGACCAGCGTGGGCAAGATCGACAAGAAGGTGATCCGCACCCTGGTGTAGATGTTTTAATGAGCACCCCTTCCGTTCGATACTGATCTGTATCGATAATTACTCGGCAAAGGCTGTATCCTGCGCCGAGTATCAATAAAATACCTCCTCGCGGTTTTGCGTACGGGTAACTCTACATTCTTAGCGGTCTCAGACCGTAACTGGCGCAGGTTTTATGGATATACATCAGCACCAACAGGCGCTCGCCGCCATCCGTCGTCACTATCTGTTTGCCAGCTTTTCAGAGGCAGAGCTAGGCCAGCTGCTGACATCGGTCAGGCTCTATGAGTTGACTCCCGAGCAGACCCTGTTCTCTCAGGATCAGCCCAGCAGCCAATTCTACCTGCTGGCCGATGGCCTGATAAAGTTGTTCCGTAGCGCGGCCGATGGCAATGAAAAAGTGGTGGAGATTATCTCATCCGGCCAGACCATCGCCGAGGCGGTGATCTTTATGCGCCGCTCGACGTTTCCGGTCAGTGCACAGGCCTTGAATCCATCGCGGATCTACGGCATCGATGGTGCAACCTATGTCAAATTGCTGCAGCATAATACGGATGCCTGCATGCGGATTATGGGTGATCTGAGCATGCGCCTGCATGCCCGTCTTAACGATGTGGTCAACCTGACCCAACAAAATGCGACCTACAGGGTGGTACGCTTTTTGGCTTCGCAGCTGCAGCCCGGGGCACAGGATGGCTGCTCACTCCATCTCAGCTCACCCAAACAGGTGATCGCCTCACGGTTATCGGTCAAACCTGAGACCTTCTCCCGCATCATGTCGACACTGGTACAGCGTGGGGTCATCGAAGTGAAGGGGCGGGAGATAACCATCCGCGATGTGACTCGCCTGTACGAGTTCGAATAACCCTAGTCTCTATAGCGGTTGGGCAGTTTGAGATGAAACTGGATCGCCAGCGCGCGCAGTGTAAAGGCAACCAGAAAAGCGCCAATCAGATCGTAACTAGCAGGCAGTGCAAGACTGCTGAGTCCCAGATAAGAGATCGCACCCGCCAGCGAGGCGGTGACATAGAGCTCGGCACCACTGAGCACCAGCGAACTACCGCAGAGCACGTCTCGAGTGACCCCGCCGAACGTGGCGGTCACCACCCCCATGCACACCGCGATCAGTGGCGACGCGCCGGCATCCAGACCGATCCGGGTGCCGACGACGCTAAACAGCGCCAGACCTATGGCATCCATCCACAGCAGCGCCCGGGTTCTGGAGGCCAGATGGGGTGCCAGCAGATAGGTGACGACCGCGGCGACCAAGCAGATACTGATCCACTCCGGCTGCCGAATCCAGAACACAGGCGTCTTACCCAGCAGCAGATCGCGCAGCGTTCCGCCTCCGAGTCCGGTGGCACAACCGATCAGCATAAATCCGAGAATATCCATCTTCTGGCGCGCTGCATCCAGCGCCCCGGATGCCGCGAACACGGCCGAGGCACTGAGCCCCATGACATTGACCACCAGGGTCAGATCGATATAAAACATAGGGCTACCTACATCACCCCGCCATCCATGGATGGCGGAGATCGCTAAAATTCAGGCGCATTCTAGCCTGCATTCCAGCTGCCAGCCACGCTTACTTGAGCTCCAGCACCTGAGCCTCGGCGATTTTCTTCTGCCATTTGGCCGGCCCCGTGATATGTGCCGACTCGCCTCGCGAATCGACCGCAACGGTTACCGGCATATCGACCACGTCGAACTCATAGATCGCCTCCATGCCCAGCTCTGGAAAGGCGACCACCTTGGATGCCTTGATCGCCTTAGACACCAGATAGGCCGCCCCGCCGACCGCCATTAGATACACCGACTTATTATCCTTGATCGCCTCGATCGCCAGCGGACCCCGCTCGGCCTTGCCGATCATCCCCATCAAGCCAGTGCTCTCGAGGATCTGGCGGGTAAACTTGTCCATTCGGGTCGCCGTGGTCGGGCCTGCCGGACCTACCACCTCATCACGCACTGGATCGACCGGACCCACGTAATAGATAAAGCGGCCCTTAAGATCGACCGGCAGCGGCTCTCCGGCATCGAGCATGCCACAGAGTCTCTTATGCACCGCATCGCGCCCCGTCAGCATCTTACCGCTGAGCAGGATGGTATCGCCGGTATTCCAGGTTTCGATATCGGCCTGCGTCAGGCTGTTAAGGTTCACTCTGCGGGTGGTCGCGCCCACCTCGAAGGTAACCTCCGGCCAGTCGGCCAGCGATGGCGGCGTCTGCAGCGCCGGACCGTTACCGGTGAGGGTAAAGTGCGCGTGACGCGTGGCGGCGCAGTTGGGGATCATACAGACCGGCAACGAGGCCGCATGGGTCGGATAATCCTTGATCTTGATATCCAGCACCGTGGTCAGACCGCCCAGACCCTGAGCGCCGATACCCAGCTGGTTCACTTTCTCGAACAGCTCCAGACGCAGCTCCTCGACCCGGTTTTGCGCACCGCGCGCTTGCAGCTCATGGATATCGATCGACTCCATCAACGATTCCTTGGCCAGCACCGCGGCCTTCTCGGCGGTACCGCCGATCCCCAGACCCAGCATGCCGGGTGGACACCAGCCCGCACCCATCGTCGGCACGGTCTTGAGTACCCAGTCGACGATGCTGTCGGACGGGTTGAGCATCACCATCTTGGATTTGTTCTCGGAACCGCCGCCCTTGGCCGCGATCTGAACATCGATCTCATTACCGGGGACCACCGTCATATGGATCACCGCCGGAGTATTGTCCTTAGTATTGATGCGCGCACCGGCGGGGTCAGACAGGATAGACGCCCGCAGCAGGTTATCAGGATTCAGATAGGCGCGACGCACCCCCTCGTTGATCATATCCTCGACGCTCAGCTCGCAGTCCCACTGAATATCCATGCCGATCTTGATAAACACGGTAACGATACCGGTATCCTGGCACAGCGGCCGATGGCCCTCGGCACTCATTCGCGAGTTGATCAGGATCTGCGCCATCGCATCCTTGGCCGCCTGCGATTCCTCCCTCAGATAGGCCTCATGTACGGCTTTAATAAAATCCAGCGGGTGATAGTAGGAAATAAATTGCAGCGCATCGGCAACGCTATCGATCAGATCGTCTTGGCGAATCACAGTCATGCTAGGGTCATCTCCTGTCGGCGCGAACCAGAATCGAGGAATCGCAGCCCGTAAGAATGGTTAGTCAGCCAAGAGGCTGAATAAATGCGCCGCTAAGTATACACAATTCGAGTACCGCTTAAGATCTCGCTTTTGGTCTTAGGTGCAATCTAGCTCAAGCAGTCAAGGGGACAGATCTTTCCGTCGCACAGCAGCCCCCTTTGAAATGTGTGACCCCGTTTTTTGACCCCGTTTTTACGTTTTACGCCAAGCGCTGCCTGAAGAAACCGACAGGGCCCAGCAACATCGTTACCAGCGCCGCCAGTCCTAGCATCCAGACGTAGTGGACCTGACCGATCAACAGCAGTGGCGAGAGTCCGGCAATGGAGGATGCCAGCAGCATCTGAGCACCGTAGGGCAGCATCCCCTGCACGACGCAGGAGAAGATATCCAGCAAGCTGGCGGACCGCTTCGCATCGACGCCCTGGCGCTCGGCGATATCACGCGCCAGCGGGCCACTGATCAGGATAGCCACCGTGTTGTTGGCGGTGCACAGATTGATCAGTGCCACCGACGCGCTGATGCCCAGCTCCCCCGCCAGCCGCTGTTGTCCGCGGCGTTGCAACCCCCGGGTCAGACGATCGACGCAACGGGCCAGAAACACCAGCCCTCCCTCAGACGCCATCAGTGCCCCCAAGCCGCCGATCAGCAACGATAGCAGCAGGATCTCCTGCATACCCGTATACCCCGCGTAAATATCCTTACTCAGCTGCGCCAGGCTGTAGCCGTCGATACCCGTCAGCCCCACCACGCCCGCCAGCACCAGGCCGCTCAATAGCACCAACATCACGTTCAGCCCCGCCACCGCCAACAGCAGCACCACTATATAGGGCAAGACCTGGAGCAGCTGATAGTCACCGGGGGACGCGATAGCGCCACTCTCTCCCTGCTGGAACAACCACAGCAGCGTTAACAGCGCCGCCGGCAGGGCGATCTTCAGATTCATACGGAACTTGTCGCGCATCTCGCAGCCTTGGGTGCGTGTCGCCGCGATGGTGGTATCGGAGATAATGGACAGATTATCGCCCAGCATCGCGCCCCCGATCACGGTGCCCACGCACAGCGGCAGCGACAACCCACTGGCATCGGCAATCCCCACCGCGATCGGCGCCAGCGCCGCGATGGTGCCCATGGAGGAGCCCATGGCCGTGGCGATAAAGGCAGTGATCACAAACAGCCCCGGCAGCACCAGCGGCCCCGGGATCAGGCTGAGGCCCAGATTGACGGTCGAATCGACCCCGCCCACCGCCTTGGCCACCGCCGCAAAGGCACCGGCCAGCAGGTAGATCAAACACATGGTAATAATGGTGGAATCACCGACGCCACGGATAAAGGTCTCGATCCGTTCGTTAAGCGACCCTCGGGCCAGCACCAGTGCCAGGACGATCGCCGGCAGGATCGCCACGGGCGCCTGCACCTGATAGAAGGCGAATGCCACCTCCTGAGATTGATAATACAGGCCGCTGCCGATAAAAATTGCCAGAAACAGCAACAACGGCAACAGCGCGACAGGGTTGGCCCGCATAGATAACTCCTGGGAGACGCCTTACCGACGCCGGTTTACTGAAATAACGCGCTTATGAAGCCAAGACTCCGCCCTACGGGGCCCTAACCAAGGGCGCGATATTTTACGCGCCGGGAGACAAAGGTCTAATACCGAAATAGTATGAAGATCTTGCCTGTGGTTATAGCAAGAGCCGCTAGCGGCTATTCTTGGCCTCACAGCAGAGAACGCAAAGCGGTCTTCATGAACCCCTTCTCCGTCATAGGGGGCAGTTGCTGGCTATGCCAGCTTGACCACGTGATAGAGGCTGATGACACCGCCGACATCCAACACCACCTCGTCATCCAGCCGCTTACCTAGCAGGGCCTTCCCCAGCGGCGCCTCCGTCGTCACCACGGTAACCTCGACACCTCCGCAGTGGACCTTAAGCCCGCCACCGCAGGCGGCCAGCAGTAGCCAACGCTCGCTGCCGGATTCGCTCTGGAGCGTCACCACCGCGCCCAGCGCAATCGCATCCTCGGCAGTCAAGATCGGGGGCTGCCACTGTTGAAACGCGGCGATCGTCTGCTGCAACTGCTGCGCCCGTAACGACAGACCATGAGCGAGGTACGCCGCTTCCAGCCCGAGGGTATCGTACTTGTTCTCCGCCTTACTCTCTCTGTGGGTGGCCGATCGGTGTGCCTGATCACTGGCGTTAAGCAGGGTATTAAGTTCCTGCGCGAGCAGGTCGTGAATCTGACTTATAAGACCGTCTTTGTTCATGGCATCAACCTGAGTCGCTCTTTTTCGAATGGAGAGCAGTGGAGAGCAATGGAGAGCAATGGAGAGCAATGGAGAGCAATGGAGAGCAATGGAGAGTATGAAGGGCGCTGTTCCATTTGAGTGTGGGTGTTTGTAAAGCGAGGCAGGCTAGGATCGATCAAGTCCGGCAGGCTCCTAGAGCGGAACCAGGCAGCCCCCGAACAGTACGCCGAACACCAGCAGCAGCCGACCCGTTTTCGGGGTCAGGGGGTGGCGCTGCTCGGCAGGAACGCCCAGTAACCTGATCAACTCCGGCAGCAGCAACAGGCTGGGCAGCAGCGGCCATAAACGCAGCACCAACCCCTGCTGCCACAGCAATAGTGTCAGCAGATAGGTCGCGGCAAGCATCAGCAGATAAAGCTTACAGCCACGAGCAAAACCGAGCCGGACCGCCAGGGTCTGCACGCCCTGGCAGGAATCGGCCTCCCAGTCCCGCAGCTCATTGCTCAGCAGCAACAGCGCCACCAGCAGGCTGACCGGGAAAGAGCGCCAGACGATGGCCCAGACCACCGGAGCGTCCATGGCGTGGTAAGCCCCCACAATCATCAGCACCCCCATCAACCAGAACACCAGCGGCACACCCAGACCCCGGCGCTTATAGTGGATAGGTTCGGTGGTGTAGCCCAGCGCACCCAGCAGCCCCAGCAGCATAATGCCCAGCAGCGTCCAGCCAACATCCAGCACCAACACCCCGCCGACCAATGTGCTCAGGCCGATACAGAGCAATCCCCACTGGCTATGGCGTCGAATCCGCTCTCGCTTGTGCCGATAAGCGTCCTCCTGCAGCAACGGCAGATCACCCTGGTCGTTGATCAGGTTAACGCCCGCCTGCAACACCAGCCCGGTCAGCACGATAACCAGAGCACGCAGGCCACTCCCCTGCTCCGCCAACAGTGCCAGGGCGACACCCAGCCCGCAGGACACCAACGCCACCACCAATGAGAAGGGCCGCAGTGACTTGGAAAAACAAGGAGGCTGCGTAGCTAGGTGGAGCTGGCTAGTCATCGCCTCGCGACTACCGGGCCGGGGCATTGGCCAAGTCACGCATCAGCAGCGCGTACTCCATATCCGAGCCCAGGGGTGCCGGAATACGGACAATATGGCCGTTGCCGGGCGCCGCAGAGACTTGCTCAGCGTTGCGATTTTCCAGCTGCTCGAGCTTAAAGCGCACATTGCCCTGCGGCGTCATCAACTCGAGGCTATCGCCGAGCTCGAAGCGGTTCTTAACATCGATCTCCAGCATTCCGCCATCGCGACGCATGACCTCGCCGACAAACTGCTGATGTACGCCTATGGAGTTGCCGGTCTCGTAGTTCTGGTACTCATCATGGACATGGCGGCGGTAAAACCCTTCCGTGTAGCCACGGTTAGCGAGGTTTTCCAGTACATCCATCAGACCTCGGTCGAACGGCTTACCGCCTGCCGCATCATCGATCGCCTGGCGGTAGGCCTGAGCGGTCCGGCCGACATAATAGTGCGACTTGGTACGGCCTTCGATCTTGAGTGAATGCACCCCCATCTCAGTCAGGCGCTGTACATGCTGGATCGCCCGCAGATCCTTAGAGTTCATGATATAGGTGCCGTGTTCATCCTCGAATGCGGGCATATACTCGCCGGGCCGGCTGGCTTCCTGCAGGAGCACGATCTTGTCCGAAGGCTTGCCGACCCCCAGCTGCGGCTGGGCGTCTGCTGCCAGCGCTTCTGCAGCAGGATCAAAGGACTGCACCGGCACTATGTCGCCGGACTCATCCTCCTTGCCCTCATGGACATCGTACTTCCAGCGACAGGCGTTGGTGCAGGCACCCTGGTTGGGATCGCGGTGATTGATATAGCCCGACAGCAGACAGCGGCCTGAATAGGCCATACAGAGGGCACCGTGAACAAAGACCTCCAACTCCATCTCCGGGCAGCGCTGGCGGATCTCTTCGATCTCATCCAGCGACAGCTCCCGCGAGAGGATCACCCGCTCTACCCCGACACTATGCCAGAATTTGACCGCAGCCCAGTTCATCGCATTGGCCTGCACCGACAGATGGATCGGCACCTCCGGCCAGCGTTCGCGTACCATCATGATCAGCCCTGGATCGGACATGATCAGGGCATCGGGGCGCATCGCCACCACCGGCTCCATATCGGCCATATAGCTTTTAAGCTTGGCATTGTGGGGTGCAATATTACTGGCGACGTAAAACTTCTTACCCTGCGCATGAGCAATATTAATGCCGGTTTCCAGCTGCTCCAGCTTAAATTCATTATTGCGCACCCGCAGACTGTAGCGTGGCTGACCCGCGTACACTGCATCGGCG
>JBLHND010000116.1:0-11978 GCA_047622605.1 Motiliproteus sp. | reverse complement strand
TTCGGCATAGAGATAGTTGGTGCTGAACTCACTGGTCTTAGAGAGAGTGTTTTTCAAACCCAGATCAAGGGTGTCGTTATTGATGCCTAGGTTGAAGGTGCTGGCAGAGGCGGTGCTACTGAGCAGAAAGACGCTCAATCCTGTCATCAATCCTTTAATAACCGCTGGTGTTGTCATGCTGAGGGTTTCCGTAGTGGGAGTCTGAGAGGCAAAACATGATTGTAGCAAACCCACACTGGCGGCTCATTGTTAATCGCCTTGATGCAATCCAGACCAGGCCTGAACATCAGGTGTTACCGGTGTATATTCTGATCGTATATGAAGGGGAATATCAGTAATCATGACAAAATTAACGGTTTTCAGCTTATTTCTGGTAATCAGTCTGCCGGGTTTTGCTGTTGCAGAGCCGCTGGCACTGCGCTGCGTCTACACCAGGGTCACCTTCGATGCGCCCCACATGAGTGGCCCCGAGACCCGTGTCTGCCCGCAGGAGCGCTGCGTCTATGCGCTGCGTTTTGATACGGAGGCTGCGCAGGGGTCGGTTAACGGGGTCGAGGGGTATCTGTTGACGGTCGATGATCGTCACTTTACCTTACGACGTCAGGCCCGTAACCGCATCGTCGGTGGGGTCGATAGCGCCTACTTTAGTGTTAATCGTAATGATCTGAGCTACCTGAGTCGTAAATCGACCCCGCCTGGGGTTTCTTTGGAAACCCGCGGGCAGTGCCAGCCGATCCCGTAAATGGCCGTTGGTTGCGGGTGTCTAGCTCAACTGCTGTTGCTGCATGGGAGCGCGGCGAGTGAAGGTCCGCTTTCTGGGAACGTTCAGCGGTCATTCAGGCTGGTTCTGCGATACTCATTTTATCAAGTGTCCTCACCTGATTGGTTTAGGTTCAGGTGTAAGCCTATATAGGCGCATGGATAAGATCATCAAGAAGCGGTGGGTGGCCGCAATAATGGTTAAAAAGCGCGCACAAGCAGATCCTGCGTGCATAATGACCGGGGGTTTAGGTTCCTGGTTGATGGTTCACGGGTATGCCAGGGTGGCCGTTTAGACTAATGCATTGTTATTAAACGCGGAGCTCTTCTGGTATATTCACACCCTGCTCACACTGAGCTTTTTACGTAAAATTGTAACAGGTCGTCTACTATGAAAAAATTAATTGCATTTGCTGCTGCTGCGCTGCTGAGCTCTGTTGTGGTCGCTGATGGCGAAGCTACCTTCAACAAAACCTGTGTTATGTGTCACGCTGTTGGTGTTTCCGCCGCTATGGGCGCTCCTGAGGTTCATAGTGCTGAAGCTTGGGCGCCTCGCCTGGCTGCTGCTGGGAGTATCGATGGCCTGGTTGCTAGCGCGACTGCGGGTAAGGGTGCTATGCCTCCTAAAGGTATGTGCATGGACTGTAGCAGTGCAGACCTGAAAGCCGCTATCGAGTTCATGTCTAAGTAATGATTACAGGTTGCAATCTCGCTAGGGGCTGCAACCGCTTCTCTCCTTGCTTGAGTTTCTTGCTTAAGCGACGTTATATTTTTTCTTATTGATAAATAACAATTTTATTTTCAGGTCGTGGCGGTCTGGTTGTTTGTCGCTGTGCCGTTAACCCTCGACGCGAGTCACTGCGCAGACCAGTGATGCACTATCCGTTGAATCCAGCCAGCCTATGCCTAAGACTTAGATCGCTTTTGAAAAGGTCCTAAGGGAGTATGATGTCTGGGTGCGTTTTGTGGGTAATCAGGAACTTTTCTCTGATTCCAGTGCCCTACGGTAGCCGCCAGTTCAGGAATGGCGCTCCCTTCTCTTGGTGAATAGATAGCTATGATGAATTTTTTCTGGCCAATATTGGTCATGTTGGTCCTGTGTGCGTTAGCGTTTATATGGTGGCCCTGGTTAAGAAACAGGGCTCAGATAGCCCCGGATAGGGCCGCGCTAGATCGCAATCAACTGAATGTAAATCTGTTCAAACAGCGTACTGCCGAGCTGGAGCTGGAATTAGCCCAGGGGACTCAGGATCAGGCTGCCTTCGACGAGTTGCGTCATGAACTGGAGCAGAACCTGTTGCAGGAGGTCGATGATACCCCGGCGATTGAGCAGCAAGTTCAGCAGCGCAGGGTCTGGATCCCGCTGGCAATGACCTTGTTGGTGCCGCTGCTGTCGTTTTATCTCTATCTGCAGTTGGGCTCCAGCGCGCTGTTGGCTCAAGGACCGGCGGGCTCGGCATCGCATGCGCAAGCCGGAAATGATCTGTCGGGTATCCAGGCGCAGGTCAGCGCGCTGGAGGCTCGCCTGAAGACGGAGCCGGACAGCGCCGAGGGCTGGTTTACCCTAGGTCGTACCTATCTGAGCTTACAGCGTTACCAGGACGCGTACCGAGCCTTGGCCAAGGTCGAGGACCTGGTCGGAGAGCATGCTGAGATTATCAGCCAACAGGCCCAAGCACTGTACTTCGATAATGACCACCAGATCACGGCTCAGGTGCAGCAGCACATTGACCGTGCGCTGGCGCTTGATCCTCAGGATCCCGGTGCCCTTGGATTACTCGGTATTTCAGCCTATGAAACGGGTCAGTTTAAGAAGGCGATTGATATCTGGCAGGGGCTGATCAGTAGCGATCAACTCGGTGTTAACGCGCAAAGGCTGGTGCAGGCGGTCGAGGAGGCCAAGCGCCAGCTCGCTCAGCAAGGTATCGAACAAGGTGCTGACTCAGCGGTACAAGCGTCTCAGTCTCAGCCGGCAGCTGCTAGCAGCCCAGCGGTCACAGCGTCGCTTAAGGTGCTGGTTGAACTGGATCCTGCACTCAAAGGCAGCGTCGCACCTGAGACCACCCTGTTTGTGTATGCTCAGGCGGTGGCCGGACCGAAGATGCCGCTGGCGGCGGCGCGCTTCCAGGTGAGTGATCTGCCGGTCATAGTGACCCTGGATGATTCTATGGCGATGGGCCCTATGGCTAAATTATCGTCGGCCAAGCAGGTTCAGGTACGCGCGACTATCAGCTTTTCGGGAACTCCCGGGGCCAAGCCCGGTGATATCCAGGGTGTCGTCAGTCCGGTAAGCGTCTCGGGTAATAATGAGCTGATCAAGATTCTTATCAATGAGCGAGTGAACTAAGTGCGGGTTGCTTCGGTCAGTATTCAACGTTTTAGAGGTGGATCTCATGAATCCTAAACGCAAAAAACGCTTAGCGTTCGTTATCGCGATCGTTGTCGCCGTCAGCATTGCTGTAGGCCTGTCGTTGTATGCGCTGAGTCAAAACATCAATCTGTTTTTTACTCCCACCCAGATCGCCGCGGGTGATGCCCCGGTCGGCCAGCGTATTCGAGCCGGTGGCATGGTCGTCGACGGCAGTGTTAAGCGTAACCAGACCACGCTTGAAGTGCGTTTTGGGCTCACAGATCACGTCTCCAATGTGGTGGTCGAGTACAACGGCATCCTGCCTGATCTGTTCCGCGAGGGGCAAGGTATTGTGGCTCAGGGCGCGATGAATGCGGCGGGCATCTTTATAGCCACCGAAGTGTTGGCCAAGCATGATGAGAACTATATGCCTCCAGAGGTGAAGTATGCCCTGGATGCTGCCGGCAAGACGGCCGAAGGCCAGAATGTTGTTCCTCAGACAAGTGGAGAGGGTTGATGATTCCTGAGTTTGGTACCTTTACACTTATCCTGTCCCTGGTATTAAGCATTCTCTTGGCAGTCGTGCCGATGGCGGGTGCCTCTACCGGAAATGTTCAGCTGATGAGCTACGCCCGGCCGTTGGCTAACGGCGTCTTTGTGCTGTTGACGCTGAGTTTTCTCTGCTTGTTTTACTCCTTTTGGGCCGATGATTTCTCGGTGGTCTATGTCGCGAGTCACTCCAATACGGCCCTGCCCATCGCCTTCAAACTCAGTGCAGTCTGGGGTGGTCATGAGGGTTCTCTGTTGCTTTGGTTGTGGATCCTGAGCGGCTGGACCTTCGCCGTCAGCCTGTTCAGCAAGGGGATACCTGATGATATCCTGGCGCGGGTACTGGCGGTTCTGGGGATCATTCTCGTTGGTTTCGGGCTGTTTGTACTGCTGACCTCGAGTCCTTTTGCTCGCCATCTGCCGAATTTTCCTGCCGATGGCGCCGACCTTAATCCGCTGCTCCAGGATCTGGGCCTGATTATCCATCCGCCGATGCTATATATGGGCTATGTGGGTTTTGCGGTGGCCTTCGCCTTTGCGATAGCCGCGCTGTTGAGTGGTCGGCTGGATACCGCCTGGGCACGCTGGTCACGCCCCTGGACTAACGTTGCCTGGGCGTTCCTGACGCTGGGTATCGCGTTGGGTAGCTGGTGGGCTTATTACGAGTTGGGCTGGGGCGGCTGGTGGTTCTGGGATCCGGTCGAAAACGCCTCCTTTATGCCCTGGCTGGTGGGTACCGCCTTGGTGCATTCGCTGGCAGCGACCGAGAAACGGGGGGTGTTCAAGAGCTGGACTCTGCTGCTGGCGATCTTTGCCTTCTCGTTGAGCCTGTTGGGCACCTTTCTGGTCCGTTCCGGGGTACTGACCTCGGTACACGCCTTCGCGACTGACCCGACCCGGGGTTTCTTTGTGCTGGTGCTGTTGGCAATCACCGTCGGTGGCTCGCTGTTGTTGTACGCGATCAAGGCACCGAGTCTGCATAGCAAGGCCAGTTTTAATCTGGTCTCACGAGAGAGCTTTATCCTGGTCAATAATGTCATCTTGACTGTGGTTGCGATCACCGTGCTGCTCGGCACCCTCTATCCGTTGATTATCGATGCCCTGGGCTTGGGGAAGCTTTCGGTGGGGCCGCCTTACTTTAATGCGTTCTTCGTGCCCTTTATGAGCATCCTGGCCGCGTTCCTTGGGGTCGGCATGCTGACCCGCTGGAAAAAGGCTCAGCAGCAAATGTGGAAGCCCTTGCTCATTACTGCCGGGCTCTGTGTCATCGTCGGTATCGCAACACCCCTGCTGTACAGGGGTGCTATGGATTGGTGGGGCGCTCTGGGTGCCGGCTTGCTGGCCTGGATAGTGCTGGCATCCCTGCGGGATCTGAGCGCCAAGGTCGCCAATAAGTCCGATAAGGTAGCCGGTCTTAAAGGGTTGCCTCGCAGCTATTACGGCATGATGCTGGCCCATATAGGGGTCGGCGTTATGATTGTCGGGATTACCATGGTGACCCTCTATAACGAAGAGCGTGATCTGCGGATGGCGGTCGGCGACAGCATGGAAATGGGTGACTACCGCTTTATCTTTAAAGAGATGCGAGAGGTTAAGGGCCCTAATTTCACCGGTGATGAGGGGGTGTTTGAGATGCAACTCGATGGTCGCGCCTATACGGAGCTGCTGCCGCAAAAGCGTTTCTATACCGTCTCCAGGCAGACGATGACGGAAGCTGCGATCGATCCGGGCCTGTTTCGAGATATCTATCTTGCGCTGGGAGAAGAACTCGATGATGGTGCCTGGGCGGTACGGATTCAGGTCAAGCCCTTCGTGCGTTGGATCTGGCTGGGTGCCCTCTTTATGGGACTCGGTGGCCTGCTGGCGGCGACGGACAAGCGTTACCGGCGTAACAGTCTGAAAGATGCTAAGCAGCTGGCATGATTTAATGCCTGTTGCTGAGGTCCTAGTGTTTAGGGCTGGTATTTAAGGCCCGAGTGTTTAAGGAGAGTTAAACGAAATGAATGTGCGTCGCGCGTTGTTGTTTATACCTATCGTACTGGCCTTTCTGCTGGGGTTTTTCTTGTGGAAGGGGCTGTCGCTCGATCCCAAGGAGCTGCCCTCGGCGTTAGTCGGTAAACCCTTTCCCGCTTTTTCGCTGAGCGCGTTAAAAGATCCGCAGCGGCTGTTGACCGAAGCCGACCTGCCGGGACGCCCTGTGCTCGTGAATATCTGGGCGACCTGGTGTCCTTCGTGCAAGGTCGAGCATCCGCAGCTGGTCAACATTGCCCGCAATGAGGGGATCCCGATCATCGGCTTGAATTATAAAGACGATGCGCAAGCGGCCAAGAATTGGCTACGCGAGTACCAGGATCCCTATAGCTTCGTTATTTTCGATCCTGAAGGTCAGCTGGGTTTTAATCTGGGTGTCTATGGAGCGCCGGAAACCTTTATTGTCGATGCCAAGGGGATCATTCGCTATCGTCATGCAGGGCCGATCGATACGCGAACCTGGGGCGAGATGCGTAATCTTATTAGTGGCTTGGAGCGCGAGGGCTAAGGCTTTGTGGGAGCCCGGCTCCCCCGTGCCCATGCTTGACCGGATGGTAGGCTGGAATGCAATCCCAGCAGCCCTTCCAGCAGCCCTTCCAGCAACGCCCATCATTCAGCCATCGCTAAATCCGACAAATCCAAAGACACGACCCAATGCACCCTGAATAAGCAATAATTGCTGGGATTGCATCCCCGCCTACCTGACCCTCAAAAGAAACACTTTCCACATCCGTGCGCAGAGTGATTATACTGCGCGGCATGTCAAAAAAGAGAGCACCTTCCCGTTCGAACCCTTCCCCTCACGCTGCCAGGCCTGCGCGCCGTGGGTGGCTACTGTTGTTTAAGTTGTTGCTGGTCAGCGCCGTGCTGCTGGCGTTGGCGCTGCTGTACATGGATGCCAGTATTCGTGAGCGTTTTGAAGGTCAGCGCTGGGCGCTTCCGGCCAAGGTGTACGCGCGGCCGTTGGAATTGTATGCCGGGCGGACGTTAACCGCCGAGGCGCTGGCGATAGAGCTGGGGCAGCTGGGCTATCAGGAGGTCGAACGACCCAAGCGTCCGGGTGAGATGCGGGTACAGTCCTGGCGGGTCGAGCTTATCACTCGAGGATTTGGCTTTGCCGATGGTCAGGAGCCATCGCGGCGCCTGGATCTGCGTTTTGGCGACGGCCGGTTGCAGCAGCTTCGCAGCGACGGCCGGGCGTTGCCCTTGGCGCGATTGGAGCCGGTGTTGGTGGGCGGGATCTATCCGGCCGATAACGAGGATCGTGATCTGGTCCGCATTGAACAGGTCCCGCCGCTGCTGCTGCAGGCGCTGATCGCCGTCGAGGACAGGCACTTCTATCAGCATCATGGCATCTCATTGCGCGCCATCGCTCGAGCGGCCTGGGCTAACCTGCGAGCGGGTCGGGTGGTGCAGGGGGGCAGCACCCTAACTCAGCAGCTGATTAAGAACTTCTTTCTCTCCAGCGAGCGCAGCCTGGTGCGCAAGCTTATGGAAGCACCGATGGCGATGCTTCTGGAGCTGCATTACGACAAAGACGATATTCTCCAGGCCTACCTTAATGAGGTTTATCTGGGGCAGGCGGGCAGCCGTGCGATCCATGGCTTCGGCCTGGCGAGTCAGTATTATTTCGGACGTCCCCTGGACGGCTTGGCGGTGGAGCAGTTGGCGCTGCTGGTGGGCGTGGTTAAGGGCGCATCCTATTATGATCCGCGCCGCCATCCCGAGCGTGCTACCGCGCGTCGCGACCTGGTACTCAGATTGCTGCAGGAGAGTGGCGGGATCGATCAGCGCACCGCGAGTCTCGCCATGCAGCGACCGCTCGGAGTGGTCTCTAAAAGCAATCTGACCAAGGGTGCGTTCCCCAGTTATCTGGATCTGGTTAAGCGCCAGCTGCGGCGTGACTATCGACAGGAGGATCTGGCGACCGAGGGGTTGCAGGTGTTTACCAGCCTGGATCCGATCGTGCAGCAGCGCGCCGAGCAGAGTCTGCAGGCCGTGATCAAGCGGCTGCAGAAGCGCCACGGCAAGGTGACCGCGGATCTCCAGGGGGCGCTGGTCGTTGGTAACAGCCAGACCGGTGAGGTCGTGGCGGTGGTCGGCGATCGTGCGCCCCGTTATCAGGGGTTTAATCGGGCGTTAGATGCGATACGGCCGATCGGCTCTCTGGTTAAGCCGGCCGTCTATCTGGCAGCGCTCGAGCAGCCCAAGCGTTATACCCTCATAAGTCCGATCAAGGATGAGCCCTTGGCGGTCCAGAATCCTGATGGCTCGGTATGGCGTCCTGGTAACTACAGCCACAGGACTCACGGTCTGGTGCCGCTGCATCGGGGCTTATCCCACTCTTATAATCTGGCGACCGCGAATCTGGGGCTGGAGCTGGGGCTGCCCAGGGTCATCGATGTGCTGCAGCGGCTCGGGGTTCGACGTGAGATCCCGCCCTTTCCGTCGACTCTGCTGGGATCGCTGAGTCTGAGTCCGCTGGAAGTGACCCAGCTGTACCAGACGATAGCGGCGAATGGCTTTGAAACGCCGCTGCGCGCCATACGTTCGGTGCTGACCGCTGATGGCTCGGTGTTATCGAGTTATCCGTTCGAGTTAAAGCAGCAGTTTAGTCCTGCGTCTATGCATCTGCTGCAGTATGCGCTCCAGGAGACAGTCCGCGAAGGCACCGGCAGGTCGTTGTATCGGCGTTTCCCGGATTCGCTTAATATGGCGGGAAAAACCGGTACCACCAACGATCAGCGCGACAGCTGGTTTGCCGGCTTTACCGGGGACTATCTGGCGGTTGCCTGGCTGGGGTTCGACGATAATCGTCCCACGCCTCTGACCGGTAGCAGCGGTGCACTGCCGGTGTGGGCAGAGCTGATGGCGGGACTCAAGCCAGCGCCTTATGAGGCGGTAGCGCCCGCGGATATTAGTTACCAGTGGGTCGATGAGGTTGACGGTACTCTGACCGACCAGGGCTGCGCTGACGCCCGGTTGGTTCCTTTTACGGTCGGTTCCGAGCCGCAGCAGTTCCGTGGTTGCGGGTTGCAGGCGCCGGTTAATAGAGCCCAGGACTGGTTCTCTCGGTTGTTCGGACACTAATTTTGGCAGACTAAAGGATTGAGTAAGGATGAGTAGGCGTTTAATAAATAAGCCCGGTCAGCCACTGCACTGGCTGCTGGGGCTGGGAGCCCTGGGGTTGGTCGGTTGCGCGGGTCAATCCAGCTTCTCTGTTCCCGTTGAAGATAGAACCCCGGTCGGCTCTCGGCCGATGCCCGCCCTAGGTGCGAGTGCGCCCTCCGCGCCCAGTGCCTCGGCAGCACCGGCACCCTCAGCAGAAGCCGCGATAAGCTTTCCTGATCCATCCAGGGCACCTGCACCAGGCGGTTATGCGGCGCCCTCTGCGTCCATTCCGACCCCTGCGGCGGGTTATGGGGGGCCCTCGGCGGTTCTGTTGGCCTTGATGGAGCAGGCGGATGACTTTGAATCCCGTGGTGATCGGCGGGGCGCGCTGGCGCAGCTGGAGCGCGCGCAACGGATCGCCCCCAGAGATCCTCTGGTCTATCTACAGTTGGCGCGGCTGCGGCTGCATATGGATGATCGCGTTCGGGCTGAGCAGTTAGCGCGTAAAGGGATGTCGCTCTCCGGGGCTGACTCCGATCTGCGGTTGGCTTTCGAGGCGCTGCTGGCCGAATTGAAACCCAGATAACGACGCATGCACGCCGGTGCGCCTGAGTTGCAATCCGGATAAATACGCGTACCTGTCGATCCTGAAGGCCGGGGGTCAAGCCGCCGTAAATTTTTCCTGATAATTAGCCAAAAGCGTCCGGTATCTAGTATAATCGCGCGCTATTTCTACGTACTGACCTAAGCACTGACTTATCGAGTAACCCAATGACTGATCTATCCCTATACAGAAATATCGGCATCTTCGCTCACGTGGATGCGGGTAAGACCACCACTACCGAACGTATTCTGAAACTGACCGGTAAGATCCACAAGACCGGTGAAGTGCATGATGGCGCGGCGACCACCGATTTTATGGAGCAGGAGCAGGAGCGGGGTATTACTATCCAGTCTGCAGCGACGACCTGTTTCTGGAAAGATCACCGTTTCAACATCATCGATACGCCTGGTCACGTTGACTTCACCGTTGAAGTTTACCGTTCGTTGAAAGTATTGGATGGCGGTGTGGGTGTGTTCTGTGGATCCGGTGGTGTCGAGCCACAGTCAGAGACTAACTGGCGCTATGCGAACGATTCAGGCGTCGCCCGGATCATCTTCGTGAACAAGATGGACCGCATGGGTGCTGACTTCCTGCGCGTGGTCGATCAGGTAGAAAATGTTCTGGGTGCCAACGCACTGGTCATGGTATTGCCCATCGGTATCGAAGAGAACTTCGTCGGTATGGTCGATCTGCTGAGCCGTGAGGCCTATGTTTGGGATGACTCCGGTCAGCCAGAAAACTTCAAGACGCTGCCTGTTCCTGCCGATATGGTCGAGGAAGTCGAGAAGTACCGCGAGATGATGATCGAGAAGGCCGTCGAGCAAGATGACGACCTGATGATGGCTTACATGGATGGCGAAGAGCCCTCTATCGAAGACATCAAGCGTTGTATCCGTAAGGGCACCATCGCCCTGGACTTCTTCCCTACCTACTGTGGTTCTGCGTTTAAGAACAAAGGTGTGCAGGTCATTCTGGATGCGGTAGTCGATTACCTGCCCTGCCCAACCGATGTTGTGCCTCAGCCCCTGACCGATGACGAAGGCGAGCCTAACGGCGAAGTGGCCACAGTGTCCATCGATGAGCCCTTCCGCGCACTGGCATTCAAGATCATGGATGACCGTTTTGGCGCCCTGACCTTCGTGCGGATCTACTCCGGCAAGCTGGAAAAAGGGATGAGCATTCTCAACTCCTTCACCGGTAAGACCGAGCGTATCGGCCGCATGGTTGAGATGCATGCCAATGACCGCAACGAGATAGGCTATGCCCAGGCGGGTGATATCCTCGCCATCGTCGGAATGAAGAACACCCAGACCGGTCACACGTTGTGTGATCCTAAGTTCCCTTGCACTCTGGAAGCGATGGTCTTTCCTGAGCCGGTAATCTCTATTGCCGTAGCACCGAAAGATAAGCAGGGTTCTGAGAAGATGGGTGTCGCGATCGGCAAGATGATCGCCGAAGATCCTACCTTCCGGGTTGAGACCGATATCGATTCTGGTGAGACCATCCTTAAGGGCATGGGCGAGCTGCACCTGGATATCAAGGTCGACATTCTTAAGCGTACCTACGGCGTTGAGCTGGAAGTAGGTCAGCCGCAGGTTGCCTACCGCGAGACAATCACCGAAGCCTTGGAAGATTCCTACACCCACAAGAAGCAATCGGGTGGTTCGGGCCAGTTCGGCAAGATCGACTACCGGGTTAAGCCGGGCGAGCCGGGTACGGGTTTCGTCTTCACCTCTAAGGTTGTCGGTGGTAACGTACCTAAGGAATTCTTCCCGGCCGTCGAGAAAGGCTTCAGAAGCATGATGGATACCGGTCCTGTGGCTGGCTTCCCGGTTCTGGACGTTGAATTCGAGCTGTACGACGGTGGTTTCCACGCGGTTGACTCCTCGGCCATCGCCTTTGAGCTGGCCGCTCGTGGCGCCTTCCGTCAGTCCATGCCTAAGGCCTCTCCGCAGTTGATCGAACCGATCATGAACGTCGATGTGTTCACGCCCGACAGCCACGTAGGTGATGTTATTGGCGACCTTAACCGTCGTCGCGGCATGATCAAAGACCAGATGGCCGGTGTTTCCGGTGTTCGGATCAAGGCCGATGTGCCTCTGTCCGAGATGTTTGGCTACATCGGCACTCTGCGTACCATGACCTCGGGTCGTGGTCAGTTCTCGATGTTGTTCTCTCACTACCTGCCATGCCCCAACTCCGTATCGGAGAAGGTTGTTGCTGCAGAGCTTGAGCGTAAGGCTGCTAAGGCAAAAGCTAAGAAGTAAGCCTTGTCTGCTAGTTGAGTGCTAAAAGAACCCGGTGATGCAAATCACCGGGTTTTTTTTTGGCTATGTCCCAGTTAAGTGTTGCGGAGATGCTTGGGGTTTTTGGTGTTTGATTACCACCAGCTAATGGGTAGCCACTGTCATACGACAGTATTGCCAGTAGACGACATTCCCCATTGTTAACCGATGAAGTTCAGCCTGAAAAAGGCCCGCAGGGTCGAGCCAGGGACGGCGAGATTGACAGTCTGAGGCAGGATGCCGAATCTGTCAGCCTCAGGCTGGATTTCATAGCGCCGCAGGCGCGTAC
>JBLHND010000115.1:0-12023 GCA_047622605.1 Motiliproteus sp. | reverse complement strand
CGGACTAAATTCCGACCCACAGGGACGTGGGAAGTGTCTAAAATGCAGGAGCAATTTCAGACCGACCCACAGGGACGTGGGAAGTGTCTAAAATGCAGGAGCAATTTCAGACCGACCCACAGGGACATGGGAAGTGTCTAAAATGCAGGAGCAATTTCAGACCGACCCACAGAGGATGTGCCTTTTGTAGGCTAGGCAGCGTCCGTTCCCCAGGGACTTGCTGCACTTCCCACATCCCTGTGGGGCGGCTTCAGCCTGACACCGCAGCAACCACCCGCTGCTCAATGGCACCGATACAGTCGGCTAAGGCAGGATCTGTAGCGATCTGGCGTTGCTCCTCGAGAATATCCGCCAGTACCGCCAGCGTGGTCAGCGGATTAGCCAGCACCACCCGAAACACCACGATCGCCTGGCCCTGGTAGGACTCGGGCGTGAGACTCGTTCGGGAGACGAAGGCGCGGCCCTGCTCGCGCTGGGTTTTCTGGATATAACGGGTGCTGCGGTTCAGCAGCTCATTGAGTTGCAACCGAGCCTCGGATGCGCCCGCCGCGAGTAACCTTTGTGCGGCACGGGGACGCCAGCGATAGGTCAGAATATTAAGCTCAGGCTCGGTGATCAGCTCGAATTGCGAATCGGCCTGAATCATCTCGGCGAACGCCGCGGCTTTCTCGATGCCCTGATCGATCAGCAGCTCATAGCCGCGACGACCGATAATCTGCAGCGCCGAATGCACCAGCATCGCCATTCCGGGGCGCGAGCCTTCCAGCGAGTGACTGCCCAGATCCTTGGAGCCCTTGCGGATAATATACTGCGCATGCTGCTCGATACTGCTCAGCGTGGCAGGATCTTTAAACACCACCAGCCCGGCACCCATAGGCACATAGAGCTGTTTATGGGCATCCAAGGTCACCGAATCGGCGCGTTCTATTCCCTGGAGTCGACCTCGATAGCGCTCTGAGAACAGCGTCGGCCCGCCCCAGGCGGCATCGACATGAAAGTGCAGCTGCTGCTCGGCGGCTATATCCGCCAGGGTAGCCAGCGGATCTATATGCCCGGTTTCGGTGGTGCCGGCAATCCCCACCAGGCCGAAAGGCCGTATCCCCTTCGCGCGCAGTTCAGCCAGTTTGGACTCCAGGGCCTGCGGCCGTATTCGGTTACGTCCATCGGTCTCGACCGCAACCAGACCCTGGCGGCCGATCCCCAGCACATCGGCAGCCTTGCTCAGCGAATAGTGGCCGCGTTCGGAGACCAGTACCGCGGCGCCTTCACACTGGTAATGCTTAAACGCGGCATACACCCCCTCCTCGCCGATGCCCCCGAAGGTACCCTCTGCCGCAAAGGCCCGGTTGCGTGCAGCCCAGAGCGCGGTGATATTGGCGACCGTGCCCCCGGAGCAGAAGGCCCCGAGATGCTGATGGGCATCGTGCAGCCAGTGGCCGTAGAACCCCTCCGCCTCGTCGTAGACTAGGCGATGCAGCATCCCCAGCACCTGCCGCTCCAGCGGCGTAAAGGCCTTGGAAGTCTCGGTCTTGACCAGATTCTGATTCAGCGCGATCATAATTTTAGACAGCGGGATCATAAAATAGGGCAGCGCCGAGGTCATATGACCCACAAAATGCGGGGATGCGGTATGTACCGACTGCGACACCACCTTATCCAGCAGGAACTGGGTCTGTTCGGAGACAAACAGCGGTGCCTCCGAGATCCGGGTCTCGGTAAAATCCTTTTCGATCTCGGCCAGATCGAGCTCTTCAGCGACGATATGCTGTTGCAGAAAACCGCTCAGATTTTTTGAAATCAGCTGATCCAGGATTCCCAGGGTCGACTCTGGGGTCTCAGGAACCGTAAAGATACGCAGCAGCGACTCTAGGCTGGCGCTAGCCTTATTCGAGTTGTGACTCATAAAAATTCCGCCCCCAAAGAGGCTCTCCCATCTAGATCCATAAGCGCCAGGAGGTCTATAACCCCCCGGCCGCAGCGGGGCCGAGTATTCCAAAGCCCTTTGATGAATGCAACGCCACCTCCGTCATCCTGATGAAGAACCCCAGGAATCAGAACCCTGCAAACACAATCAAATTCATGCCCGGTTGAAGCGAATTCAAGCCTTTACGTCGGCATTCAACGTACAATAGCGGCTTTTTACGGTCGCCCCCTAACCTAGGAGGCTGTCCGAGAACAGGCTGACCTACTGCGAAATCCGCATTCTCTTTAGAGAGAGGGCCAGATTCACCACTCATTTTTGGAAAATGACCGGGATATCTGACTCTTTCTCTACCTTAGAGGATGCGAATCTCTCGCTACGATCGCTATTCTCGGACAGCCTCCAATCACCATCGCGGTTAGCAGCTAAAGGATACAGTCGTGCAGAACATCGAGAACCATCCCCTCTACAAAAGTCTCCAGCTGCGTATTTTGATACTCGACGGCGGCATGGGCACCATGATCCAACGCGAAAAACTCGAAGAGGCCGACTTCCGTGGAGAGCGGTTCGCCGACTGGCATACCGATGTTAAGGGTAATAACGACCTGCTGGTACTGACCCAGCCCGAGCTGATCAGCCGGCTCCACGATGAGTATCTCGAGGCCGGTGCCGATATCCTCGAGACCAATTCGTTTAACTCCACCCATATCGCCATGGCCGATTATGAGATGGAGTCGCTGACCCATGAGATCAACGTGGCCGCTGCCACCCTAGCGCGCGCCTGTGCCGACAAATACACGGCCTTAACGCCGGACCAGCCACGCTATGTGGCCGGGGTCCTGGGGCCCACCAACCGTACGGCGTCTATCTCACCGGATGTTAACGATCCGGCCGCCCGTAATACCAGTTTCGACCTGCTGGTAACCGCCTATCTCGAGGCGATCGACGGTCTGATCGTCGGTGGTGTGGATCTGCTGTTGATCGAAACCGTGTTCGACACCCTGAATGCCAAGGCGGCGATCTTTGCGATCGAGCAATACTTTGATGAGCATCAGCTGCGGCTGCCCGTGATCATCTCCGGCACTATCACCGATGCCTCCGGGCGGACGCTGTCGGGTCAGACCACCGAAGCCTTCTGGAACTCCATCCGCCATGCGCAACCCTTGGCGGTCGGCCTGAACTGTGCGTTGGGTCCCAGAGAGTTGCGCCCCTATCTTCAAGAGCTTTCCCGGGTCAGCTCCAGCTTTGTCTCGGCGCACCCCAACGCCGGACTTCCCAATGCCTTCGGCGGCTATGATGAGACGCCCGAACAGATGGCCGACGAGATCGGCGAGTGGGCCCGTTCTGGCCTGCTCAATATCGTCGGCGGCTGTTGCGGCACCACTCCCGAGCATATCCAGGCGATCGCCGCCGCCGTGCGCCCCTGCGCCCCGCGCCAGCTGCCCGATATTCCGGTCCAGTGCCGCCTGGCCGGCCTGGAACCCTTTAACATCAGCGCCGACAGCCTGTTCGTCAATGTCGGCGAGCGCGCTAACGTCACAGGTTCCGCCAAGTTCAAGCGCCTGATCATGGAAAAGGACTTCGAAACGGCGCTGAGCATCTGTCTCGACCAAGTCGAGAACGGCGCCCAGGTGATCGATATCAATATGGACGAGGGGATGCTCGATTCAGAGGCCGCCATGGTGCGCTTTCTGAGCCTGATCGCCGGGGAACCCGATATCACCCGCGTTCCGGTGATGATCGACTCCTCCAAGTGGGAGATCCTCGAAGCCGGTCTCAAGTGCATCCAGGGTAAGGGGATCGTCAACTCGATCAGCCTGAAAGAGGGTGAGGAAAACTTTATCCGCCAGGCCAAGCTGATTCGCCGCTACGGCTTTGCCATGGTGGTGATGGCGTTCGACGAGAATGGCCAGGCCGATACCTACCGACGCAAGGTGGATATCTGCACCCGCTCCTACCGGGTGCTGGTCGATAAGGTCGGTTTTCCGCCGGAAGATATCATCTTCGATCCGAATATCTTCGCCGTCGCCACCGGCATCGAGGAACACAACAACTACGCGGTCGACTTTATCGAGGCCACCCGCACCATCAAGCAGACCCTGCCCCATGCGCTGATCTCCGGCGGGGTCTCCAACGTCTCCTTCTCATTCCGCGGCAACAATCCGGTACGTGAGGCGATCCACGGGGTATTCCTCTATCACGCGATTCAGGCGGGGATGGATATGGGCATCGTCAACGCCGCCCAGCTGGCGATCTTCGACGATATTCCGGCGGAGCTGCGCGACCGGGTCGAGAACGTGATCCTGAACCGCATCCCTGATCAGGCCGCCATAGCGTCTGAGGATGAGCGTGCGACCTTTAATACCGAGGCGCTGCTCGGCATCGCCGAAAAATTCGGTTCCAGCGGGGCTGAAGTCGAAACCAAGGCAGTGCAGGAGTGGCGCTCCTGGCCCGTCAACCAACGCCTGTCCCACTCGCTGGTCAAGGGGATTACCGAGCATATCGAAAGCGATACCGAAGAGGCCCGCGTGCAGTACCCGCACACCATCGAGGTGATCGAAGGGCCGTTGATGGATGGCATGTCGGTGGTTGGTGATCTGTTCGGTGCCGGCAAGATGTTCCTGCCGCAGGTGGTCAAATCGGCCCGAGTGATGAAAAAAGCGGTCGCCTACCTCATGCCCTATATCGAGGAGGAGAAGAAGGCGCGGGGCGCCCAGGCGGGTGCCAGCTCAGGTAACGGCAAGATCGTGATGGCCACGGTCAAGGGCGACGTTCACGATATCGGCAAGAACATCGTCGGCGTGGTATTGCAGTGTAACAACTTCGAGATTATCGATCTGGGGGTCATGGTCTCGGCCGAGAAGATCATCCAGACCGCGATCGACGAGCAGGCCGACCTGATCGGCCTCTCAGGCCTGATTACCCCCTCGCTGGACGAGATGGTGAATGTCGCCAAAGAGCTCGAACGCCGCGGCCTCAAGATCCCGCTGATGATCGGCGGGGCCACCACCTCCAAGATGCATACCGCAGTCAAGATCGAACCCGCTTACAGCGCGCCCGTCGTTTACGTGCACAACGCCTCGCGTGCTGTAGGGGTGGCTTCGGCATTGCTCAGCGCTAGCAAGCGCGATGCCTATGTTGCCGAGATCCGGCTGGAATATGCCGAGGCCCGCGAACGCCATTACGCCAAGATCAAGGATGCACGCCGAGTGAATCTGGCCAAGGCCCGGGAAAACAAGCAGCCCATCGACTGGGCGAATTACCATCCTCAAACGCCTAACAACCCCGGCATCCAGGTCTTCGCTGACTATGACATCAGCGAACTGGCCCTTTATATCGACTGGACCCCGTTCTTCCACTCCTGGGAACTCAAGGGGCGCTATCCGCAGATTCTGACCCACGAGACGATGGGCGTCGAAGCCACCAAGCTGTTCGACGATGCTCAGGCGATGCTGGCCGATATTATCGAGCACAAGAAGCTTCGCGCCCAAGGCGTGATCGGCCTGTTTCCGGCCAATCAGGTCGAGGACGATGATATCCGGGTCTTCACCGATGAAACGCGCACCGAAGAGCTGATCTGCCTGCACCACCTGCGCCAGCAGACCCAGAAGACCAGCGGCAAGTACAATCACTGCCTGTCCGACTATGTGGCGCCGCTGGAGTCCGGCAAGGCTGACTATATGGGGGGGTTTGCGGTCACGACCGGCATCGGCCTGGAGGTGATGGTGGACGCCTTCGAGGCGGATCACGACGATTACAGTTCGATCATGGCCAAGGCTCTGGCCGATCGGCTGGCCGAAGCCTTCGCCGAGCGCCTGCACGAACGGATTCGTAAGGAGTTCTGGGGCTATGCCGCCGACGAGGTCATCAGCCTCGACGAGCGGATCGCCGAGCAATATCGGGGCATACGCCCCGCGCCCGGCTATCCGGCCTGCCCCGACCACACCGAGAAAGACCTGCTGTGGCAGCTGCTCGATGCCCACACCAACACGGGGATCATCCTGACCGAAAGCTACGCCATGTACCCCACCGCCGCCGTCAGCGGCTGGTACTTCGGCCATCCGGACAGCCAGTACTTCGGGGTCGCTAAGATTGCCGAAGATCAGGTCGAGGACTATGCCCGACGCAAAGGCATGGCGATGAGCCTTATGGAGCGCTGGCTGGCACCTAACCTGGGCTATGAGCCTGAAGACAGCTGATCTGTTTTCTGTGGGTCGGGCTCGTAGGTCGGCGTTTTGTGGGTAGAAAGTAGTCCGACAAATCCAGCACGGAGCGGCCATCGTCGGACTAAAGTCCGACCCACAAATGAAACGTCAGGCCTTGTACTAATCAGAGGGTATTAAGTCGCTCGGAGTCTTCCAATAGCACTTCCAGGCGCACGATGGAGCGCAACAGATCCTCTCGGAAAGCGGTCAAGTCCTGCAACTTATGATCAACTTCTTTCAGGTGTCCGCGCAGAATATCCAGCGCGGCCCGCTTACCGCTGGCACCGTGATCATCTACATCCATATACAGACCGAGAACACTGGCAACTTCTTCCAGATTCATCCCGATCGCCTGCAACTGCTTGATCTTATTAAGACTATGAAGAGTGTTGGCCGTAAAGTAGCGGTTACCCGAATCCTGACGACGAATCGAAGCTATCAGACCACGCTGTTCATGCAGATGCAGTGTGCGCTGTGTCATACCGCAACGGCGTGACAGCTCGCCGATTGTCATCAACTCATCGCCCGCAACACCTTGCGCGCTGAGGTCTTCTTTTCCCATCTGTATCGCCTCCGTAGACTAGCTGGTCGTGAAACAGAGCCCACGATCAGCAGCGTAAATCAGGTTCACCCGGTATGCGGTAGCTTAGCGCCCAGCTGTTTCGACAGCCAGGCATCATGCAGCCACTTTTCGGTTCCCCGCTTGCCTGGAAAAATGATCCAACGAATATCCCGCTCGAAAACCATCACCTGCTCATCCGCACCCACAATAACCCAGAAATACAGCCCCGTGCGGGTATTGCGGGACTTTACCTTCATCCCCTGTACCTTGACTTCAGAGTAACCATCAGCGCCATGACTGATTCGTAAGGTTTCATCATGCACATCCACCCACAGGACCCGACGATCCTGCAGCAGATCAGGGGCGACTTCTGCCAGATACTCATTCGCAATCGCCTGGGCACGCTCGGGCTGCGGAAGCATCATCGGATCAACGACCGTATTTTTCAGATCCATTCTGACAAAGCCTTGGAGTTCACCCTCTGCGGTTGTGACCGTACTGATGTGCTCACCGTAAAATCCGCCATGTTCACCTGACTGCTTTTCAAAGCGGGTCAGTACGGCTGCTTTTCCATCAATACTCACCGGCATACTTAGACGTTCGATATAACCAGCAGGCACTGCCAGCGCCACCTCGCCACTAACCAGACCGATCGACAGACAAACAGTACCGGCCAGAAGAGGCCTGGGGGGCATCATATATTTCTTACTCAACGTCATATTATATCCTTAGCTATAAAAAATAAAATTAATAAAAATAATTAACTTATGAAACAATCTCAGCCTAATCTAGCAATCATTATCTTACATCGTGTAATATACAGATCAACCAAAAAACTGAAACCATACCAAGGAGAGGGTAATGATCGTTATTGCTGGAGAACGTATGCAGGCATTTGCTGCTGCCACTGAAGCCATGACCCTGACAGAATTTATGCAATCGCCTTGCCCCGCAAACAAGACGGTCGCTACTGGATATCGCTGTATCTGAAACCAGCTATAAGGCGCAGGGGGCACCTAAAAATGGCTATTTCGTCATTAATAGCATGGATGTTCGCTTCAAAAGCTTTGCTTTTCCGACTCCCGCCATACTCCGTCAGACCACCCATAGCTTCAATATGAAGCGACTTGATCGTGCAACATTTAAAGCATTGATCGAGGTGATTCAAAACGGCGTCTGTGTTGCCGATGCCGAGGTGCCCTATGCCCTGTTTGAGAGCACGGTACTGGCATCCAAGGAAACAGAGTGGCCTGTTATCCAGCGCCCTAACATCCCCCACACCACTGCCTCTGGCTGCGGCTTAACACGAAGGAGCATTCATGCTTAGATCAGACTCATCATCAACCACGTCCGCGCTGGTTATCGCGATTTTCGCCCTGACCGGGCTCGTGGTTGTCAGTCAGCTATACCTGCCGCTACCCATCATGCAGCCGCTTAACGACGACTACGGCGCATCCGGCTGGCCGGTCAGCTGGGTCCTTTCTGCTTTCGGTTTTGCTTATGCCGCCGGCTTTCTGGTGTTTGGCCCGCTCTCCGATCGGCTAGGACGCCGCCGGGTACTGCTATACGGCATGCTCAGCCTGATCGCAGCAACGCTGCTGGTGACGTTGGCACGTGACGGTAAAGAGCTGATCATAGCGCGAGCACTGCAAGGGTTTTGTGCTGCGAGCTTCCCGCCTGTCGCCTTGGCCTATCTGGGCGAGGCTCTGCCGGCACAACGGAGAATGACAGCGATTGCGTGGATGTCCTTCGCCTTCCTCAGCGCTGCTGTTCTGGCACAGATCTTTATACTGACGCTGGCGGACAGCGATCTGCGGACGGCTGAAACCCTGGCTGCGGGGATCTATCTTGTTGCCTTAGGCGCTCTGCTGCTGACGATACGCACGAATACCCGCGCCACGGTCGCACCCCAGAGCGGGATGTTCGATGGCTTGAGTCGGCTGCCGCCGCTGATCCTGTCTCGCACGCTTTGCCCATACTACCTCGCAGCCTTCACCCTGTTACTGGCTTTTGTCTGCTTTTATTCGTTGATTGCCAGCGACTCGACAGCAACTCTAGCGAACCTTGGGCTATCGCCGCAGCTATTTCGCAGTGTCGCCTTACCAGGTATCGCCGCCACGTTTCTGGCGCCACGCTTAGCCCAAAGGTACGGCGTTCATCGGGTTCTGCTCGCCAGCTTTACTCTAATGGCATCGGGCCTGCTGTACAGCAGCCTTAGCCTTTCAGATAGCACCAGCGCTGGCTTGATACTCGGCAACATTTTGCTGGCAGGCGGTGTCGCGCTAGCCGCGCCACTGCTGATCGTCGCCGTCAGCAGCAAAGCCCCGAAAGCCGACCGCGGTTCTGCAGTTGCCCTCTATACCTTCGTCCTTTTCTGTGGTGCCAGCGGTGCGCCCTTTCTCAGTAGCACACTGGAAAGCTACGGACTCCAGAGTGCCTTGTTGCTACTGTGCGGCCTGCCATCCTTGGCGATACTTATATTAACGGCATGGCCACGTCTAGCGGGACACCGCCAGCCAACCGACATACCCAGGGCATAAAAAGAACCTCTGTAATGATGCATTCCCGTTCAAAACCGCGACCTGAAGCGCTAATCCTGATCGGCCTTGCGCTCTGGATGAGCATTGCCTAGCTTAAGAACCTGACAGACTAGGGCACCAATATCATCCATCTTGATAACATGCTCAGCATGTAGCTCTTGCAGAACGCGCAATTCGCGCAATTCGCGCAAGGGTTGATCTGGCGTGCCTGGCCAGAAGGCTGGAGCCCGCGGGTGCTGGCTGCAAGTCATCATTGTAGTGCAAGCGATTGTGGCTTTTAGCCTGTGGCGAGCGGCCATCAGTTATATGTGCTGCTTGAGCACCGCTAGCACTTCAGCGGCGACCCCACGACGGCGGGCCACTATGCGCAGCCTCTCTTTGGCGGCCTTTGGCTGTTTTTTCTGTGCGGTGGCCTCTGGTTTGGTTACTGGAGTAGAATTTCAGACCCGCATGACTGAGCACCCTCGGCAATCAGTGGCTGATCAACCCCCTATTCAGACCGTTTAAACTGCTCGGCCTTAAGTTCATGGCGCTGCAGCAGCTTATAAAAATCGGTCCTATTGCGCTGCGCATACTCGGCCGCTTTAGTGACATGGCCCTCGGTCAGCCGCATCACCTTAAGCAGGTATTCTCGCTCAGACTTATGCCGCGCCTCACTGAATGAGGGCAAGAATCCGGACTCCTGCGCCAGGGCCTGGCGCACCAGAGCAACAGAGATCACCCGGGTGGTGCACAGGGCTGCGGTCTGTTGAATAACGTTTTCAAGCTGCCTGACATTACCCGGCCAGGCGGCTCCGACCAGCGCATTCATGGCATCAGGCGACAAGGTCGTCACCTGCCCTGCACGCCCCTTGCTGGTGTGGCGCAAAAAGTAGTTTGCCAGCAGCGGAATATCTTCTGCACGCGCTTTTAAATCGGGCAGTTTGAGATTGACCACGTTAAGACGGTAATACAGGTCCTGACGAAACAGCCCGGCGGCCATATCCTCATCCAGATTGCGGTGCGTCGCGGAGATCAGGCGCACATCCACCGCAACACTCTGGGTCCCTCCGACCGGGCGCACCTGACGCTCCTGCAACACCCGTAGCAGTTTCACCTGCAGCGACAGGGGCATATCGCCGATCTCATCCAGAAACAGGGTGCCCTGATGGGCGGCCCGGAACAGTCCTTTATGCTCACTCACCGCTCCTGTAAAGGCACCCTTCACATGGCCGAACAGTTCCGACTCCAGCAACGGTTCTGGCAGCGCACTGCAGTTGATCGCCACAAAGGGCTTAGCCGCGCGGTTACTGGCCTTGTGAATCGCCTGCGCCAGCAACTCCTTGCCACTGCCGCTGCTGCCGGAGATCAGGACGCTGACATCGGCATCCGCAAGCAGCAGCGCCTTGTTAAGCACGCGCTCCATCACCTCGCTGCGGCACAGAATCGCCTCACGCCAAGCGCCGTTGGCCGGCGAACCGCTGCTGCCATGCGCCAACAGGAGTCCTTTACGGATCTGACTTAACAACACCCCCTTAGCACACGGTTTGGTTAAAAAACTGAACACCCCCTGCTGCGTCGCTGCCACCGCTTCCGGGATGGTCCCGTCCGCGGTCAGAATAATCACCGGTAGGCCGGGGTAATAGTGCTGAACCTGTTCAAACAGCTCCATGCCGTCCATCGTATCCATGCGCAGATCGCTGACCACCAGATCGATCTCCCGTGCATGCAGGACCTGTAACGCCTCCTGACCGTTAGTCGCGGTCAGGACCTGAAAGTGCTCGGATTCGAGCCGCAACTTCAGCAGCGTCAACATATCCGGATTATCCTCCACAACCAGTAGCCGCGGTTGTTTGTGTTGTTTTTCAGTCATCCGCAGTCCCTTTGGGGGTATCTGTGGTTAACGCACGCCTGATACTCATACTCTTCTCCAGATTGGTCAGGGCTTCAATTTTTTGAGCCAGCTCAAAAACCTGCTGTCGGCTAACCCGCAATTCGGCAGTGAGCCGTTGCTGCTGCTGGTCCTGCTCTTGCAGCGCGTTAAGCAACCGCCTGTGGCGGGCGTCCGTGTTGATCATCGCCTGATTATGAAATTGTAATACCTGCACCAGTGAGCGCAACGACAGGGATAATTCGGCATCCGCGGCGAGCTGCTGCAGGCTATCACGGGCTTTAATCCACCCCAGCCGATCCTTGAGTTGCTGATTCAACAGCGCATAGCGAAACAGTCGTTCCGGTCGTTCCGTTTCAGCGCTAAGCCCTTGCTGCAGCTCGGTCTCTGCCTGCTCTTCGCTGAGTGCCAGCAAGCGGCTGAGTTCGCTCAACCAGCGATCCAGATCGGCGTGCGTCTCGGTATCGATGACCTCTGGCAGCGCAGCCGCTGCCTCACCCGCTTCCGGGGACGCCAGCAGCTGACAACCACTCAGCAGGGTCAGGGTAAGAATGGACAGTAGGACTCTCATGACGGCTCCTCGAGCATCGGTAATATCAGGCGAAAACAAATCGGCAGGCGCTTACCGGGTACTAGCTGCAAAGAACCCTGATGCACGGCGACACACTCACGGGCTACGCTCAGGCCAATACCCGAGCCCTTGATGGCGCCACTGCGTTTATTACGCCCCTGAAAGAAGGGCTCAAAGATCTGCGCCGCATCAGCAGCAGTTATCGCCTCCCCGCTGTTACAGACCTCACAGATCAGGGTCGCGTCGCTAAGGTACCACTCGATCTGCACCTCGCCAGCCGCAGGACTATAGCTGATCGCATTCGACAACAGGTTATCCAGCAGGGTACGTAACTTCGCCGGGTCGGCAATCCAA
>JBLHND010000114.1:0-12083 GCA_047622605.1 Motiliproteus sp. | reverse complement strand
GGTCGTAGGTTCGAATCCTGCCCCCGCTACCAATGTGAAATAGATGTAAATAGAATCCAAATCAAGCACTAGCTTGATTTGGATTTTCGCGTTTATGGCAAACGTAAAACGGGTGCAAAAAGCGTCGGGCTCGCTCTTTATAAGCCTAGGCCCACTGTGGGTTGGCGTTTTGCGGGTAGACGCTGCCCGTTCCCTACGGGCTTAGCGCACTTTCTGCATCCCTATAGGTAGAAAGTAGTCCAACAGGCGAAAATCACCCGCTAACACAAACACAGCCTGAAAAAGGATTCTGCCTGCCTCTCGTCTTTATAGTATCTTCAATGCGACACCGCTAAAATGACGTCAGGGCTGTTTTGAGGAACGGATTACCCTTGTGTATCCTGGTCATATACGCCATTTTAAGTACCGTCTCCTAGGAAAAAGTTTATGTTAACCATCGTGCTCAGTGCCACCAACGCAATGAACAAGTGGTTGAAGCTGGACCTGCCCAGAATCCCCAGTCCTGACGGCAAGCGGATTGGCACCCAGCCATTGGTCACCGATAACCAGCAACTGAGTTGGCAATGCCATGTCGTACCCAATGGCTACCGCTCAAGGAAGCACACGGTGATCGTCACTGAGGCGTACAGCCGCTACACCCTATTGCTGCCTTATACCCTTACCCCGACCGTCGAGGCGTTTGAAAAGGATTTTCTAGAGCGCTTTGAGTTTGAAATTCAACAGTTGATGCTGGAAAGCGGGGCGCTGGAGCTGCCGCAGCTCGCAAGTGTTAAGCAGCAGTTTGACGCGCAAAAAAAGACTCTAAAATGGTTTCGAAATACCGATATGAGTGTCAACGGCCATGTCGTCGATGCCGAGCAGTGGCTAAGGCAGATGCTGGACGATAATGGGACCTCATACCTGAGAGAAAAGGATGCGCTTGGGCTTGGAGATCTCATCAACAAGCAGAGAAAACGAGCCAAGCAGGGGCAGTCATCGATGCAAAGGTTTTATCCGGTCGCACGATTGCTGGATGATGCCCTATACCGTTTTGCCAGCGGCTTGGCTGACGGCCTTTATCCGGGAACCCCAGTGGGGGATTTTCCCAATCCCTATCCGGACAGGAAAGAGCCGAGGGCGCCATCTTCCTCGAGAGACAATGTCGTCTACATGGCTGATTTTAGGAAATAGTTAAGTGGGCAGGTTGGGCGACAATGAGGGTGGACGGTCATCTTGCGGCTGCGTCATGACATGGGGTTCGCTTTTTTGTTGTGCCGTTATTCGCTTATTGCGCTGTCCTGAGCAGGTGACTGCCGCACGCGGCTTAATTATCTGCGCTGACGAGCTATGAATACTGTATAGATATACAGTACACTGAGTGAATGATTACACCCCCGTATCCTCTCTTACTCACGCCCCTGTATGCCGATAGCATCTCGGCGGGCTTTCCCAGCCCTGCCAGTGACTACCTGGAAGCGCGGTTAGATCTCAACGCCCATCTGATTAAGAGCCCTAGTTCGACCTACTTTGTCAGGGCCGATGGCGACAGCATGCGGGGGCGGGGGATCTTTAGCGGAGATCTGCTGATCGTGGATCGGTCCATCACGCCTAAGAACGGTCAGATTGTGATCGCGGCGCTCGATGGTGAGCTGACCTGTAAGATCCTGGATACTGAGCGGCGTTGCTTGGTGGCGGCCAATCCGCGTTACCCCCCGATACCTATCACCCAGGAAGCGGCGTTTAGTATAGAGGGCGTCGTGATCGCCTCTGTGCGGTATCACCCGTGTTCGCCTTAGTCGACTGTAATGCCTTCTACGCCAGCTGCGAGCAGGTATTCAGGCCGGATCTGCGCGGCCGTCCGGTGGTGGTGTTGTCGAATAACGATGGCTGTATAGTCGCGGCCAATCGGCAGGCTAAGGCGCTTAACTTTCCCCCTTTTTCACCGTACTTCAAGGTCGAAGGGTTACTCCGGCAGCACGGAGTCGCGGTATTCAGCAGCAACTACGAACTCTACGGCGATCTCTCCCAGCGGGTGATGGACACGCTGGCCGAGTATTCGCCGGAGATGGAGGTCTACTCCATCGATGAAGCTTTCCTGGGCTTAGACGGCGTTGGTGGTGACTTGCTGGCCTATGGTCGGCAGATGCGCCGCCGCGTCTGGCGTGATGTGCGGATACCCGTTTCGGTCGGTATCGGGCGTTCTAAGACGCTGGCTAAAATAGCCAACCATCTTGCCAAGCAGCAGCGTGACCTGCGCGGTTGCTGCGCGATCTACACCGAACGGCAGCGGATCGCCGCGCTTAAGCAGTTTCCCTGTGAGGGGGTCTGGGGGGTAGGTCGGCGCCTGTCCGCGAGGCTCAGGGATCAGGGGGTGATCTCGGCCTGGGATCTTGCGCGCCAGCCGCCGGTGCTGATACGTAAGCAGTTTGGCGTGACGCTGGAGCGCACCCTGCGTGAACTCAACGCAGAGCCCTGCATCGGTCTGGACCAGCAGCCGCGCTCTAAGCAGCAGATCTTCAGCACTCGAACCTTTGGCGAACGAATCTTCGAGTTGGCGGCGTTACAGGAGGCCGTGAGCAGCTACGCCAGCCAGGCGATGGAGAAGTTGCGCGGGCAGGATTCGCTGGTCGCCACCGCGCTGGTCTCTATCCAGACCAGCCGATTCGACCCCAATTATTACGCCCGCTCCCAGATTGTCCAGTTACCGCACCCGACCAACGATACTCGGGCGCTGGTGGCAGCGCTTCGATTGGCGGTGGCTGAGCTGTTCAGGGCGGGTCTGCCTTACAGCAAGGCCGGGGTTGGCTTGATCGAGATAGTCTCGGCAAGACCGCAGCAGCTGAGTCTGATCAGTGATCAGCAAAGCCTCAGGAGTCTGGAGTTGATGGGGGTGGTGGATGCTATCAATGCCAAGGTGCCACGGGGGGTGTTTTTGGCGAGCAATGGCATCAATAGAGGCTGGGGTATGACGCGTGGACGGTTATCGCCTGCCTATACCACGCGGTGGGAAGATCTGCCCAGGGTGACGTAGGGTGCTCGGCTGGGCAGGATGCCATCCTTGTTAGTCCGGCTGCTGTGGTGGAGGGGTCTTAGTCTTTATGCGCGACAGAGCAGCGGCTTCTGCCAGACTCTTTGGAGTGGTAGAGCGCCTTGTCAGCTAGCTGGTACAGCTGTTCGGGATGTTCGCTATCCAGCGGGTAGGTGGCGACCCCGAAGCTGGCGCCGATCTTAATCTTATGGCTGTCGATCCAAAGGTGATCGGACAGGGCCTGGATTACACGCTCTGCGGGTCGGCAGATCGAGGTGGCGCTCTGCGGATTGACCATGATAATTGCAAACTCATCGCCGCCGATTCGAGCGATGATATCGGTTTCGCGAAAGTTGTCTCGAAGGATGTTGGCGGCTGTCTGCAGCAGTTTGTCGCCTATAGGGTGGCCGAACTGATCATTTACCTGTTTAAAATAATCAAGATCCATCAGCGCCAGCGAGACCAGCTGCTGTTGCCGTTGCGCCAGCTTGATCGTTTCTTCGATCCGCCGGTTAAACTGGTGGCGGTTGGCCAGTCCCGTGAGCGGGTCGGTTAATGCCAGGCGGATCATCTCCTGTTGCGATCTCTTCTGTTCGGAGATATCGCGCACGACCTCGATAAAGCCTACCGTATGTCCCAGGGTGTTGATGATGGGGCCGCCCTGTGATTGGCTGGGAAATAGCGCCCCACCTTTGCGTCGGTAGTTGATTTCATAGGATTGCAGCAGCGATTTCTGCTTAAGATTGAAGTGAGATTTCCGTTGGCGCTCAAAGTGGGCCTCGCTCTCGTACAATAATGAGCTTGACTGATTGATCACCTCCTCGGGTCGGTAACCAAATGTCAGGCTG
Organism: Motiliproteus sp.; assembly: GCA_047622605.1. Taxonomy (GTDB): domain Bacteria; phylum Pseudomonadota; class Gammaproteobacteria; order Pseudomonadales; family Balneatricaceae; genus Motiliproteus. The sequence goes on along the minus strand of JBLHND010000114.1, from coordinate 8,228 downwards.
AAAGCCGGGTTGCAGAGGATGATTTCACGCTGGGTGTTGGTGATCACGGTGGCATCTGGGGTGCTGTGGAAAATGGCCTCTAGCAGGGTGGTCTGCTGTTGCAACTGGTCTTGGCTCTGTCGTCCCTGTTCGATTGCGTTCTTGAGTTTGCGATTATAGCTAAGGAGCGCGAGGGCTACGGCGGTGATGAGTAGCAGTCCTGCTAGCAGCGATAGTGCCAGGATGTACCAGTGTTTAAGGTTCTGTTGCGGGTTGGGGTCGTAGATAAAGCCGTCCAGGCTGTACCCGGGTGGCACCATTCCCTGCGTCACGAAGGTCTCGGCCATGTGTCTCCAACGCCCGAGGTTCATGTGCCCGAATTCGACCAGATTGGGCAGGATCAGCTCACGCATGCTCCGAGCTTCATAACGCAGGTGTTCAGAACGCTTGGCTTGAGAGTACTGGCTCAGGATCAGCTCGATGATTTCGTCAGTATGGTCCATGGCGTATTCCCAGCCACGTAACGAGGCCTGACGAAACGCTTTCACCCGCTCAGGATTCTGGGTGAGCTCCTCGGTCGTGGTAAATAAAATGTCAGAGTAAAAATCGACCCCGTAGGTGTTCGGATGCAGCACGGATACCGGTATCTGATGTTCGGCCATAACGAAGGGTTCGTTGGTCACGTAGGCGTTGAACGCATCGACACGGTCTTCGATCAGATCCCTGATGTCGTAGCTGCTCTTGATGATCTCGATGCTAGCCGTATCTACGCCCTCATTTTTGAGCATCGCCATCAAGCCGACATCGGCCTCCGGGCCCATCAGCATCATCCTACGTCCAATCAGATCTTGCGGGCTGCTGATGCCGGAGCTCTGCTTGACCAGGAATACCGACGCGGAATGCTGAAAGATCGCCGCCAGCGCGATCAGGGGTGCGCCCTTGAGGCGTTGGTGTAGGAGTTCGCTGTTGGCCGTTCCATACTGAGCGCGCCCCGCCATGACCTCCTGTACCGGTTCGCGTCCCGGCGCACCGGCTCGAATCTCCACGTCCAGGCCGATATCACGATAATAGCCCTGCTGCTTGGCGGCGTAATAGCCGGCAAACTGGAACTGGTGCAGCCAGCGTAGCTGGAGCGTTATTTTATCCAGGGAGGGCGTGTCGAGGGTCGCGAAAGCGTTACCCGAGAGTAGTAGGCCGAGCAGCAGCAAGAGTGGCGGTAGGGGGCGCGGGGTAGGTCTGGAGGGTTCGCTGAGGCAAGACATGCTGGACATAGACTACGGTTGACTCCAGGGCCTGGTACGGATCTTTACTCTAAGCCCGGCTAGCCGGGTCTTGTTCAGGCAGATGGCCCTGGTGAGTGCTGTCTGTGCATTGTACGCTGAGGCGCTAAGTGTCTGTAAATATGCTATGTTTGGCGTCCTGTCTTATCGGTTCAGGCGTCGTCAGTTTTTAAGGCGATGTCTGAGCCGGTGGTTGTAGAAGGTCGTCCCTTTTGTAGCTGCATAATTTCACTTGGAGGGGGACTGATTCCTAGCCCTTCATGTAGTGGAATACACTACTACAGCGGGTTAATAGTGCCTAGTCTATTTTACCCTCCACAGGAGTCTGTTCGTTTGATCAATCTCTTCCAGCGTTTCGAGACGCGTCTTACCCCCGTGCTGTTTGTCTGGCTCTGGAGTACCGGTTTTATCGGTGCCAAATATGGCTTGCCCTATGCCGAGCCTTTCACTCTGCTGCTGTACCGAATGCTTATTACGCTGCTGCTGCTGGGTCTGCTGGCGTGGTGGTTGAAGTCGCACTGGCCGTCGCCCATTGCGGCGCTGCATACCGCCGTCACCGGCCTGCTGGTTCATGGGTTCTATCTCGGTGGGGTGTTCTATGCCATCGAGGGTGGCATGCCTGCAGGCGTTGCGGCATTGATTGTGGGTCTGCAGCCGCTGGTCACTGCGGTGGCGGCGGTGCTGGTGTTGCGCGAGGGGGTGATCTTTCGGCAGTGGCTGGGGTTGCTGCTGGGGCTGGTCGGTGTCGGTCTGGTGCTCTGGGAAAAGATGGGTGGATCCGGGCAGGTGGGAAGCCTGCCGCTGTGGCCGCTGATCTGGGCCCTGATCGCGCTGCTGGGGATATCGGTAGGTACCGTGTATCAGAAGCGTTTTGGTCAGGGGGTGGAGCTGATTCCCGGAACCTTTATCCAGTACTGTTCGGCAGCGCTGTTCTTTGCCCTGGGTGCCTGGGCGTTGGAGACCCGCGCGGTGACCTGGCATCTGCAGTTGATATTAGCGATGGGTTGGCTGGTGTTGGGCTTATCGATCGGGGCGATACTGCTGCTGATGCTGCTGATCCGCCGGGGCGCGGCCTCTCAGGTGGCGAGTCTGTTTTATCTGGTGCCCCCGGTAACGGCACTGGAGGCCTATCTGTTGTTTGACGAGCGTCTGGGTCTGGTAGCGATGCTGGGGGGTGCCTTAACGGTGTTGGCGGTGGCGCTGGTGATCGTTAAGAAACCACGCTGATGGGGTTTCTTCATCAGGCTAAAGCCCGACCCTTAGAGTGTTTTTTTGTAGGTTAGGTTTCAGTCTGACAATCGCTGCATCTCGCTAGGAGGATGGGGTCAAGCGAGGAGAGCTCAGGCTTTTCATTGAGCATAGAAGCAAGGGTCTGACCCTTAAAGCAAGAAAACCCCGCTCCTACAAGACCGCTCTTCAGGGATTGATAGCGATCAGCTCGACATCGAAAATCAGCAGTGAGCCGGCAGGGATGGATCCTGCCGAGCTGTTGCCGTAGCCCAGTGAGCTGGGGATGAAGAGCCGGTTTTTTTCGCCGACGACCATCAGTTGCAGGCCCTGGGTCCAGCCCTTGATGACCTGGCTGAGGCCGAACTCGATCGGCTCGCCGCGATCGACCGAGCTGTCGAACACCGTGCCGTCGATCAGCGTGCCGTGGTAATGCACCCTGACCCTGTCGGATGGGCCGGGGTGCTCGTCGCCGTTACCGGGTTCGAGTATGAGGTATTGCAAGCCGGAGCTAAGGCTTTCTACGCCTTCCCGGGTAGTGTTGGTCTCTAGGAACTCCGCGCCTTTACGCACGTTGTCAGCAACGATCTGAGGGTTGTTGCTGAAGCGCTTAAAGCCATAGAAGAGCACTGCGATGGCTCCCAGGATCAGAATTAATTTAGTCACGTGCGTGCCTCGCCCTGATTGAAGGAGCACCGATTATGCCACGGTAGTAAAAAATATGTTCAGGATCCTATAGTTGGTTTTGTGTCGGGGCCAAGCCTGTCATCGAGCGCTTGATGAAAGGCTTGGCCCCGCATTACTTTTGATGAGGCCCGCGCGCCAAGTCAGTCTCCCGGGGTCATTCAAAACAAGGTTCCCTATAACAACATAGTACCTGGCCCTGACTTGCTGTATTATTCATGCCCGCTTTCTAGCGCTCGTCAGTCCTTAGTCGTATCCAGAGAATTACCTATGAGTTTTGCTTCCCTGGGCTTGTCCGCCCCTGTCCTTACCGCCGTCACAGAAAAAGGCTACGAAACGCCGTCGCCTATCCAGGCACAGGCGATCCCCGCCATTCTCGAGGGCAAGGATGTGATGGCTGCGGCCCAGACCGGCACCGGTAAGACCGCAGGCTTTACCCTTCCGCTGCTGGACTTGCTGTCCAAGGGGGCGCTGGCAAGGCCCAATCAAGCGCGTGCACTGGTGTTGACGCCTACGCGTGAACTGGCCGCACAGGTCGGCGCGAGCGTTGAGACCTACGGGAAGAATTTGCCGCTGCGTTCCACCGTGGTGTTTGGCGGCGTCAAGATCAATCCGCAGATGATGAAGCTGCGTCAGGGCGTCGATATCCTGGTGGCGACTCCCGGACGCCTGATGGACCTGTACAACCAGCGCGCGGTTCGGTTTGATAACCTCGAAGTGCTGGTCTTGGATGAAGCTGATCGCATGCTGGATATGGGCTTTATTCATGATATTAAAAAGATTCTTGCGGTGCTGCCCAAGAATCGTCAGAACCTGATGTTTTCGGCAACTTTCTCCGGTGAGATCCGTAACCTTGCCAAAGGCCTGGTCAATGATCCAGTCGAGATCTCGGTAACCCCCAGGAACACTACCGCGCCTACGGTTGAGCAGTGGGTCTGTGTCGTCGATAAGAACCAGAAGCCGGCGGTGTTGACCAAGTTGATCCTAGATAACGAATGGCAGCAGGTGCTGGTCTTTACCCGTACTAAGCATGGTGCGAACCGGCTGACTAAGCAGCTGGAGGCTCAGGGTATTAACGCGGCTGCGATCCATGGTAATAAAAGCCAGGGAGCGCGCACCAAGGCGTTAGCCGAGTTTAAGAGCGGCAAGGTGCGGGTGCTGGTAGCGACCGATATTGCGGCGCGCGGCCTGGATATCGAGCAGTTGCCTCAGGTGGTCAACTTTGAATTGCCCAATGTACCCGAAGACTATATTCACCGCATCGGTCGTACCGGGCGAGCGGGTTCTACAGGTCAGGCGGTCTCTCTGGTCAGCGAAGATGAGACCAAGCAGCTGTTTGATATCGAGCGTCTGACGCAGACCCTGTTAACCCGTAAGCCGGTCGAAGGTTATAAGCCTGTGCATGATGTGCCCGAGTCACGTCTGAATCAGCGCGCGCCTAGTGCCAGAAAGCCGAAGTCACCTAAAGTGGGGCATCGTGATGGCCAGCGCTCCGGCGAAAACGCTCGTGGACATCAGCCGCGCGCAAGGCGGTAGTCGTACAGGGGTCTTGATGTTACGGAGACCTCTTGATTTTGGTCCGGGTTTAGAGCGGGTTTGGGCTGTTTGCTGCTGGCAGTGGTCTAAGGGTAGGGTAGTGGCCAGCGCTTGGGCGAAAATGCTGGTGGTCATCAGCCGTACTCTGGAGACTTGATGTTGCGACGATCCCTTCATCTGGTCCTGGGCCTTGGCTGCCTGTTATTAGCGGCTCTAGGTGTGCTGTTGCCGTTGCTGCCCACGACACCCTTCGTGCTGCTGGCTGCGTTCTTTTTCTCCCGTAGTTCGCCGCATTTGCATGCGTTGTTGCTGAATAATCGGTTATTCGGGCCGATCATCAGGGAGTGGGAGCGCGACGGAGTGATTCCGCTGAAAATTAAACTGTTCTCCAGCTCGATGATGCTGGTCATGGTCAGTTACCCGGTTTTTTTTAAACCACTGCCACTGTGGGTCGATCTCTGTGCACTGGTGGCGGTGCTTATCGCGTTGCTCTATATCTGGAGTCGCCCCTCGGTACCTCCTTGTTCCTGATACCGGGGGTGGTTCTGGTCTGAGTGGTAGTCGCCTGATTGGCGAAGGGCGGTCTATTTTTCCCAGACCGATTTACGTGCCGGTTTGTTCTGGCTGGCGATATACAGCTCCTCGACGGCGGTTCTTGCCCAGGGTGTCTTGCGCAAAAAGGTGAGGCTGGACTTGACCGAGGGGTCGCTGCTGAAGCAGCGGATCTTGATTCGAGTGCTTAGCGCCTCCCAGCCGTACTGATCAACGAGGCTGTTGATGATCGCTTCCAGGGTCACGCCGTGCAGCGGATTATCGGGTTGTTGTTGACTCATGATTGTTGGCTCATAGGTAGGTCCTGAGTGTGGCTGAATGTGAGTGTTGGGTGTGGGTGCTGGGTTTGGGTGGAGAACATGGCGCTTTGATGCTCCGGGCATATCTGCGATAGTAGCGCGCTTGTAAGCGGTGCGCAGTCTGTCGGAGCTTTAGGTCTGGCGCAATACTAAGTCTATTTATCTACAGTGTGTTAGTACGAGGTTCTGACCTCGCCGCTCGAGTATTTTTCTTTTTTATCACTTTCAATGGGACCGCGTCATGGGCAGAGCCTACCAGAACCGTAAAGAATCGATGGCTAAAACAGCCGATGCCAAGGCCAAAGTCTACAGCAAGTATGGTCGCGAGATTTATGTCTGTGCCAAAGCCGGTGGGGTCGAGCCCGATGGCAACCTGGCATTGCGAGGATTGATCGAGCGGGCGAAGAAAGATCAGGTGCCCACTCATGTTATCGAGAAGGCGATCGATAAGGCCAAGGGCGGCGGTGGCGAAGATTTCTCCGTAGCGCGCTATGAGGGCTATGGTCCTGGCAGCTGTATGGTCATTGTCGAATGTCTGACCGACAACCCGAACCGAACCTTTGGTGATGTCCGGCTGTGCTTTACCAAGACTAAATGCAAGATCGGCACTCAGGGCAGTGTCAGTCATATGTTTGATCACAGCGCCATCCTGGTTTTTAAGCACGATGACGAGGAAGCGGTGCTGGAAGCCTTGATGCTGGCTGACGTCGATGTCGGTGATATCGAAAATGAAGCTGGCTTGATCACGGTGTTCGCCCCCCATACCGAGTACTTCAAGGCGAAGACGGCGTTGGCCGAGGCCTTTGCTGATATCGACTATGAGGTCGATGAGATCCAGTTTCTGCCGCAGAGCAGTGCCCCGATTTCTGAAGACGATCTACCGATGTTTGAGAAGTTTCTCGAGATGCTCGATGATGTCGACGACGTCCAGAACATCTATCACAACGCCGAGCTTTAATCGCCGTTGTCTGTGTCTGTCTTGTGGGAGCCGACCCACAGGGACGTGGGAAGTGCAGCTGTTGCAGGAGCATTCAGCTGCTTACTTCCGCAGGGCTTCGCTCCTGAAAACTCCGGTCTGATCTGCATGCTTGGGCCTGTTAGATCATAATAATGCGGTCTATACTCTCTAAAAAGCGTTTTGGCTATAATCTATCGCACCCTGTCGCGATAAGTCCTGTACAATGCGCGCTCCGTTTTTGGCTGTAGCCGATCTACAAAGGATTTATCATGATATTTGCATCATTAGACCTGGCTCCCGAGCTTCAACAAGCCGTTGATGCCTGTGGTTACAGCCAGATGACCCCTATTCAGGAGCGTGCCATCGTCGCGGCGCGGCGCGGTAAAGACCTGCTGGCTAACGCCCAGACGGGTACCGGAAAGACCGCCGCCTTCGCGCTGCCTATCCTGCAACAGATGCACGATCGTCCCTTGCCGACGGTTGCGGGTGCGCCGCGTGCGTTGATTCTGACCCCGACCCGGGAGTTGGCCGAGCAGCTGGCCGAAACGATCAGCCGCTATGCCCAGTTTTTGCCCCTGTCGGTGCTGGCGCTTTACGGCGGGGTGAAGATGAGCGGCCAGCACAGCAAGCTGAAAGCCGGCGTCGATATCATCGTCTCGACTCCCGGGCGGTTGCTGGAGCATCTGGAGCAGTGCAATCTCAATCTATCCAAAGTCGAATTTGTGGTGCTCGATGAGGCGGATCGAATGCTGGATATGGGCTTTATCGCCGATGTGTACGGGCTGCTGAAAATGGCCCCCAAGAAACGTCAGACGCTGCTGTTCTCTGCCACGGCATCGCCTGCGGTTAATACGCTGGCCAAAGAGCTGCTTAATAACCACGAGGTGATTCGCGTCGCCAAGCAGAACTCCATTGCCGAGACCGTCGAGCATGTGGTCTATCCGGTCGAAGAGCGGCGTAAGATCGAACTCTTTATCACCCTGATTGAAAAGCACAACTGGTTTCAGGTGCTGGTGTTTACCAGCACCAAGGCGCAGGCCGACGAATTAATGCGTAACCTGAAGATGGTTAAGATCAGTGCGGCGCTCTGCCATGGCGATAAGAGCCAGGGTTCGCGGCGGCGCGCCATCGCCGATTTTAAAGCCGGTGATGTGCAGGTGCTGGTGGCGACCGAGGTGGCGGCTCGTGGCCTAGATATCCAGGGCCTGGAACACGTGGTTAACTTCAATCTACCCTACCTGGCGGAGGACTATGTACACCGTGTCGGTCGTACCGGTCGCGCCGGCGCTCTGGGCAAGGCGATCTCCTTTGTGAGCCGTGAAGAGGAACGGACCCTGGATAATATCGAGCGCCTGATCGGAGCCACGATCGATCGTTTGTATATGCCGGGCTTCGACGTCACCAGCCGCGAGAAGATCTTTACCAACCTGGCGCAGCAGGCGCGCCCCGGTCGTATCAACAGAGAAAGCCAGACCAAGATTATTCGCAATAAGGTCAGTACCGAAAAATCCAGAACTAAGACGGTCGGCAACAAGGCGGTTAAGGCTTCTAAGAAGGGTTAAGAGCAGGCTAACAGCAGCTTGGCCCTTGTGGGAGCTGGGCTCCCGGCGATCCTTAAAAGATCGCCTGCAGGCACGCTCCCACGGTGTTAAGGCCGATTATGAGAGTGATCTTGTAGCTTTTTGAAAGGCTTGAAACGGCAATCGCACCATC
>JBLHND010000113.1:0-12169 GCA_047622605.1 Motiliproteus sp. | reverse complement strand
AGCGTGCGGTTAGCCTGTCGGCTGAGCAGTATTGTTCGGCGTCTATCATGCTGGAAAAGGGCGGTGTCGAAATCAGCCACAGCTACCAGCTGGTCGAGGTCGACTAAGTACTTGGCTAGATAGGCACACCAGGCCCGCCGCAGTGGGCCTGCTTTGCCCTTCATTAAATACTGCTTATGAATAGCCGGAGCAGCGGCCTCCTCTTTTCTTCGAGTTTCGCTTAGAATCGACCCCTATCTCTGCACTCTCTCTCTCTGCACTCTCACTGGAGTTCCGGCATGAACAGTACTTTTTTAGCGCACCTCGACACTCAGCTCGATACGTTGCATAAAGAAGGGCTGTATAAACGTGAGCGGGTGCTGGTGTCGGCCCAGCAAGCCTCTATCCAGGTAGGCGACGCTCAGCCGGTGATTAATTTATGTGCCAATAATTATCTGGGTCTGGCTAATCATCCTGCCCTGATTGCCGCGGCCAAGGCGGGTCTGGATGACCGCGGTTTCGGCATGGCGTCGGTACGTTTCATCTGTGGTACTCAAGATATCCATAAGCAGCTGGAACAGCAGCTGAGTGCGTTCCTGGGTACCGAAGACAGCATCCTCTATTCCTCCTGTTTTGATGCCAATGGCGGCCTGTTCGAGACCCTGTTCGACGCCCAGGATGCGATCATCAGCGATGCCCTTAACCATGCTAGCATCATCGACGGGGTTCGGCTGAGTAAAGCCGCCCGCTATCGCTATGCCAATAACGATATGGCAGCGCTTGAGGCGCAGCTGCAGGCGGCTCAGGGTGCGCGCTTTCGCCTGATCGCCACCGATGGGGTATTTTCGATGGATGGCAGTATCGCCAACCTCAGGGCTATCTGTGACCTGGCTGAGCGCTATGATGCACTGGTGATGGTGGATGATTCTCATGCGGTGGGCTTCGTCGGCGAGCAGGGGCGGGGTAGTGCGGAATATCATCAGGTGATGGACCGCGTCGATATCCTTACCGGCACGCTGGGCAAGGCGCTTGGTGGTGCTATGGGTGGCTATACATCGGGCCCCAAGCCGCTTATCGACTGGTTGCGGCAGCGCTCGCGGCCCTACCTGTTTTCTAACTCGCTGGCACCGTCACTGGTCACCGCATCGATCGCCGCCCTGGCGTTGCTGGTGGAAAGCGACGACCTGCGTGAGCAGTTACATAAGAACAGTGCTTACTTCAGGGCTGGTTTAACCCAGGCAGGATTCCGCTTGTCCGGTGCCGATCATCCGATTATTCCGGTGCTGATCGGCGATGCGGCGTTGAGCACTCGAATGGCCGACCGGCTGCTGCTTGAGGGGATCTACGTGATCGGCTTCTCCTTTCCGGTGGTGCCTAAGGGCGCGGCCCGCATCCGCACCCAGATCTCGGCCGCACACAGCCGTGAGCAGCTTGACCATGCCATCGATGCCTTTACCCGGATCGGGCGTGAGTTGGGCGTTCTTTAAGGTGAAGAGCAATAAAAGATAATAACAATAACAGATGGGGATGCGACGATGAAAACACTGGCTAAGCTCAAAGCCGAACCGGGTATCTGGCTGCATGACGCCCCGATGCCAGTACTCGGGCATAACGATCTATTGATCAAAATCCGTAAGACCGCTATCTGCGGTACCGATATTCACATCTACAACTGGGACGAATGGTCGCAAAAAACCATTCCCGTGCCGATGGTCGTGGGTCACGAGTACGTCGGTACTATCGCGGCTATAGGTCAGGAGGTGAGTGGTTACGAGATCGGTGATCGGGTCTCCGGTGAGGGCCATATCACCTGTGGTTATTGCCGTAATTGCCGCGCCGGAAGGCGCCAGCTCTGCCGCAACACCGTCGGTGTCGGGGTTAATCGCATGGGTGCCTTCGCCGAATATCTGGTTATCCCGGCCGTTAACGCCTTTAAGATTCCGGATAATATATCCGATGACCTGGCGGCCATCTTTGATCCGCTGGGCAACGCCGTGCACACCGCGCTGGCCTTCGATCTGGTGGGCGAGGATGTGCTGATTACTGGAGCCGGCCCCATCGGCATTATGGCGGCGGCCGTCGCTCGTCACGCGGGTGCCCGGCATATTGTCCTCACCGATATTAATCCCTATAGACTGGCGTTGGCCGACAAGCTCGGGGTCGCACGTACGGTCAATATCGCCCAGGAGGAGCTGAGCGAGGTGATGGCTGAGTTGGATATGAGCGAAGGCTTCGATGTCGGTATGGAGATGTCGGGCGCCGCACCCGCGCTCAAGTTGATGCTGGAGAAGGTCAACCACGGCGGCAAGATTGCCATGCTCGGCATACCCGCCACCGAGACCGCCATCGATTGGTCACTGGTGATCTTTAAAGGGCTGACGATCAGAGGGATCTATGGCCGGGAGATGTTTGAGACCTGGTACAAGATGGCCAGTCTGATTCAGGCCGGCCTCAATCTGGATCCTATCATTACCCACCGTTTTCCGGTCGACGAGTTTCAGCAGGGCTTCGATGTCATGTGCTCGGGCCTGTCGGGCAAGGTGATCCTGGATTGGGAGTGATTTTACAGACGCCCAGGCAGAATCCGAACTGATCGTCTGGCGCCTGAGGTGCTGTCGAGGTCGGCTATCAGGGGTACAATACAGCGCAAACACCGGTCAAGTCCGGCAGGCTGTTGCAGTGGCGAAAGCGGTGTGAATAAGATGTGGAGGCTCGAGCTTGGTCGCACGTGTGGATTACAGCAATAAATCAGTCTTGCTGATCGACAGTAGCGGCAATCTACGCGCCACGGTTAAGAGCATGCTTCAGGGCATGGGCTTCTCCTCGATAACCACGACCTCTATCTCTTCTCAGGTGCTGGACATTGTCGTCTCTGGCGACTTCGATCTTATCCTGATCGGGCACAATATTCATGATGCCTACACCGGCTTGCAACTGCTGGAAGAAGCCCGCCATAAGGGGTTGATAAAGCCGACCTGCGGCTGGGTATTGATGACGAGCGATGCGTCGCAGCAGTCGGTCCTCTTTGCGATCGAGGTTCAGCCGGATGAGTTGCTGACCAAACCCTTCACCCTCGACATTCTCAGCAGGCGCATCCAGCAGCTCTGTGTCCGCCGTGCGGCGCTGGAACCGATACAGCGTGCGATAGAGCGCAAGGCGATTAATCGAGCGGTGGCGCTCTGTGATTCATTGCTCAAGCCCTCTGATGCCTGCTATAGCAAGGCGCAGATGATCAAGGGCCGCTTGTTGCTGGATCAGTCTAAGTATCTGGATGCCAAGGCGGTGTTCGAGACTCTGTATTGGGCCGATAAGGCGCAGCTCCCCGGTTATTATTTGGCAGAGTGCCATTATCAGCTGGCCGAATTTGAGCCCGCTCAGCAACTGTTGCAAGCATTGCTCACGGAGCACCCGTTATTGATCCTAGCCTATGATCTCCAGGGTCGGGTTTACGAGGCCGCAGGCGATCTGGTCTCATCACAGAAGGCGCTGCAGCTGGCTGTCGAGTATTCGCCGCTGAGTATTCCCCGGCAGATGGAGCTGGGGCGACTGTCGGTGCGTACCCGCGAGCTGTTGCAGGCTGAGAAAGCCTACCGTCGCTGTATTCATCTGGGCGAGAACAGTTGTCTCGACAGCGCCGCACCCTATTTGAAGCTGGCTAACGTGCAGCGGTTGCAGATCGAGCAGGGAGGCGATGTGCAACGCCAGGATGCTATGGCTCAAATTGAGGCGCTACTTGATCTTGCCAGCCACCGTTTCCAGCGGGATCAGGATGTTCGTATTCAGACGCAGTTGATGCGCGCTAAGGTGCAAGAAACGCTGGGTGATGCCGATGAGGCTCAGCGCAGTTATGAGCGAGCCCTACAGTATGCTCGACTGCGTGACGTTGAGATCGATTTAGATCGAATGCGTGCTGAGATCCTGGATGAGCGGGTGCCTCTGGTGCCAACCGCTGCGCTTGTTGTGCCAGCAGGGGATGTCGCGAACGCGCTGGCTGCGCCAGCAAAGGATGCTCCGAAACTCGATCCGGTGATGAGCGCCAAGGTTAATCGGATAGGGGTGCGTAATTATCTGGCCGATAAGCAGAGCCAGGCGATTCGGTATTTCGCTCTGGCGTTTGAGTACGATCCAAAAAATGTGAGAGCCCTGTTAAATCTTGCCCAGCTATTTTTGGAAGCCGCGCGCGATACTCCCAGTCGCAGCGAGGAGCGACTGAGAATGTATCGGCGCTATATCCGCCTAGCGGAGCGCCTGCCGGTGATTGCTGATGAGAAGAGCAGGCTGGTGCTGTTGCAGGCCTGCGCGAAGCAGGCCCTGGATCAGCTGCCCCAGGGTTCGTTGGCCCCGCTGTTGAAGTGATTCAGGGGGAGGCGAGGTAGGCTGGGATGTCATCCCAGCTTGGTCGCGAAGACTTGGGTTATGCCTTTGGATTTGTCGGATTTGAGATGGGTGAATGATGGGTTGTTGCTGGGATTGCATCCCAGCCTACAATCCGGTCAAACATGGGCATTTGGGGCGTGCCAAGGGCCTCATAAAGACAGCCCCCTGGGATTTAGCTCGGGAAGGCGAACTGAGCGCCTTCACGGATACCGCTCGAAGGCCAGCGCTGGGTGACGGTCTTGCGCTTGGTGTAGAAACGTACCGCATCGGGACCGTAGGCATGCAGATCACCGAACAGCGAGCGCTTCCAGCCACCAAAGCTGTGGTAGGCGACAGGGACCGGTAGCGGAACATTGATACCGACCATGCCCACCAGGATGTTATCGGAGAAGTAGCGTGCCGCTTCGCCGTCACGGGTGAAGATGCAGGTGCCGTTACCGTACTCGTGGTCATTGATCAGCTGCATCGCCTCTTCCATAGAATCGACACACATGACCTGCAGCACCGGGCCAAAGATCTCGTTGCTGTAGGAATCCATCTCACGGGTGACGTTATTAATTAGCGTACCGCCCACGAAGAAACCGTTTTCGTGACCTGCGATCTTCACATCACGGCCATCGACCTCGACGGTTGCGCCATCGGCTTCGGCACTGCTGATAAAACCAACCACCTTATCCAGATGCTGCTGGGTAATCACCGGGCCAAAATCGTTACTGGCATCGGTGTAGACCCCGACCTTGAGTGGCTGCATCGCCACCTTCATCTTCGCGATAAAGGCGTCCTGCATCGGCTTACCGACACAGACCGCTACCGACAGCGCCATACAACGCTCCCCAGAAGAACCGAAGGCCGCGCCAACCAGGGCGTTAACCGCGTTATCCAGGTCGGCATCGGGCATGACGATGGCATGGTTCTTAGCGCCACCCAGAGCCTGGCAGCGCTTGCCATTAGCCGTGGCGGTGGCGTAGATGTATTCGGCGATCGGGGTCGAGCCGACGAAGCTGACGGCCTTAACAAGGTCGCTGTGCAGCAGGGTGTCGACCGCGGTCTTGTCACCGTTAACCACGTTCATTACCCCGGCAGGCAGACCCGCTTCGGCCAGCAGTTCGGCGATATACAGGCTCGATGAGGGGTCGCGCTCGGAGGGCTTGAGGATGAAGGTATTACCGCAGACGATCGCCATCGGGTACATCCATAGCGGCACCATGGCGGGGAAGTTGAACGGCGTGATACCGGCCACTACACCCAAGGGTTGGAACTCGCTCCAGGAATCGATCGCCGGACCCACGTTCTTGCTGTGCTCGCCCTTCAGCAGTTCCGGAGCGCCGCAAGCGTACTCGACACTCTCTATTCCGCGCTGCAGCTCACCTGCGGCGTCATGGGAGATCTTGCCATGCTCTTCGCCGATCAGGGCGCAGATCTTGTCGGCGTTAGCCTCGAGCAGCTCTTTGAATTTAAACATGACCCGGGCGCGCTTGGCGGGTGGGGTATCACGCCATTGCGGATAAGCCGCCTGAGCCGCCGCGATCGCGTCTTCGACGGTGGCTACCGATGCAATCGCTACCTGCTTAGTCGCCTCGCCCGTCGCCGGGTTAAAAACGTCCTGGGTGCGCTCGGCGTCGGTACGGATTTCGCCGTTGATCAGATGTCCGATAATAGTCATGGTCTCTCCTCGATAAAGAACGGACGCTGATCAGAGCGGCCGTTCGCAAAAATAGTTAACAGATTAGTTTGAACTGGGCGTGTTATGCCTGCTCGTTAAACGTCTCGCCCAGGGCCTGGATCAATGAATCGATCTCGGCTTTTTCGGTGGTAAAGGGCAGGCCCAGCTGGATGGTGGCGCCGCCGTAACGTACGTAGAAGCCTTTCTCCCACATGCGCATCGCGATCTCATAGGGACGGCGGGCAGGCTCGCCCGGTAGGGCATCGAGGGTGAAGGCCGCCGCGAAACCGAAGTTACGGATGTCGGTGACGTGTTTGCTGCCCTTGAGGCTGTGAACCGCGTCTTCGAAGTAGGGTGATAGGTCGGCAACATCCTGGATGTAGTTACCCTCTTGCAGCAGGGTCAACGACGCCAGCCCGGCCGCACAGGCCACGGGATGAGCCGAGTAGGTGTAACCATGCGGAAATTCGACCATATAGTCAGGGCCGCCTTGCTCCATAAAGGTATCGTAAATCTCCTGCTTGGCGATTACCGCACCCATCGGGAGAGTACCGTTGGTCACCTGCTTGGCGATGTTGATTATGTCAGGGATCACACCGAACGCCTCGGCGCCGGTCTTGGCACCCATGCGGCCGAAGGCGGTAATCACCTCATCAAAGATCAGCAGGATATTGTGAGCGTCGCAGATGTCACGCAGCCGCTTAAGGTAGCCTACAGGAGGGGGGATAACACCGGCGGAACCGGCCATGGGCTCGACGATCACGGCGGCGATGTTGGAGGCATCGTGCAGCGCGATCAGATCCAGCAGATCATCGGCTCGCTCGGCACCCTCTTGCGGCATGCCTTTAACAAAGGTGTTGCCCGGCAGCATCGTATGACGGATATGGGCGGCATCGATGCCCTGCCCGTACAGGGCACGATTGCCCGCGATACCACCGACCGAGATACCCCCCCAGTTAACACCGTGGTAACCCAAGCTGCGACCGATCAACTTAGTCTTGCTGGGCATACCTTTCTTGCGCCAGTAAGCGCGGGCCATTTTCAACGAGGTCTCGGTCGACTCTGATCCAGAACCGGTATAGAACACCCGGTTAAGGCCCTTAGGCATAAACTCGGTGATCTTTTCAGCCAGCTGGAAAGACACCGGCGTGCCGAACTGGAATGCCGGGCAGTAGTCGAGCTTCTTGATCTGAGCCGCGACCGCTTCATTGATCTGCGGCACGCTATGGCCTAGGCCACAGGTCCAAAGACCCGAGAGGCCGTCGAAGATGTTGCGGCCATCGGCATCGACATAATACTTGCCCTCAGCCGCGACGATAATGCGCGGATCCCGCTTAAACTGGCGGTTTCCGGTGAATGCCATCCAGTGCGCGTCGAGCTGCGCCTGTGTCAGGCCTGCGGGTAGCTTGTTGTCGGCCATGCGAACCTCTCAAGTTAATCAATCGGTGACTTGCTCTTGCTCTTGCTCTTGTTCTTGTTCTTGTTCTTTTACAGATACCGCTACTCTATGGCAGCCCATTCTTGCGTTCCATTTAAAGTTATTTAATTAAACTTTAGCTTTTGTTAAAGTAACATCCCTGGCAGGGGTTGTTTCAGGCCGGGTGTTGAAAAACGGAGGTTAGGCCATGAGTAAACGTAGCGGCTTGAGTGGTCAGGTCAGTGATATCGATATCCGCTTATTGCGTATCTTTCGCACGGTGGTTGAAAACGGTGGCTTCTCGCCCGCTGAAGTCGAGCTCAATATCAGCGTCTCGGCGATCAGTATCGCGATCTCAGATCTGGAAAAACGCCTAGGGATGAAGCTGTGCCAGCGCGGTCGGGCCGGGTTTTCGCTGACGGACGAGGGTACCGAGGTGTATCAGGCGATTCAGCAGTTGCTGGCCTCGTTGGAAAACTTTAAGACCCAGGTCAATAGCATCAGTGATCAGCTTAAAGGGGAACTCAATATCGGCCTGACCGATAATCTGGTCACGCTGCATAACCACATGCGGGTGACTAACTCGCTGGCGGCGCTGAAACTGCGGGGGACCGTACAGATCAATATTCGTATGATGCCGCCGAGTGATATTGAAAAGTCGGTACTGGACGGGCGGGTGCATATAGGCGTTATCCCCGCAGTGCGTTATCTGGCCGGATTGACCTATGTGGATCTGTACGATGAAGAATCGTTGCTCTATTGTGGCAATAAACATGCCCTGTTTGAGCGCCAGGATGCTGAGGTGGGTGAGGCAGATGTTCACCGGCTGGATGCGGTTGTTCCGGCGGCGGCCGCGCCTCTGGAACACAAAGTCCAGTTGCAGAAAATGAATCCGGCGGCGACGGCGACCGACAGGGAAGGGGCTGCCTTTCTGATTCTGACCGGTCAGTATGTGGCCTTCCTGCCCACGCATTATGCCGAGCGTTGGGTTAACGAGGGTCGAATGCGGGCATTGCTGCCAGAGCAGTTCCATTTTAAGACCCGCTATGCCGCGATCACGCGTAAGGGCGCCCGCCCGAATCTAGTGCTGCAAACCTTTCTGGATGAGCTTAATAGACCCGAGAATGACCTGTTGGACTAAGGGCATCTCTCCTATCTCTGGCCATCGTCAGGCTAAAGCCTAACCTACAGGAGGTCCCTGTGGGTCGGCAGCGTCTGTTCCCTACAGGCTTGCTGCACTTCCCACATCCCTGTGGGTCGGCAGCGTCTGTTCCCTGCAGGCTTGCTGCACTTCCCACATCCCTGTGGGTCGGCAGCGTCTGTTCCCTGCAGGCTTGCTGCACTTCCCACATCCCTGTGGGTCGGAATTTATTCTGACAAGGCTGCTAGGGGTGCACCGGTCGGGCTCAAATCGTGAACCGGATGGCTTCCTCTGCCATCCTCCCGCTTATACGCTCAGATCGTGTCAGGATCAGGGCGCTTTTGACTGCCCCCGATTACCCGCTAAACCGCGTATCTGTTTCGCCGTCGGCGATCGGCTGCGGATCCGCAAGCCCGCACAGGTCTGGTGCCTCTGCGTTTAATCCGCACTAAAACGAGACTTTTTAACGCTTCGAGAATGAGGCTGAGATGCGGCTCTAAATGGACACTCAGGGCGTCCTGAGCGCATTTAAAGCTTGCGTTTTCGATGTGGCGCACTAATTGCTAAACAGAATATTAATACGGATGAATATAATAATTACATTTATCCGTACGGGTTTCGGAAGGTGCTGCTGAGTTAGTCGTTCTGGCATCCGATAAACGTATTGGTTGTTAGGTATTGATACTTAATGTTTTTATGTAAAGCCTCTCTTGAGGGCTCCTGTAAATATTGATGTCTGCTTGGTTCGTTAGTTGATATTCGCTTGCGAGGTGTCGTGCTGAGCATTCGAGGATGCCCATCAAAAACTTATCTATTAGATTGTATCTGAAGATAATATCTGATAGGTTTTTATTAATCCTATTAGTACGTATAAATACGATAAATAGTAAAAATCGAATGAAACGGACCTTCGGAATCATTTTGATAGAGGTAAAAAAAGTGCCCCTCAGTCCTAACCTCCGTAAGCGGAAAAAGTTATCAGATCTGATCGTGGAAGACGTTAAACGCTGGATTGTGACAGACAAGATGTCACCCGGCGACCGGCTGCCCAATGAACGCGAGCTTATTGAGCTATTCGAGTGCTCCAAAGGGACGGTGCGTGAAGCGCTTAAAGCGCTTGAGGTTGAAGGCCTTATCACAACAAAGACCGGGCCTGGTGGTGGTGCTTATTTGAACAATGCGAGCATCGATCCATCGACCCGGGCCTTACGCAATTATCTCCATTTTAAGCATTTTGACAGCAGCCAGGTTTATCAACTGCGTCATGTGATCGAAGTTGAGCTGGCCATTTCCGTGATTGGGCATTTGAGCGCTGAGCAGTTTGTTGCGCTGGAGGAAAATATCAGTGTTTGTGATAAGCGGCCGGAAACTGAAGAGGAGCAGCGGCTGCAGCGCATTGTGGAGATCGATTTTCACAACACCTTGGCGGAGGCTTGCCCCAACCCTCTGCTGGCCTTCATGGCCCGCTTTCTCAACGACCTGTTGCGCGATCTCGTGGTGCTCAAGAAAGCCTATCTACCGGAACGCCATCAGTTCAGTGAAGCGAATGTGGATTATCACCGCCGTATTTTGGCGGCGATTAAGCAAGAAGACGAAGCCGCTGTGCGCGAGCTAATGAGTGAGCATATGTGTGATGCCGAAAGAAATATGCTGGCACTGGAAGGTGAAATGGCCAATCGCTTTCTTATAGATTGTGAACATTCCTAATTTATTCGCCTATTGAGTGTGGATGTAGGTGGATTCTGAAAAAAAATAACACCAACAAAATCAAGCAATCAGAAGTTGAACCTGGAGTAGTCATTATGCAAAGAAGAACATTCCTGAAAGCTGGCCTTGCCGCCACCACGATGCTCGGTAGCACCTCGATGATCCGTCAGGCGCAGGCCGCAGAACCGCTGTCCATCTATGGTGTGAAGTCGGTATCAGGTACGTTTGCCAGTTACGGCAAGTATGCCAACATGGGCTCGAAGCTGGCCGTGTCGGACTATGGCGAAGTGTTGGGTCGGCCTCTCATCTATACCACCATCGATACCGAAGGTAATGCGGGCAAGGCCGTGCGTAAGGTTCAAGAAGCGACGCAGCAGAATGGCGCGCTGTTCTTCAGCGGCTGCACGCTGTCCTCTTCGGCACTGGCTGTGGGTAAGGAGGTGGATAAAGCCGGCGGTGTCTTTATTACGCCAGCCGGTGCCGATGATCTGACGGGCGCGGATTGTAATAGCTCGACCTTCCGTTGGTCGGTACCGACCTATGGTGCCATTCGTGAAACCGTCTTGCCCTTGATCAAGATGAAACCCGACGCCAAGCGCTGGTATACGATCACCCCCCAGTACGTCTTTGGCGAGGCACTGCTGGACAATGCCAAGGCAGTCTTTGAGGAGATGGGTGTCGAGCACGTGGGCAATAGCTATCACTCCCTGCATGAGCAGGAGTTTTCCGGCTACCTCACCAATGCCATGGCGGCGCAGCCGGATGTTTTGCTGCTGCTCAACTTCGGAGGGCAGTCCTCTAACGCCTTGCGCCAGGCGGTCAATTTCGGACTTAAGCGCAAGATGACTATTCTGCTGGCCTGGTCGGCCGGTCTCGATCAGTTCAAAGAGCTCGGACCGGATCTGATCGAAGACGTCTATCTGGGGGCTCAGTATTGGCATCAGACGGATACGCCGATGAATAACGCGTTCGTTAAGCGGGTTCGTGAAGTCTATGACATGAACCCCAACTATCCGATGGCTGCCGATTATATTGGCACCACGATGTTACTGGACGCGATCAAACTGGCGGGGACTGTCGAAGGTGCTGCCGTTGCCAAGACCCTGGAAGGCTACACCTACGAAGGGCCCACCGGCACCGAGACGGTTCGTGCCTCTGATCACCAGGTGATCAAAGATTACTACCTGTTGCGGGGCAAAGCAGCCTCGGACATGCAAGACCCGGATGATCTCGCCGAGGTGGTTAGTTCGGGTCGCACCTTTCCAGCAGAAGATTCTGGCATCTGCAAGATGGCTTAGGGGTTAGCAGGGGGGGGGGGGGGCTCTTTGCCCGGCCCCCTCCTTTTTTTTGCTGCGTATCGCCTTTCACTTAAGGACTGACCTTATGCTCGATCTGTATCTTTTTCAGATTCTCAACGGCCTCGGTTTGGGGATGATCTACTTTCTTATCGCCGTCGGCCTGACGATCATCTTTGGACTGCTTAACTTTGTTAATTTCGCCCACGGTGCCTTTTACCTGCTCGGCTCCTATATGTGTTACACGGTGGTGGCCTTAACCGGCAATTTCTGGCTGGCGTTGCTGGTCGCCCCCATTGTTGTCGGCCTGCTGGCCTGGGTTATCGAGAAGACGCTGATCCAGCGAATCTACCATCTGCCGCATACCTTTCATATCGTACTTACCCTGGGTATGGCGTTGATTATTCAAGAATTGACGATTATTACCTGGGGGCCGGTCGGCAAGAGTGTCGCGACCCCGGAGATTCTCCAGGGGGTGGTGATAATGGGAGATTTTGCCTATCCCAAGTATCGACTGTTCCTGATCTGTTTCTCAGGCTTGATAGGTTTCGGCCTGTGGTTGTTGCTTGAGCGGACCCGCGTCGGGGCGC
>JBLHND010000112.1:0-12339 GCA_047622605.1 Motiliproteus sp. | reverse complement strand
GATGGCGATGCCTCCAAAGTCAGTGTCATAGGCGATGCGCTCGTAGAACCGTGCGGTGTTGTTATCGATCGGTAATATTCGAGGATCTTTCAGGGTCGATAGTGCTGTGGCATAGGTCGAATGCACGTGCAGGATGACCCGTGCTGTTGGCAGGGATCGATGCACATTGCCATGGATACTCCAAGCAGACGCGTCAGGTGCCTCATCGGTAAGCATAATGCTGTCGTCTTCGCTATCGAGAGACTGCAGGTTGCCGGCAGTCACATTCGCGAAGTGCATCCAGCGACGATTCATCAGGAACTGCTTACCGTCCGGGGATACCGCCGCGCTAAGATGGTTGGCAACCGATTCATGCATATCCATGTCATAAATCAGTCGAAAAGCAGCCGCCAGATCGATACGTAATTGTTGTTCAGCGTGCATGTTACGGCTCCTCAGCAAGCGTCGATCGATGGTGTCTCGACAGATGAATTAAGCGCTGTCTCCGCTTCTGTTTTCGGATGCCTGGCGCGCAACACACGATACGTGCTGCGAAGCTCACCCCGATCAACATAACAACCCCGTAAATGCCTTGCGCCACTGCCGGCACTAAAAGCCGCTCGGCCGTGAGCAATACGATGATTATCGAACACCATGCATTCCCCCGCGTTGAGGCGGAAGGTCATCAGGTACTGAGGATCTTGCAGCATCTGCCCAAATTTGCGAAACGCGGGATAAAAGAGATCCATCTTACGCTGAGGAAAGTCAAAGACATCCGCGAGGTGCTGGCTATGGTTAATACCGCTAACTTCTCCATTATTAGGATCCAGTTCGATGATCCGCTGTTTCGTGCGCACATCCTGATAACTGGTGGTATAACGGTAAGGCACGTCATAATCAGTGAGTATGTTGAAGTACTCTGGGTAGTGTTCTTTCAACGCATTAGCAACGGCCGTGGCATCAACAAACAGGCTGTCACCGCCTTCCGCATCATTAACCCGACAGTGTAAGAACTGGATTCCGGGGGCAAGCTCTTCTGCAGGCAAGTCGGTATGCAGCTCTAGCGCCTTACTGGTGTATGCCAGGTTTTCCGGATTCGCTTTGGATTTTACGTCGAACAGATAGCCTGAAAAAGAGGGCCGCACGGTACCGAGCAGTTCACACAGCGTCTGCAGTCCTTCGTTTGAATCTGGCATCCCCTGAATCAGGGTGATGCCTTCATCCAACAGTGCTTCCGTCCAGTCCGCGACACGGGCGGGGTTAGCCATAACATCGTCATAGGTAAAGCGCGCCATGTCTGAATAGTGATCGCGATACCAGGGCTTACGCGTACGAACGGCCAGGTCGCCATGATTTTCGCCCTTGTGCCAACGCCCGAGCCAGCTGAGGTCGTAGCAACTCTGGTGACCATCGCTCCAGATAATGTCCAGCACGTCATCCTTCAGCAGGGCGGTTGTAGGGCGCAGATCATCAGGTTCTTCAAGAATATCAAAGGTACGCTCCTGAGTACTGCTATCCCATGACGTCGAACAGCTATCTCGTAACCAAAAGTAGTTGAAATACACCCTGTCGCCCTGTATCGGCAATTCCAGGCCTGTGTTCAGCAGTACGACCTCAGGCATTCAGGCGTACTCCATGGCAGTTTTTCAACGAGATGCTGGCATCGTTTATATATAACTTATTGATAATATTCATTGTTGCTGATCCAAAGGGGGGTCGGAGTCAATTAACTGCGCGGTTCCCGTTTATATCCTCGCCCGATGGGGCGAGGGTTTAGGCGGCGTATCTGCGGCGTATCTGCGGCGTATCTGCGGCGTATCTGGGATACCGGAACGGACCCACTAGCCGCAAATAATGGCCTTGGTCTCGATGTACTCCTGCATGCCCTGCGTGCCCCATTCGCGGCCGTTACCGGATTGCTTATAACCGCCAAAAGGCGCATCAACCGAGAAATAACTGCCCTGTATATAGCACTGCCCGGCCTCGAGGCGTCGGGCTATGGGTAAGGCGCTGGCTTGGTCTTTGGCGTAGACGCCGGAAGACAGTCCATAAACGCTGTCATTGGCCATGCTGATCGCTTCTTCGATATCGTCGTACGCCAGCATGCACAGCACCGGCCCAAAGATCTCCTCGCGTGCGATGACCATGTCGTTGGTGACGTCGGCAAAGATAGTGGGCTGCACGTAGGCACCCTTTGTTAGCCCGCTGGGCATCTCAGTACCGCCAGTGACCAGGCGCGCGCCCTCTTCGATGCCTAAACGAATATAGTGCAGTACTCTGTTGCGTTGAAGATGCGATGCCAACGGCCCCATGGTGGTGCTGTCATCGAGCGGGTCACCGACCTTCTGTTCCAACGCAATCTTGGCGGCCAGTTCGACAGCCTGTTCGTAGCGGCTGGCAGGGACGAACATTCGGGTCAGGGCGTTACAGGTTTGTCCGCTATTGCCCATCACATCCTCAACCCCGAAGCGCACCGCCGCCTCGAGATCCGCATCCTGGGTAATGATTAGGGCGGACTTGCCGCCTAGTTCCTGGCAGACCCGCTTGACGGTTGGGGCTGCAGCGATGGCTACCTTGATGCCTGCCGCTGTCGAACCGGTAAACGAGACCATGTTGACCAGCGGATGACTGGACATCAGCGGGCCGATCTCCGTACCTGACCCCGATACCAGATTGAATACCCCGGCCGGTAAACCGATCTGATGGAAGATCTCAGCCATGATGAAATCCGGCAGAGGCGTTTGTTCGGCCGGTTTGGTGACGAGGGTGCAGCCAGCCGCCAGTGCCGGCGCTATCTTGCCCGCTAACTGATGCAGCGGGTAGTTCCAGGGATTGATAAAGGTGCAGACCCCCACCGGCTCTTTCAGCAACAGCACCTTGCCTTGCTCCTCGATGGTATCCATCTGTCCTGTCAGATCTGCGTAGTAGCGCATCCCTTCAATCGCGACATCGACATGAAATTCTCCGGCGATGCTCCTAGGGCAGCCCATCGTCGCTACATGGGCATCGACCAGGTCCTGATAGCGGTTCTGCATCTCATCGGCGGCGGCATGCATCAGCTCGGCGCGACGGGCCGAAGGGGTGGCAGACCAGCCAGGCAATGCCTGGCGTGCGGCAAGAATGGCCGTTTCAACATCGGTATTGTTGGCTTTAGGGACCGATGCACAGGTCTCATCGGTAGCCGGGTTGTCGGCCAGCAGGACTTCCTTGCTGTCTGGCTGCTGCCATTGACCGTTGATATATAGCTTGGTGATCGTTTGCATGGGCCTGGACTCCGGCAGTCGTAAAATGTAGTGCTCTCCCTCTACCTTAAGAGAATGCGTGTCTACTGTGGCCGGCTGCTTCGAAGATGCAGCCTGTATAGACTTGGCAGATCGTCCTGAGACTAGAGGGTGCTGGACGTGACAACAATTGATATTTTCTTGCGGGTCGGTTAAAAAAAATGACCAATAAGCGCGATGTTAACGGCCAGCATTGTTCTTTTGTAGGTTAGGCTTCAGTCTGACGATGACTGCAGCATGCTGGCCTTGTCGGAATACTTTCGACCTACAGGGATGTAGGAAGTGCGCTAAGCCCGTCGGGAACGGGCAGCGTCTCCCCACAAAAAGCCGACCCACAGAGAACAAAGACTCCATAAGAATAGTTACACTAGGATTAGCCGCTCTTATTAACCAAGGCATCGGCCAGAATCATCGCCGCCCCTTTCTCCGCCACCATCATCACGGGGGCGTTGATATTGCCCGAGGTGATGCTGGGGAATATCGACGCATCGACCACCCGTAACCCCTTTACACCGTGTACGCGCAGACGACTGTCCACGACGGCGTCTTGTGGATTCGGTCCCATGGTGCAGGAGCCACAGAGGTGATAGATCGAGCCGGCGTTTTCACGGAAGTACTGCAGCATGCTGGCCTCGTCGTCCACCTGAGCGCCTGGCGCTACCTCTTCTACGGTCACCGCTTTTAACGCGGGCGCCTGCATCAGCGCTCGAATCAGCTTGCTGCCTTGGATGACCTCTCGAATGTCCTTGTCAGTGGACAGATAGTTAGGCCTGATCAGTGCTGGGTCTTTAGGGTTTGCAGAGGCCAGTTCTATCGTGCCTCTGCTCGTCGGGCGGCAAGAATTAAAGGCGACTAGGAAACCGGAATAGGGTTCTGGTTCCAGTTTGGCCTTGGGGTCGTTGGGGATCTTGTACGACATCGAATTGAAGTACAGCTGGATATTGGGGCGTGTTTGGGTGGCATCCCCCTTAAAGAACCCGCCGGCCTGATTGACGCTGATGGAGAGCGGGCCAGTACGCTTGCAGACGTACTGCAGCCCTGCCATGAGCTGCCCGCCGAGCGAGCGGAAGGTGTCATTGAGGGTCTTAATATTGGCTTTGTAGTAATAACTGACGCAGGTGTGGTCCTGCAGGTTTTGTCCGACGGCCGGAGAATGTTGCACCACGGGGATATGATGGCTGGCCAGCAGGGTCTGGTCGGCGACGCCCGAGAGTTGCAGTAGCTTGGGTGAGTCGACGGCTCCGGCTGAGAGGATCACTTCACGCCGAGCTGTGAATGTTTTAACGCAATCTTGCTGACGTACCTGGACTGCCGTCGCGCGCTTTTGAGCATCAAAGAGGATCTTTTCGGCGCTGCAGTCCCGCTCGATATGCAGGTTAGGGCGCTTTAAGGCTGGCTTTAAGTAGGCGGTATTGCTGGAATCGCGCAGACCCTTGTTAATATTGGCCTCATAAACCCCGGCGCCTTCCAGTGTATTACCGTTAAAGTCATCATTTAAAGGGTATCCAAGTTGCTCGGCCCCTCTTAAGAAATGATCACAGAGGGGGTGAGCCCCATCCTTCATCTGGGTGATGCCCAGCTTGCCACTCGACGAGTGATGTTCGGTATCACCCAGAGGGTGTTGTTCCAGCTTTTTAAAGTACGGTAAGACCTCCGCATAGGACCAGTCTGTATTGCCGGCGGCGGCCCAGGCGTCGAAGTCCTCCGCCTGGCCACGCACGTAAATCATGGCGTTGATGGACCCGGAGCCCCCCTGCACCTTGCCTCTTGGCGCGTACAGCTTGCGGCCATTCATGCCTGCTTCGGTTTCGCTGTAGTACATGTAGTTATACTTGGGGTTGTAGTAGGTTTTAGCAAACCCCACCGGGAGTTTAATCCAGGGCAGGGTATCTTTACCGCCTGCTTCAAGGATCAGCACGGAGTACTCTCCTGATTCGCTGAGGCGGTCTGCCAGGATGCAGCCGGCAGAGCCGGCGCCGATAATTATAAAGTCGTAGTTGTGGTCATCGTTGTGGTCATCGTCCAAGCTCAGGGCTCCTCTCTCTCTTAGGCTGTTGCTTCCAGCGTTGTGACGATTGCTCCTTAACGTCGTAGGGCCTGGAGTCCATAGACAGATGCAGTTTGCTGCCGGTATAGGGTGAGTGTCCTTTCACCACCTCCATATTCAACTCGATACCCAGGCCAGGCTTGGTCGATGGGATGATATAGCCGTCTTGCCATTCTATTTTCTGTTGCAGCACCTCGGCATGGAATCCGCCCCAGGTCATGATGCTTTCCTGAATCAGGAAGTTGGGGGTGGCCGTGGCCAGTTGAATACTCGCGGCGGCGCCTACTGGGCCGTTGTACAGGTGCGGTGCTATCTGGGCATAATAGACCTCGGCGATGCTGGCAATTTTTTTGGCCTCCAGAATACCGCCGACGCGCCCCAGGTTCATCTGCAGAATAGAGGCGGCACCGGTCTTGAGCACATCGTGAAACTCGTACTTGGTGGTCAGGCGCTCGCCGGTTGCCACCGGAATGCTGGTCTTGAGCGCCACCCGTGCCATCGCTTCCGCCTGTCCCGGTGGTACCGGCTCTTCAAACCACAGCGGGTCATAGGGTTCCAGGCGCTTGGCCAGCCGAATGGCGGAGGCCGGTGTCATCTGGCCGTGGGTGCCAAATAACAGATCACAGCGGTTGCCCACCGCCTCACGGATTCGACGACAGAAGGTAGCCGACTTATCCAGGGCTTCCAGGGAGATCTGCTGGCCAGAGTACGCGGAGTAGGGGCCTGCCGGATCAAATTTGAGCGCCGTAAAGCCCTGTTCCATGTTCTTCACGGCGCATTCTACGGCCAGCTCTACGTTGTCGTAATCGTACTCGCCCGCGCTGTTTTCAGCGTAGAGATAGGTGTAGGTGCGCAGTTTGTCGTGAACCTTGCCGCCGATTAGCTCGTAGACGGGTTTGTTGGCCGCCTTGCCGATGATATCCCAGCATGCCATCTCCAGTCCGCTGACCACGCCCATCATGCTCAGGTCAGGACGCTGGGTGAAACCGCTGGAGTAGGCTTCACGGAAGAACCGCTCGACATGGTGTGGATCATAGCCTTTGAGGTAGCGATCGAAGACATCGTCGATCGCGGCGACCATCACGGTCGGATGAAAACTCGCGGCATAGACTTCACCGATGCCTTCGATGCCGCAATCGGTCTTCAGGGTGACGAAGATCCAGTACATGCCACCGATATAGGGGGGTGGCACAGCAACCACATGAGTTTCGCAAGAGACTACTTTCATCGGGGTACCTTTTCGGTCGTAGTGTTTTTGTCGCTGGAGTTAACACAGCAGTCTGTCTTAGTACTTAAGAACCACTAGGCGGGTCTGGGTGTATTCGAGCATACCGTGCTTGCCATCATCGCCGCCTAGGCCTGAGCGTTTCCAGCCCGCATGGAATCCTTGGAAGGGGTCTGCGGGGGTGCGGTTGATGTAGATCTCGCCCGCTTCAATCTCGTTGGCGACGTTCATCGCGGTGCGGTAGTTCTCGGTGTAGATGACCGAGGCTAGGCCGAACTGGTGATCGTTAGCGAGCGCGAGCGCTTCATCGACAGTGCTGTATTTCAGCACCGGCAGCACGGGGCCAAAGATCTCTTCCTGAACAATCTCCATATCCTGGCGACAGTTGGTCAGCAGGGTCGGTGGGTAGAAGTGGCCGAGGCCCTCGGGGATATAGCCGCCAACGTCCAGCGTGGCGCCATCATCGATGGCACGTTCAACCATCTGATGAATATTCAGACGGCTGTTGCCATTCACCAGCGGCCCCATGTGATCGGGGTTTGCCATGCGGTCACCAAACTTTTTGCCGGCCATGTTTTCACGTAACAGCTCGACAAATTGATCGTAGATATCCTCGTGAACATACACGCGCTCTATCGCCGTGCAGAGCTGACCGCAATGGGTGGTTTTGGAGTCAACAATCTCGCGGGCGGCTTTTTCTAAGTCCGCGTCTGCCTCGATGATGGCCGGCGTTTTTCCGCCCAGTTCCAGCGATGACTTAGCGATATTGACCTGCGAATACTCCAGCACCTTGCGGCCTGCGCCAACGCTTCCGGTCAGGGTAATCATGCCGACAGCCGGATGGGTGCAAACAATTTCTGCGGTGGCGTGATCCATCGTCAGGATACTCACAACCCCCGCCGGGAACTCTGCATCCTGGATTGCTTTAGCAATCTCGAAGGCGGAACAAGGCGTGTTGTTGCTGGGGCGAACGACGACGGCATTACCGGTAATCAGCGCCGGCGCGATCTTGCGTAGCAGGGTGTAAACCGGGTAGTTGAACGGAATCAGGCAGGCCACCACCCCAATGGGCTCTCGTTGTAGCAGCAGGTTTTCGGAAGGAGAATCGCTGGGGATAATTTCCCCCTCGATGCGACGCGCCCACTCTGCATGGTAGCGGGTGATCCCCGCGGCATAGACCGCCTCGTTAGTGGCATCGGTAAGGCTTTTACCCGACTCCTCGGCCAATGCCTGACCGATGTCAGTTTTGCGTGCCAGCAGGGCGTCTGCCAGGCGGTGCAGGTAGGCGGCGCGCTCGATGCTGGGCAGTTTACGCCAGCTCTTTTGCGCCTTGGCAGCAAGCTCTACCGCGTTAAGCGCTTCTTTTGATGTGGCGGCGGGGACCTGGGCAATCAGGTCTTCATTGGCCGGATTGTATACCGAAATTGCGGAACCATTAGCCGAGCTGGAGAATGTGTTGTTAATGAAATTCTTATAGATTCTCATGAAGGCTCCCTGATTAAGTTGTAGCCATCTTATTGTTAATCAGAATGGATTGTCAAAACGGTTCCATATTTAGAAATATAATTCCATATATAGAATAATGTCTTAAGTTATAGCCAGAGTTGTTTAAAAAGTTATTTATAAACAAATTGTTAAGAAGATTGATGTGCGGTCTTTCGACGACGTAACGGGGGCTGTAGCGGGGACTGCAGCGGGGACTGCAGCGGATGGTTATCCTGAGTATTCTCAGTGCTGGTCCGTTATCGAATCAGAGATTGACAGGGGTTCGCTGTTTTTTTTAATTCTTTCCTGCTATAAAGCTCGGGTTGGTGGGATAAGCGAATTTTTACGAATAAAATTGCACATACGGATAAATATTTTTATATACGGAATGAACAGGTCTTTATAATGGTAGCGACAGAAAAATCGAAAGCGCCTGCAGTCGATAGTACCGTGCTGATCCTGGATCTGCTGGCGGCTTCCGCCTATCCACTGACGCTATCTGAGATATGCGCTCAGACCGCTATTCCTGCGGCCAGCGGTCATCGCATTATTAACGCGTTGTTAGCGCATCAGATGGTCGCGCCAGACCCGAGTCGAAAAAAGGCCTACTGTATCGGGTCGAAAATATTTCAAATCGCCTCCACCATTTACGATAAGCAGCGCATTATCCCGTTCTTCTATCCCATCGCCGAGATCCTGAAGAACGAAATTCATAAGTTGATCTTTCTCAGTGTGCCGGTGGGCGGCAAGGTGGTGGTGGTGTCGAGGGTCGAGTCCTCCATCAGCAATGCCTTTAATCTTCATATCGGCAAAACGATGTCGCTGTTGAGCTCCGCATCCGGGAAAGCGATCCTGTCGATGTATTCGAACGACGTTCAGCGCAGCTATATTGCCGCTGAGGAGCAGGCGGATGCGTCGATCCGTGACAGTCTGGGGCAATTAAAGGATGACCTGGATCGGGCCAAGCGCCTGGGATATGCAGTGACGCACGGTGAGATGGGTACACAGGTCAGCTGTATTGCCGCGCCGATTTTAAATCTGCGCAATGAACCGGTGGCCGCCATCAGTGCAGCCATCAACGGCGAGTTTCTAAATCCACAGGATGCACGGACCTACTCGAAATTTTTAGTACAGGCTGCCCGCCAGTTATCAGCCAGGATCGTCTAGGTTTTTGTAAGGCTATGTCCCAATCTGTTGCTGCGACGCTGTCATCGTCAGGCTGAAGCCTAACCCGCAAAAAACCGATAACACCATTGGTTAGTATTTTCTTCCAATGAAGGTATCCTGTAGTGACTTTACCCGTGCCGCCTTCAGGGATGAAACCAATGACGTCTCCTATAAATTTTCAAAAACTGCCGCCTATGAAGGCCTTAAAAGGGTTCGAGGCGGCCGCACGGCTGCTGAGTTTCCGCAAAGCGGCGGATGAGCTGAACCTTACTCATCCCGCCATCAGCCATCAGGTCCACCTCTTGGAAGGGGATCTCGGGGTTAAGTTGTTTGTTCGCGAAGGCCGTAATGTTGCGCTGACGAAAGAGGCTGAGCAGTTCTACCCGATCGTGCGAGAATCTCTGAGCCAGCTGGTCAGAGGGGCGCAAGCGATCCGTCAGGCAACCATCATGCCGCCACTACAGGTTCAGACTTACGTCACCGCCTCGATTCGTTGGTTGGCCAGGCGTCTGCCTCGATTTAGAGCGCTCTATCCGGACATCGAACTGCAGCTGGACACCTGCAATGCGCAGTGGCAGTTCGATGAGGGGAGTGCCGATATTGGTGTGGTGTACTATGCAACGCGTCCCGATCCTCACCTGTTTTGGCAGCCGCTGTTTGAGTCGCGTTTGTTCCCCGTGTGCAGTCCGCAGTTGTTAGAAGGTTTGCCGCAGCCGCTGCAACCGGCCGAGCTGTTAGATCTGCCGTTATTGACGGTCAACACGGAAGCGACGTATTGGAAAACCTGGTTAGATTCGGTGGGCCTGGAGCAGAAAGCCATCCAGCCACCTATCGTCGTCGATACGGTCGCCATAGCGCTGCAGATGGCGGCCGACGGTGAGGGGGTGTCGCTGGTCAACAGTCCTTTTGCCGATGATGACCTGCGGTCGGGCCGTCTGGTTAAACCGGTCGAACACTGGATCCCAAGCGTGGGGGAATGGGGCGTCATCTGTCGCAACGACCGACGAGACGACCCGCGGGTGAGATGCTTTATCGATTGGTTGCTCGACGATGCGGCCCGTTATCCGGTTGGGTAGTCTTCTCCTCTTGCCGCATCAGGCATAGCAGCTCTGCCTGATGCGGTTCGTGCCTCCGCGCACGCTACGCGCCTGTCGGATTTGAGGTTTGTGAATGATGAGGTCTTGCTGGGATATTGCTGGGATATTGCTGGGATTTCATCCCAGCCTACGATTCCATAACCGGATTGATACTGAACACCGGTTCGACCAGCCTCAGTTCTTCAATCGGGATATGACAGGCGATACGGTGGTCTGCTGACTCCTCTATCAGCGGTGGCAGCTGTTCTTCACATATTTTTCCCAGTTTACGTGGGCAGCGGGTATGAAACGGGCAGCCACTCGGTGGGTTCATGGCACTGGGTATCTCACCTTCGAGAATTACCCGTTTTTTATTGATCGAGGTGTCGGCCACCGGGATCGCCGATATCAGTGCTTCCGTGTAGGGGTGATAGGGTGGAGAAAACACATCCTGAGTGGTTCCCTGTTCGACGATATTACCCAGATAGATCACGACTATCCGATCCGCCAGGTAGCGCACCAGACTCAGGTCATGGCTGATAAAGACCACGGAGGTTCCCTGCGACTCCTGGATGTTCATCAACAGTCGCGTCACAGCCGCCCCGACCGACACATCCAGCGAAGAGACCGGCTCGTCGGCGATCACCACGCTGGGGTTGCCGGCGAAGGCGCGGGCTATGCCCACCCGTTGCTTTTGGCCACCCGACAGCTGGCGCGGTTTGCGCCGGGCAAAATCGGCCGGCAACTTGACCAGCTCCAGCAGTTCCAGGACCTTGGCCTGAATCTCTTTCTTATCGTTGGAGACCCCGTACTTCTTGATCACCCGGCCCAGCTGAGAGCCGATGGTCAGACTCGGGTTGAGGGTGTCGAAGGGGTTCTGGAACACCATCTGCATGGCACGGGTCTGATCGGTGCGTCGATCGGTGACGTGGGTGTTGGCAATATCTTCGCCATTGAGCAGCACCTCGCCACTGGACGCGAGCTCCAACCCCATCAGCACCTTGGCGAAGGTCGACTTGCCACAACCGGACTCACCGACGATGGCGACCGTCTCCCCGGCATGGGATTTAAAACTCAGGTTTTCGTTGGCCTTGATCACCTGGGCCTCTTTACCCCTGAGCATCGACAGCAGCGAATTATCTTCGACCTCGTAGTATTTCTGCATCGCGTTAACGACCAGAATCTCATCTCCCACCGCCGACTCAGTGGCCTGAGAGGGCAGCACCTCAGCGGGGGCGTTCAGGTCCAGTTCCTGCCAGCGACGGCAGCGCACCGCATGGCTGGAGTGGTCGGGTATCGCCGTGATCTCGAGCGCCGGCTGATCACAGGTGCCCGCGACAAAGTGATCGCAGCGGGGCCCAAAAAAGCAGCCCGAAGGACGTTGATGAGGTAGCGGTAGCTGGCCGCGGATCGGTTTCAATGGCCGAGTGTATTTGTCGGCGGTCGGCAACGGAATGCAGTCGAACAAGCCCTTGGTGTAGGGGTGCTTCATGCGATCGAACACCTCTTTAACGGCACCCACTTCCACCACCTGGCCTGAATACATGACATTGACTCGGGAGCAGGTTTCCAGGATCAGTCCAAGGTTGTGGGAGATGTAGATCATCGAGGTATTGAACTTGGCCGCCAGCTCCTCGATCAATTCGACGATACCGGCTTCTACGGTAACATCCAGTGCCGTGGTCGGCTCATCCAGTAACAGCAGCGAGGGCTGAGACAGCAGTGCCATGGCGATAACCACGCGCTGCTGCTGGCCGCCAGAGATCTGATGAGGATAGGAGGTCATGATCCGATCTGGATCCGGCAGGTGGACGTTGTCCAGTATCTCTATCGACTTGGCGTAGGCTTGTTCTTTGCTGATGTTCTGGTGGCAGTGCAACACCTCGGTTAATTGGTGACCAATCAGCATTGACGGATTGAGTGACGCCATCGGCTCCTGATATATCATCGCAATATCGTTACCACGCAGCTGGCGCATCTGCTCCTTGTTCAGCGTGCTCAGGTCCTGGCCTTTGAACTTGATGGTGCCTTGGACGATCTTGGCGTTACCGCCCAGATACTGCATGATCGCCATCGCCA
>JBLHND010000111.1:0-12410 GCA_047622605.1 Motiliproteus sp. | reverse complement strand
TGGGCGCAGCATCTGATCCGCACCGGCAAGGCTTATGTGTGCGATCTGTCGGCCGCGCAGGCTAGTGAGTACCGCGGCTGGGCGACCACGCCGGGTAAGGCGAGCCCGTTTCGAGAGCGTTCGGTCGAGGAGAACCTTGATCTGCTGGAGCGGATGAAAGACGGCGAGTTCGATGAGGGTTCGCGAGCGTTGCGGGCTAAGATCGATATGGCCTCGCCCAATATGAATCTACGTGATCCTATGCTGTACCGGATCCGTAAGCAGCACCATCACCAGACCGGCGACCAGTGGAATATCTATCCGACCTATGATTTTGCCCACGGCCAGGAGGATGCGATCGAAGGCGTTACTCACTCGATCTGTACTCTGGAGTTTGCCGATCATAAGCCGTTGTACGACTGGTTCTTGGAACAGTTACCGGTCCCCAGTAAGCCTGCCCAGTACGAGTTTGGCCGCCTTAATCTCAGCTACACCCTGACCAGTAAGCGCAAACTCAAGCAGTTGGTGGATGAGGGCGTGGTCTCGGGTTGGGATGACCCGCGCATGCCGACCCTCTCGGGTCTGCGCCGCAGGGGCTATAGCGCTCGAGCGGTGCGTAACTTTTGCAACTCTCTGGCGGTAGCCAAGACCGATGGTGTCGTGGATGTGGCTCAGTTCGAGTTCTTTGTCCGCGAAGATCTGAATCAGAGCGCCCCTCGAGCGATGTGTGTGCTGGACCCGGTCAAGGTGACGGTGACTAACTTTGCAGGGCACATCGAAGGTGCTGTCGAGGTGCTTAGGGCGCCCGCGCACCCGAATGTCGATCTAGGCGAGCGTCAGTTACCCTTTACCGCTGAGCTCTATATAGATCGCGCCGATTTTACTGAAGATACCACTCTGTCACGTAAGAAGTTCAAGCGCCTGGTCCTGGGTGACTACGTCCGGTTGCGCGCGGCCTACGTGATCAGGGCTGACGAGGTCGTTAAAGATGCAGCGGGTGAGATTATCGAGATAAAAGCCAGTTTGGTGCCGGGCACTGTGGGTGAGAATCCACCCGAGGCGATGAAGCCACGTGGCGTGATTCACTGGGTGTCTGCCACCGAGGGTAGGCAGGCCTGCGTCCGGGTTTATGACCGGCTGTTCACGCATCCCGCGCCTGACTCGGCCGATGAGAGCGGTGAGAGTAATTTCCTGCAACACGTGAATGCCCAGTCCGTTCGCGTGCTTGAAAATTGCTGGATCGAGCCGGGCTTAGCACAGGCCGTGCCCGAGGCGGGTTTCCAGTTTGAACGTGAAGGCTATTTTGTCGCTGATCGCTATGATCACAGTGTCGAGCGCCCGGTCTTTAATATGACCATCGGTCTGCGTGACACCTGGGCCAATAAGTAAGCGGGCCAATAAATAAGTGGCTGAGCTAACAGAAGCAATAACACAGCAATAACAGCAGCAATAACGGAATCTATAGCAGCATGAGCTTACAGATCTATAACACCCTGACCGGTCAGAAAGAGCTTTTTACCCCGATCGAACCCGGCAAGGTTCGCATGTATGTCTGTGGAATGACGGTTTACGACTACTGTCATCTGGGTCATGCTCGAGTGTTGGTGGCGTTCGATGTGATCACCCGTTATCTGCGGAGCAGCGGTTATTCGGTCCATTATGTCCGTAATATCACCGATGTTGACGACAAGATCATCAGGCGTGCCCATGAAAACGATGAAAACTGTGACAGTCTGACCGAGCGTTTTATCGCCGCGATGCACGAAGATGAGGCGCGTCTGGGGGTCTTGTCGCCGACCGAAGAGCCTAGGGCGACGGCGCATATGATTCCTATCATCGAGATGGTGCAGACCCTGATCGACAAGGAATATGCTTATGCCGCGGATAACGGCGATGTCTATTATCGTGTAGGCAAATTCGAGGGTTACGGCAAGCTGACTAATCGGAAATTGGAAGATATGCAGGCCGGGGCCAGGGTCGAGATCAACGTTCAGAAAGAGAATCCGTTCGATTTCGTGCTGTGGAAGGCGGCCAAGGCGGGAGAGGTCAGCTGGGACTCACCCTGGGGCAAGGGGCGTCCGGGTTGGCATATCGAATGTTCGGCGATGTCCAAATGTTGTCTGGGGGATACCTTCGACATCCACGGCGGTGGTCCGGATCTGCCGTTCCCGCACCATGAGAATGAGATCGCCCAGAGCGAGGCGGCTAACGGCGTTACCTTCGTTAATACTTGGATGCATGCCGGCGCGGTTCGGGTCAATAAAGAAAAGATGTCCAAGTCGTTGGGCAACTTTTTCACTATTCGTGACA
This sequence comes from Motiliproteus sp., assembly GCA_047622605.1. Lineage (GTDB taxonomy): Bacteria > Pseudomonadota > Gammaproteobacteria > Pseudomonadales > Balneatricaceae > Motiliproteus. Next base: position 10,121 of record JBLHND010000111.1, on the reverse strand, counting down.
TTCTCGATAGCTACGATCCCGAGGTGGTGCGCTATTTCTTAACCCTGGGTCACTACCGTAGTCAGATTGATTACTCCGAAGCGAGTCTTAAGGAGGCGCGCGGCGCATTGGACCGCTTTTATCACGCACTCCGCGGTCTTGACGTGGTTGCCGAAGGCGCGTCCGAGAATGATGTAGATGCGCGCTTCAAGGCAGCGATGGATGATGATTTTAACAGTGCGGGCGCGGTAGCGGTGTTGTTTGAGCTTGCCCGCGAAATCAATCGGCTTAAAGAGCAGGACAGGGTGTTGGCGGCTCGGCTTGCTGCTCAGCTCAGACGTCTGGGGGCGGTGCTGGGGTTGTTGCAGCAAGACCCTGAGGCCTATCTTCAGGGTGGTCAGGACGAAGAGGGGCCTGCGGCTGCTGAGATAGAGGCGCTGATAGCACGGCGTGCCGAGGCTAAGCAATCACGCGACTTTGCCGGTGCCGATGCGATACGCGAGACTCTGAAATCACAGGGCATTATCCTGGATGATAGCCGTGAGGGGACCACCTGGCGGCGCGAAGGCTAGGCGCTCTTTAGGTTGTTGCTGGGATTGCATCCCAGCCTGCCTTGCTCGTAGGATGTGGTGAGCTTGCAAACCGCATCAACCAAGATGTCGCATCTATCCTTGCATAGGGAAAAGAGGGAAAAGAGGGAAAAGGGGTCGGAGGGATTTGTTTTAAACCACCTAGGCCCCTTTTTACTCTTGCTGCATCAGGTGTTGCTGTCCTGTCTGATGCGGTTCGTTCCTCTACACAGGCTACGCGCTTGCCGGGCAGCATGCCTGACGCTTAGTCCTGGTGGAGTTCGTTGGCCGCGTAGAGGGTGTTTTCCATCAGCGTGGCGACCGTCATAGGGCCGACACCGCCCGGTACCGGCGTGATCCAGCCTGCGCGCTCTGCGGCGGTCTGGAATTCAATGTCGCCGACCAATTTACCGTTTTCCATGCGGTTGATGCCGATATCGATCACGATGGCTCCTGGTTTTATCCATTCACCCTTGACCAAGCCGGGTTTGCCCACGCCGACCACTACGATATCCGCCTGAGCTATTTTCTGATCGAGATTGCGGGTGAAGCGGTGGGCGGTGGTGACCGTAACACCTGCCAGTAGTAATTCCAGCGCCATGGGTCTGCCGACGATGTTGGATACACCCACGACGCAGGCGTCGAGGCCGCGGATGGCAACGCCCGTAGACTCCAGCAGGGTCATTACCCCTTTAGGGGTGCATGGGCGCAGCAGTGGCATGCGCTGGACCAGTCGGCCTATGTTATAGGGGTGGAAGCCGTCGACATCTTTGTCGGGATGGATTCTTTCGAGGATGAGATTGGCATCCAGATGTTCGGGCAGTGGCAGCTGGACCAGGATGCCATCGATATCAGGCCGGTTGTTAAGTTCATCCACGAGCGTGAGCAGTGCTTGCTGCGTGGTAGAGGCCGGGAGGTCGAACGCGGTAGAGTTAATCCCTACCTCCTCACAAGCTCGACGCTTGTGGCTAACGTAAACCTGTGAGGCGGGGTCGCCGCCGATAAGCACGACGGCAAGCCCTGGTGCTCTCTTGCCTTGCTTCAGGCGTGTTTGGACGCCTGCTTTAACCTGCTGCTTAACGGTTGAGGCGATCCGTTTGCCGTCGATGATCTGTGCGCTCATAAAGCCTACCTTAGTGCCTTGGTGTTGGTGACTGGAAGAAAGGGGGGGGCTGATTTTCGCACGTCTGCCGAGGGAGGCAAAGTAGGAGGAGTGCTTAGGCGGCGGGTATTATCGCCTCGATTCGAGGCTCGTTTTGGCTGGCGAGCGCTGAGAGTGCAAAAGGTCGATAAAAGATGTTGACCTACTAAAATCTCCTCTGTAAGATTCGCACCTCGTTGAGGCAACACGCAGTTGCAGCAAGGATGTTCGGGGTATAGCGCAGTCCGGTAGCGCGCCTGCTTTGGGAGCAGGATGTCGGGAGTTCGAATCTCTCTACCCCGACCAGATTTTACTCGGTCTTACTGAGTAAAATTAAGGTCTATCCGTGCGCCCTTAGCTCAGCTGGATAGAGCAACGGCCTTCTAAGCCGTAGGTCACAGGTTCGAGCCCTGTAGGGCGTACCATATGGTACCCCAAAGCATTGATTAATGGTGGGCGTAGCTCAGTTGGTAGAGCCCCGGATTGTGATTCCGGTGGTCGTGGGTTCGAGCCCCATCGTCCACCCCAATCGATGTAATGTTTTAGCGGACGTGGTGAAATTGGTAGACACGCCAGGTTTAGGTCCTGGTGCCGCAAGGTGTGAGAGTTCGAGTCTCTCCGTCCGCACCATTCTTAATTATCTAGCAAATCCCCCTCTTTTTATCTTCTTATAGTTTTTTTCTTTAGCTACATTGCTAACGTGGTGTTTTGGCGTGCATGAGCATGAATAGTGCTTGAGATGCTTGACTCTGTTGCTTGTATAGCTGAAAATTTCGTCCTTTTAAATTTGGCTCTTTGTAGTCATGCGCGTGCTGTACTTCATGTTGATCGGCCGCGTGATAACTCTTTTGTGAGGAACATCCATGCAAGTTTCTGTTGAAGCGACTTCTCCCCTTGAGCGCCAGATGACGATTACGGTGCCTGCTGAACGGATCGAGAATGATGTCACTAGTCGGTTAAAACAGACAGCGCGTACCGCTCGTATCGACGGCTTTCGCCCAGGTAAGGTGCCCATGAAGGTGCTTAAGCATCGTTATGGCACGGGCGTTCGTCAGGAAGTACTGGGTGAGGTGATTCAGAGCTCTTTTTATGAGGCGATCACTCAAGAGAAGCTAAAGCCTGCAGGAGGCCCGAGTATCGAGCCTAAGCAGTCTGCCGAGGGTGAGGACTTTCAATACGTTGCTACGTTTGAAGTGTACCCTGTTATAGAGTTGGCTGATTTTGGCGCTGTCGAAATCACTAAAGAGACCTCTGTGGTCGCCGATGCTGACGTCGAAGAAATGGTTGAGACGTTGCGTAAGCAGCAGTCCGGTTGGAATAAGGTTGATCGAGCCGCTGCGGATGGTGATCAGGTTAATATCGATTTCGAAGGTTTTAAAGAAGGTGTCGCTTTTGAAGGTGGCAAGGCCGCCGCGCACGAGCTGGTGCTGGGTTCTAACACCATGATTCCGGGCTTCGAAAGCGGATTGATTGGCCAGGTTGCCGGTGCTGAGCTAGAGTTGGCGGTGACGTTCCCCGAAGCGTATCAGTCTGCTGATCTGGCTGGGCAGGCGGTTACCTTCAACGTGACAGTAAACGCTGTTTCTGAACCTGAGCTGCCCGAGTTGAATGCAGAATTCTTCTCCAAGTTCGGCATCGATGAAATCGATACTGAGGGCTTTAAAGTAGAGATTCGCAAGAATATGGAGCGCGAAGTTAAGCAGGCGCTGCAGGCCAAGCTGAAAAACTCGGTGCTTAATGCCTTGGTTAATACCAATAAAATTGATGTGCCTAAGTCGCTTTCCGATGGAGAGATCGATCGTTTGCGTCAGCAGGCAGTGCAGCAGTTTGGTGGTGAGACAGGTGTTGATGCCAGTGCGCTTCCGGCTGAACTGTTTTCTGAGCAGGCGACGCGTCGTGTTGCTATCGGCCTACTGGTCGGTGAGTTGATTCACAACAATGGTTTGAAGGCGGATGCCGAGCGCGTTCGTAGTACCGTCGAAGAGATGGCGGACACTTACCAGGAGCCTCAGGAAGTGATCGACTACTACTACGGTAATGCCGAACAGTTGGCTCAGGTTGAGGCTCTGGTGCTGGAAGATCAGGTCGTGGACCTGTTAGTATCCCAGGCGAGAGTTACCGAGATCGCTATCGGTTATCAGGACGCGATCAAGCCCGCACAGCCTTCGTCTGAAGCGGCTGCTGAGTCCGAAGAAGTGGAAGAAAAAACAGTAGCAGCAGAGTAGCTTTGCGTTTTAGTCATTGACCGGGGCAGACTCGGTTGATACTTATACGGACGGTAGTCGGCGTAACCGCCGGCTGCCGTTTTTTAGCACTGCAGGTTTGCGTGACGAATGTGCGCATAACGTGGGCAGGACAAATCAACAGTAAGGGCAGACTATGCAGAACGGAATTTTCGGCGATAGCGGCATTGTGACTTCAGCGGCCCTGGTGCCGATGGTGGTTGAGCAAACTGCGCGTGGTGAGCGGTCGTACGATATCTATTCGCGGTTGCTGAAAGAGCGGGTGATATTCCTCGTAGGTCAGGTGGAAGATCATATGGCCAACCTGGTTGTGGCGCAGTTGTTATTCCTTGAGGCAGAAAATCCGGATAAAGATATCCATCTCTATATCAACTCTCCTGGTGGCTCGGTGACAGCGGGTCTGGCTATTTATGACACCATGCAGTTTATCAAACCGAATGTCAGTACTATGTGTCTGGGTCAGGCGGCCAGCATGGGCGCCTTGTTGTTGGCTGGCGGGGCTGAGGGTAAACGTTTTTGTCTGCCGAACTCACGAATGATGATTCATCAGCCTTTGGGCGGTTATCAGGGCCAGGCAAGCGATATTGAGATACACACCCGCGAAATCCTGACTATCCGGGAGAAATTAAATCGAATTCTGGCCAGTCATACGGGTCAAGATATAGAGACCATCGCGCAGGATACCGAGCGTGACAACTTTATGGATGGTGCAACTGCGGTCAAGTATGGTCTGATTGATGCGCTTGTGGACAAGCGGGTAAGCGGGTAAAACGCTAAGCTACTCTGTATTGTCGTTGAAAATTTAGGCATGCATCGGGATTTAACTACGGATGCGCGCCAGTTAGTGGTTGAGAGGAAGTTGAATGTCTGAGGATATGACCAAAGGTGGTGACGGTAAGCTGCTATATTGCTCGTTCTGTGGCAAAAGCCAGGATGAAGTGCGCAAGCTGATTGCCGGCCCGTCCGTCTTTATCTGCGATGAGTGCGTCGATCTCTGTAACGATATCATTAGTGAGGAGGTGCAGGAGGTCGGCGTCGAAGAGGCTGATGATCATCTGCCGATCCCCCAGGAGATTAAAGACTCTCTTGATGAATACGTGATCGGCCAGGAGAAAGCGAAAAAAGTCCTGGCAGTGGCGGTCTATAACCACTACAAGCGGCTGCGCTATCAGAGTTCTCAGGATGACGTCGAGCTGGGTAAGAGTAATATCCTGCTGATCGGCCCCACAGGCAGCGGTAAGACACTGCTTGCCCAGACCCTGGCTCGATTGTTGAACGTTCCTTTTACCATTGCCGACGCAACCACCCTCACGGAAGCGGGTTATGTAGGCGAGGATGTTGAAAATATCATCCAGAAACTGCTGCAGAAATGCGAATACGATGTTGAAAAGGCCCAGATGGGCATAGTCTACATCGATGAGATCGATAAGATTTCGCGTAAATCTGATAATCCGTCCATTACGCGTGATGTGTCGGGCGAAGGTGTACAGCAGGCGCTGTTGAAGTTGATCGAGGGCACGGTCGCCTCGGTTCCTCCTCAGGGCGGCCGTAAGCACCCGCAGCAGGAGTTTTTGCAGGTTGATACCTCCAATATCCTGTTTATCTGTGGCGGCGCCTTTGCAGGCCTGGAGAAGGTGATCGAGGCGCGTTCTGAAAAGAGCAGTATCGGTTTCTCTGCTGCCGTTCGCTCTAAGGAGAGCGGTAAGAGTGTCGGCGAAACGCTGCTGAGCATAGAGGCTGAAGATCTGGTTAAATATGGTCTGATTCCTGAGTTTGTGGGTCGTTTGCCGATGATAGCGACACTCACGGAGCTGGATGAAGACGCCTTGATGCAGATTCTGACAGAGCCCAAGAACGCGCTGACTCGCCAATATCACAAGTTATTCGAGATGGAAGGTGTAGAGGTCGATTTTCGTGAGGATTCGCTCAAGGCCATCGCCAAGAAAGCGATGGCGCACAAGACCGGTGCTCGAGGTTTAAGATCGATAATGGAAGCGGCGTTGCTGGACACCATGTTTCAGTTACCGTCGCTGAGCAATGTTAGCAAGGTGGTGATCGATGCGGGTGTCATAGATGCGGAGACCGAACCGCTGATGATTTACGCGAATGCCGAGCCTGCTAAAACGGCAAAGGCAGCGCCGGGCGAATAGAGTTTGATAAAAAAGGGCCGCAATGGCCCTTTTTTGTTGTCGTAAGCGTTTACGGGCTTGAAAACCAGCCTGATGCCCCAATATTTCTGCCTTTACAGCCTGTCATTGTAGTGTTTTTAACCGCCCAGGAGTGGCTGTCACCTGGGGTATATATGTCCAGAGGCATTTGTATGGATCTTGATCATTCGCCAGATAGTTCCACCTCTCTAGAGCTACCGTTGCTGCCGTTGCGCGACGTCGTGGTCTACCCCTATATGGTTATTCCGCTGTTCGTCGGGCGTGAAAAATCGATCCAGGCACTGGAGCTTGCGATGGAGGGGGGCAAGCAGATTCTGCTGGTGGCGCAAAAACATGCTTCAGTCGATGAGCCTGCCGCTAAAGATATGTATTCCATTGCGACCGTCGCCAATATTTTACAGCTGCTAAAGCTGCCGGATGGTACGGTCAAGGTGTTGGTCGAGGGTGCGCAGCGTGCCGCCATAGAGTCGGTAACGGACACCGATAAAGGGTGGATGGCACGCTATAACGTCCTGCCCGTCACTGACTTGGGTGAAGAGGGCGAGGTCTTTATCCGCACGGTTCTGTCCCAATTTGAGCAGTATGTACAGCTCAATAAAAAAATACCCTCCGAAGTGCTGGCGTCTCTGGCGGCCATCGAAAATCCGCTTAGGTTGGGCGATACCATCGCTGCCCATATTACGGCCAAGCTGGAAGAGAAGCAGAATCTGCTTGAGATGACGGATACCCGTGATCGACTCGAACGCTTGATGGCGTTGATGGAGTCGGAAATCGACCTGGTCAATGTCGAGAAGCGTATCCGTGGTCGGGTCAAGAAGCAGATGGAGAAAAGCCAGCGCGAGTACTATCTCAACGAGCAGATGAAAGCGATTCAGAAAGAGATGGGCGATCTGGATGAAGGTGGCAGTCCCAATGAGATCGAACAGCTGCGGCTGCGTATCGACGAAGTGGGGATGTCCAAGGAAGCCAAGGAAAAGGCGGTTAATGAATTCAACAAGCTAAAAATGATGTCTCCCATGTCGGCCGAAGCGACAGTGGTCCGCAGCTATATTGACTGGATGGTCAGTCTGCCCTGGAATAAGCGCAGTAAGGTGCGTCATGATCTGGCTAAGGCAGAGATGGTCCTGGATGCGGATCACTACGGCCTGGAAGAGGTCAAGGAGCGGATTCTGGAGTATTTGGCCGTCCAGCAGCGGGTGCGTAAGCTCAAGGGGCCGGTGCTCTGTCTGGTGGGGCCTCCAGGGGTGGGTAAGACCTCGCTGGGGCAGTCGATCGCACGTGCGACCAACCGTAAGTATGTGCGCATGGCGTTAGGCGGTGTGCGTGATGAGGCGGAGATTCGTGGCCATCGACGTACCTATATAGGCTCCATGCCGGGTAAATTGTTGCAGAAGATCGCTAAGGTCGGCGTTAAAAACCCGCTGTTCTTACTCGATGAGATAGACAAGATGGGGATGGATCAGCGCGGCGATCCGGCATCGGCGTTGTTAGAGGTCCTGGATCCTGAGCAAAATCATACCTTTAATGATCATTATCTCGAGGTTGATTATGACCTCTCGGATGTCATGTTTGTCTGTACGTCCAATTCGATGAATATCCCCGGTCCGCTGCTGGACCGGATGGAGATCATCCGTATTCCGGGTTATACCGAGGCCGAGAAGGTTAAGATTGCCGAACGTTATCTGATCCCCAAGCAGATCAAGACCAATGGGCTGAAACAGGATGAGGTCGTCATCTCTGAGGGTGCTGTCCAGGATATCATTCGCTACTACACGCGCGAAGCAGGGGTGCGGAGTTTAGAGCGAGAGATTGCCAAGGTGCTCCGTAAGGTGGTGAAAGAGAAGGCTCTGGGTCTGATTCCTGACGAAACGCGTTCGATCACGGTCGAGGTGCTGGAGCATTACAGCGGCGTGCGTAAGTTCAGTTTCGGCGTGGCCGAAGATAAGGATGAGGTAGGCCAGGTGACGGGTCTTGCCTGGACTCAGGTGGGTGGTGAAATCCTGACCTTGGAATCGGCAGTCATGCCCGGCAAAGGGCGCCAGATCCATACGGGATCCCTGGGTGATGTCATGAAAGAATCGATTCAGGCCGCATTGACCGTGGTCCGCAGCCGCGCGGAAGCCCTGGGTATCGAAGCAGACTTTCATGAAAAACATGATATCCATATTCACGTTCCCGAGGGGGCTACACCCAAAGATGGTCCCAGTGCCGGTATAGGCATGTGTACGGCGCTCGTCTCGGCATTGACCAATATTCCGGTGCGCGCCGATGTTGCTATGACCGGTGAGATCACTCTTCGGGGTCAGGTATTGCCCATCGGTGGACTCAAGGAAAAACTGCTCGCAGCGCATCGCAGCGGCATCAAGACAGTGATTATTCCGAATGAGAATCTGCGTGATTTAAAAGAGATCCCAGACAATATAAAACAAGAAATTGAGATTAAGGCGGTGAAGTGGATCGACGAGGTGCTGGAGATCGCGTTGACGAGCCGGCCTAAGCCGCGCAAGAGTGAGCCGGCAAAAGAACTCCCGGAGGAGAAAAAGGCCAAGGGAGGGACTGGAGGTCAAATTAGTACCCATTAGGCTGTAAGCCGCGTATATTCTTCGTTTGGCTGCTTGACAGCGGTTTCAGCCAGTTGGTATAAAGTGCGTCGGGCAAATTCTGCTGAGCATAGATGAAAAACAAAAAAATATATTTTACAGAAGGGGATGTGAGTGAATAAGTCTGAGTTGATTGATGCGATAGCTGCTTCTGCAGATCTGTCTAAAGCATCTGCTGGTCGTGCCTTGGATGCGGCTCTTGAAACTATCACCGGAGCATTGAAGGCTGACGACAGCGTTGCTCTGGTCGGTTTTGGTACGTTTTCTGTTAAGCAGCGTGCTGCGCGCACGGGTCGTAACCCGCAGACGGGTAATCCGATTCAGATTGCTGCTGCTACCGTTCCGGCGTTTAAAGCGGGTAAGGCGTTAAAGGATGCTGTCAACTAATTATTGAATTAGTGACCGTCTTGTTCGTTATGAAAACTTTTTTGGATCAGAGGCTTGGTCGGTTGAATTATTCTCCAGTCAGGCAGAGGGCTCAGTTTGGGGCCCGTCTGTTTCAGCAAATACAAAGGGCGCATCATGGATGCGCCTTTTTTTAATCGCGTAAATAGTCGCCTTAGTAAGATCACACTAACGCGTTTTTCCAGGCAGAGGGCTGCATGCTTCAAAATCTGAGAGAGAGTTCCCAGGGGATTATCGCTAAAACGATCGTCGGCTTTATCATCGTCACCTTTGCACTCTGGGGCGTGGACTCCCTGTTTGGTCTGGCGTCGGCTCCAGGGGCGCCGGTAACGGTTAATGGTATAGATATCAGCGAAGCCGAGATCCAGAACGCGATAGAGATGCAGCGCCGGCAGTTGATTGCTCAGATGGGGGATGATGTCGATCCCTCGATGCTTGAAGATAACCTCTTGCGGGGGCTGGTTGTCGAAGACCTGATCGAGCAGTCGTTACTGCTGCAATCTGCTGAGCAGCAGGGGCTTGCGGTGAGCACCCAGATGCTGGATCAAATTATTCTCAAGACACGTGAGTTTCAGGTTGAAGATCGGTTTGATAAGAACCAGTTTAATGCGGTGCTGCGTAACGCGGGGCTGACGCCGATGACGTATCGTGGCCTGTTACGTAAAGAGCTGCTGATGGAGCAGGCGCGTAGCGCTATCGCAGCTACCGCCTTTACGCTTGCTGATGAGGTTAAGGCGATCGCCGCGATCGATCAGCAGACCCGAGATATACGGTTTCAGTTGGTTGAATTGAAACAGATACTGGCGGGAGTGGCGGTTAGCGAAGCCGAGATTCAGGCTTACTATCAGGCGAATCAGGCGGGTTTTATGTCTGAGGAGCAGCTGGCGCTCGATTATATCGAGATCAATCGACGTGATTTGGCCGCTGATATCGAGATCGATGAGACTGAGCTGCAGGCGCAGTACCAGCAGCTGGTCGCTGGTTTTGAAGGTAGAGATGCGCGTGATGCCGCTCAT
>JBLHND010000110.1:0-12683 GCA_047622605.1 Motiliproteus sp. | reverse complement strand
CTGCACGTCACCCTCGGAGTTCAGCAGCCATCCGCATCAACACCCATCAACACGAAAGATTATCCAGTAATTGTTTGTAGAGATTCTGCACGTCACCCTCGGAGTTCAGCAGCCATCCGCATCAACACCCATCAACACCCATCAACACCCATCAACACGAAAGATTATCCAGTAATTGTTTGTAGGGATTCTGCACGTCACCCTCTCAGTTCAGCAGCCATCCGCATCAGCATGATGCTCATCACCTAGGCGCCTATCATCAGGGCTTTGCAAAAAACAAACCACAATACAGACTCTGTGCGAATAGCCCTCCTAAGCCGCTCGAGTAGGGATGAGGATAGCGGGTTGAAACCGCCTTTGCACTAAATTGGTGCGCTGGTAAATAAGCGCACAAAAACAGACTGCCAACAGGCTCCTGCAACAGCTGCATGCCCCTGTGAGTTAGGCTCAGCCTGACGAGGTGAAGGGGCCAGACCGCAACAACTAACTAATACATAGCCAAAAAAAAACCGCCCTAAGGCGGTTTTATATTCAGCAGCGCAGGCTTACACGCGGGAGTAACGCTTACACGCTGTAGTAAAGCTCGAACTCGACTGGGTGCGTAGTCATAGCGATACGCTCCACTTCGGCTTGCTTGAGCTTGATGTAGGCATCGATCGTCTCATTGCTGAACACGTCGCCTGCAGTCAGGAATTCACGGTCAGCGTCCAGCGCTGCCAGTGCTTCTTCCAGGCTGCTACAAACGGTCGGGATCAACAGCGCTTCTTCAGCTGGCAGGTCGTACAGATCCTTGTCGGCTGCATCGCCAGGATGGATCTTGTTCTTGATACCATCAATAGCACCCATCATCAGCGCGGTGAAGCACAGGTAAGGGTTAGCCGCCGGATCTGGGAAACGAAACTCAACCCGACGCGCCTTAGGGCTGGTGACGTAAGGGATACGGATAGACGCGGAACGGTTGCGCGCCGAGTAAGCCAGCATCACGGGGGCTTCGTAGCCTGGCACCAGACGCTTATAGGAGTTGGTGGCAGGGTTTGCGAACGCATTGATCGCCTTGGCATGCTTGATAACACCACCGATCGCGTACAACGCGGTATCGCTCAAACCGCCGTAAGAATCGCCGGAAAACATGTTCTGGCCATCTTTGGAGATAGACATATGCACGTGCATACCCGAACCGTTATCGCCAACTAACGGCTTAGGCATAAAGGTTGCGGTCTTGCCGTAGGCGTGAGCCACGTTATGGACACAGTACTTAAGCACCTGAACTTCATCGGCTTTCTTAACTAGGGTGTTAGGACCTACACCGATCTCACACTGACCGGCAGTACCCACTTCGTGGTGATGCACTTCGATCGTCAGACCCATGGTGGTCATCGCATCACACATAGCGGCGCGCAGATCGTGCAGGGAATCGACCGGAGGCACGGGGAAGTAACCGCCCTTAACCACAGGACGGTGACCGATATTGCCGCTGTCGAAGTCTTTGTTAGAAGACCAGGCCGCTTCTTCTGAAGAGATCTGGTAGCCAGCACCCGAGATATCGGCATGCCATTTCACATCATCGAAGACGAAGAACTCGGGCTCAGGACCGAACAGCGCAGAATCACCGATACCCGAAGCCGCCAGGTAAGCCTCACAGCGCGCACCGATGGAACGTGGATCACGCTCATAGCCCTGACCCGTGGTGGGTTCTACGATGTTGCAACGCACGATAACGGTCGCATCTTCGGTGAACGGGTCCAGCCGTGAGGCTGAATCATCCGGAAGCAGAATCATGTCGGATTCGTTGATACCCTTCCAGCCGGCAATAGAAGAACCGTCAAACATCTTGCCATCTTCGAAGAAATCATCGTTCACTTCTGTAGACGGGACAGTAACGTGCTGCTCTTTACCCTTGGTATCGGTAAAACGCAAATCAACCCAACGCGCTTCGCTCTCTTGAATCAACTTCAGAGTATGGCCTAGCATAATGATGTCTCCGCCTTAACAGTTGCACAGATACTGTGCTTTGAATAATTCTGCAACCGAACCCGGCTACAGCAATAACATGGTTTTTACGCCTGCCAATGACAAAGCAAACACTATGCCAATACTCGCATGCCCACCGGGGCATTAACAGTTAAGGACTCTCTAAGGGCTCTATAAAGAAGACCGGAGGAAGACCCGGGCAATATCCGCATTCCTTCAACCCTAAAACGCCCTATAATAGTGCGCCATCAGGCCGGACGGTGTATTTTGGTGCACGCCGAGTCGCACAAGGATAGTGACTTCTATGCCTAATTCAAGCGGATCTGGGAGTATTTACGCTTAGGGGCGCTTTTTATCACTCCATCTGCCGGGACCTAAGGTACAATATCCGATTTTTCCCACGGGCCACTCTTGGCCGGAGCAATACTGTGATTGAGAATTTACGTAACATCGCCATTATCGCCCACGTTGACCATGGCAAGACCACCCTGGTAGACAAACTCCTGTCGCAATCCGGCACCCTGGATCGTCGCGATGCTGGCGCCGAGCGGATCATGGATTCCAACGACCAGGAGCGAGAACGCGGCATAACTATCCTGGCCAAGAACACCGCCATCAAGTGGAACGACTATCACATCAACATCGTCGACACCCCCGGCCACGCCGACTTCGGCGGTGAAGTGGAACGCGTCATGTCGATGGTCGACTGCGTGCTGCTGCTGGTTGACGCCGTTGACGGCCCTATGCCACAAACCCGTTTCGTGACTCAGAAGGCGTTTGCCCAGGGCCTCAAGCCTATAGTCGTCATCAACAAGATCGATCGCCCGGGCGCACGCCCTGACTGGGTCATGGATCAGGTCTTCGATCTGTTCGACAACCTGGGAGCCACCGACGAGCAACTTGAATTCCCAGTCGTCTACGCCTCAGCCCTTAACGGCATCGCCGGACTCGATCCTGAAGAGATGGCCGAAGACATGACGCCGTTATTTGAAGCGATCGTCAAACATGTTCAGCCACCGGTGATCGATACCGAAGGCCCTTTCCAGATGCAGATCTCGGCACTGGACTACAACAGCTATCTGGGCGTTATCGGCGTCGGTCGCGTGACCCGCGGCAAGATCAGCCTCAACGCTCCCGTCAAGGTAGTCCACCGCGACGGCGAGATCCGCAACGGCAAGATCCTTAAGATCATGGGTTATATGGGCCTGGAGCGCATCGATATAGAGACCGCAGAAGCAGGCAACATCGTCTGCGTTACCGGCATCGACGGACTCTGCATCTCGGACACCCTGTGCCACCCCAGCAAGATTGAAGCCCTGCCGCCCCTCAGCGTCGATGAGCCTACGGTCTCCATGACCTTTCAGGTCAACAACTCACCGTTCGCAGGCCAGGATGGCAAGTTCGTCACCACCCGTAACATCATGGAACGGCTCGACCGCGAACTGATCCATAACGTCGCACTGCGCGTCGAACAGGGCGATTCTCCCGATAAATTCAAGGTCTCCGGTCGCGGCGAACTGCACCTGTCGGTACTGATCGAAACCATGCGTCGAGAAGGCTTCGAGCTGGGTGTCTCTCGTCCCGAAGTGGTGCAGAGAATCGTTGATGGTGAAATCCAGGAACCCTATGAGATGGTGATGCTGGATGTTGAAGAGCAGCATCAGGGCTCCATCATCGATGTGCTGGGCAAGCGCAAAGGCGATATGACCAACATGGAAGTGGATGGCAAAGGGCGGATCCGTCTGAGCTTCGTCATCCCTTCACGCGGCCTGATCGGCTTCCGCAGCATGTTCCTGACCATGACCTCCGGCACCGGCATCATGACCTCGATCTTCGATCATTACGGCCCGGTCAAAGAGGGCGAAGTGACCTCTCGGGGCAACGGTGTATTGGTCTCGATGGTAGCGGGCAAGGCGCTGGCCTATTCACTATGGCTGCTACAGGCACGTGGTCGCCTGTGCGTCGAGCCCAATATCGAAGTCTACGAAGGCATGATCCTGGGCATTCACAGCCGCTCTAACGATCTGGCCGTAAACCCGATCAAAGGCAAGCAGCTGACCAACGTTCGCTCCTCGGGCACCGATGAAAACATCCAGATGACACCCTCGATCAACTTCACCCTCGAGCAGGCACTGGACTTTATCGAAGATGACGAGCTGGTCGAAGTCACACCGCATGCGATCCGTCTGCGTAAGAAGTTCCTCAAGGAACACGAGCGTAAGCGCGCAGCACGTGGCGGCTAATCGCTAACTAAGAAACACATAAAACCCCGCCTCGAGCGGGGTTTTTTTATGGCTCTGTATTGTAGCGTGAGCGGAGGCACGAACCGCATCAGGCAGATTCAGAGAAAACAGATCGGTTCCCTTTTGTGCACTTTTTTTTGCAAATAAAAGACTAACCCCCCCTTGTTTGCCATATAGCTTAAATGAACTTATTACTCTTCCCCTTGTATAATAGCGTTAAGTATCGGCTTTTCTTTAAAAAAGAAAAGCCCAGTATCTTTCTGACTAGCGCTGTAGACATTTAAATATATTGTTGTATTAAATTCGCCCTCGATATACACATCACAAAGAACATCAAAGACTCCTTTGGCAATATTCAAATCATCTATTTTATACAGTGTAATATAAATACTTTTTTTACTTGGCGTAATATATAAAAATCCATTCGCATTACATCCATTATTAAAAACAACGCAAACATCTTTTTCATGTAGATATTTTTTTACACCTTTAGAAATAAACCTTCTTTCTTCAATATACCCGCCTGAATACATCCCTGCATAAGACTGCGGCGCAGCTGACAAAAAAGCCAATAAAATCAGAGTAGAAATCTTCATAAAATCTCTCTTAATAATTCTATTCAATCTGTTAACAACGCAATGGGACAGGTATTAAATATTAATTTACAGTATCGACCTCTTTAAGGGATCCCCCATAAACCCAAACCCCTTATAGTGATTTATTGGTTTTCTATGTAAACATGTTTTCCGTAGTCCGCATGAATAAGAAACAACAATGCCCCAACATCTTTCGACCTATCCTTCATATCTTTTAATTCATCTTCTGAAAGCTCGACGTCTTCTGATACTATAAGTTTATATGAGCTGATCTCTGTTTCTAATCGACACCCCAGATCAGGCCTGGCATTGCTTTTACAGATCAATCGAGCTGCTATATTAAGGTAGTGTTGAGAAGGTGCATTTGAGTGACCCCAATACAAATTTGAACTGAACCCGCTCCAAAAAATATTAAACAATGTAACGACTAAGATTGACATTAAAGACCATGCTAACGTGTTGACTACATTTCCAGGCCGCCCCTTTAATAGCCAAACACCTACTATTACAATAATAACAAAAAGACCCGCTACTCCCGCAATATATATGTACGGCATACAAATATTCCATCTATTGAAACCACCTAATAGAGCCAGGTCTTTTATTGTAAGTACAATGATAGACCTGACCCTTGTTTTTTAATCAGAGACGCTAACCCATTTACGCCTGTGCATCAGCCAGCCTCATAATAATTATCTTTTATTAAAATACAAAATAATTACAAATAGGGTCACGCCAACAGTGTTAGCCCATAAATACCACAAAGCCATTTGAGTAATAGACAGGGTAAAATCTAAAAAATCGAATGGTAGGTTAACAACACTTAGTGGGTAATGAAAAAATAATACAAATAACGCAAGCAGAATAATGATTCTTTTCACTACAAAACCAACAAGATTTAACAGGCCAACCTGAAGGCAATCATCTAAACCTGCAGGTCTACTAGAGCTGACTTCCATGCTCTTAACTATTGCCACACCTAAACAGAATACAGTGAAAAATATAAGTAAATTAGACAAATACACTTTTGACTCGAACGAAGAATCAGCAATAATAAAAGTTTCAACTTTAGTAAAAAAACTAACTAAAGCGTTGCTGTAAAAATCGTTGTCTATAAAAAACGCAGCACTCTTACCACTAAAAAAAGCCAGCAAGATCAACATAGAAATTTTGCATGTGCTTTTAAGCATAAATAATGGAGGTCAGGGCTAGAGGTTGATCGTGAGTACCCAGCTGATGCGGTATGAGTGCAGAATCTGCCGCGACCGGGCAAAAGCGAGCGACCCTGATGAGACAAGCCAGACCTGTATCGACAGGCCTCTCATTTGAATTCGAGGGCAAAGCAACATCCTTTTAATTAAACCCATAGTCCATAATATCATTCCAACCTATTGAAATAATAGCACGACCCTACTTATTGCAAGTCTACTTGTCAATATATCGCAACATTGTCGGACTACATTCAACCCACAGGGGTCAACAAGAACGATAGCCCACTCCCGATAACTCTTATATCATCGGGTGACATCCTGGCAGGAGAACAGCCATGCACAGCCTTTTTCCCGAAATTCACCCCTATCTGCAACAGCACTTAAAGGTCGACAGCCTGCACAGCCTGTACCTGGAAGAGAGCGGTAATCCGAGCGGCCAGCCAGTGCTGTTTGTCCATGGTGGTCCGGGGGGTGCCAGCAGTGAATTCGCGCGCCGATTCTTTGATCCTGAAAAATACCGCATCATCCTGTTTGATCAGCGCGGTTGCGGAAAATCCACCCCTTATGCCGAGCTGCGTGACAACACCAGCGCGCACCTGCTGGCCGATATGGAGGCGATCCGCCTGCACCTGGGCATCGACAGTTGGTTACTCTTTGGCGGCTCCTGGGGTTCAACCCTGAGCCTGCTCTATGCCCAGACTCACCCGGAGCGCGTCAACGGCCTGATCCTGCGCGGCATCTTCCTCTGCCGCGACCAAGATATTCGCTGGTTTTATCAGGAGGGTGCCAACCATATCTTCCCCGATCATTGGAAAGAGTATGAAGCACAGATTCCCCTGTCAGAAAGGGGCGATTTTGTCTCCGCCTATTACAAACGCCTCACCTCTGATAACGAGATCGCACGGATGTCGGCGGCCAAGGCCTGGTCCTGCTGGGAAGCACGCTGCTCTACCCTGAATCCGAGCAGCACCCTGGTCAGCCATTGCAGTGAACCCCATGTTGCCCTAGCGATGGCCCGCATCGAGGCCCATTACTTCGTCAATCAGGCCTTTATTGCACCCAACCAGATACTCGATCAGGCCGACAGAATCAGCGAGATTCCGGCCATCATCGTTCACGGCCGTTACGATATGGTCTGCCCGGTCAATCAGGCACTTGCCTTGTATGAGCTGTTACCCGAAGCTGAACTGCATATCGTCCGCGATGCCGGCCACTCGGCACTGGAGCCGGGCATTACCGACAACCTGATTAAGGCCACGAATCACTTCGCCATGCGACGCGCCTGATCCCGAACTCACTCAATAAGGAACGCTATGCTCGCTCTGATCCAACGCGTCAGCCAGGCCTCAGTCACGATTGATAACAGCGTCTACGGCCAGATCGGCCCCGGTATCCTGCTGTTACTCGGCATTCAGAAAGGGGATGATCAGGCCGCCGCAGATAAACTCCTAAACAAGGTGCTGGCCTATCGCATCTTCAGCGACAGCGACGCCAAGATGAACCTGAGCCTGACCCAGACTGGCGGAGGCTTACTGATCGTCTCCCAGTTCACCCTGGCCGCCGATACCCGCAAAGGGCTGCGCCCCGGCTTTTCCACCGCGGCGCCTCCGGCACAGGGCGAAGCCCTGTACGATTATTTTGTTGCCCAGGCCCGCCAACGACCGCTGCCGATCGCCACCGGTCAGTTTGGTGCGGATATGCAAGTCGCCCTGATCAATGATGGCCCTGTGACTTTTATGCTTGAAAGCTGATCTGACTGATCAAAAAAAGGGGACAGATATATTTTCTATGCCAAAAATAAATCTGTCCCCATTAATCATACTTTGCCAAAAATAAATCTGTCCCCATTAATAAAAATAAATCTGCCCCCATTAATACCCTCATTAATTGGCGTACAATAGCGCGCTTCTAAGCTGCTTGATATTCGTCTCATACTCAGAATTAGGCCCGATTGCTCATGACCATCGAAAAGACCCTGCACGCACGAAGCGGTTCGAAATGCGAACTCTGCTCTTCCGAAACCAACCTGAGTGCTTACGCGGTACCACCGGTTACCAATAAGAGTGCCGATGAGAGTGCCGAGCGCTCGGTGCTGCTATGTGAGACCTGTAGCAGCCAGATCGATAACCCCGAGAGCATGGACCCCAACCATTGGCGCTGCCTGACCGACAGTATGTGGACCCAGGAACCTGCCGTTCAGGTGATGGCCGCTCGGCTGCTGGCACGCCTGTCTGCGGAATCCTGGGCCCAGGACCAGCTGGAGATGCTCTATCTCGACGAGGAAACCCAGGCCTGGGCCGATGCCGAGAGCAGCACGACCAACGACGACGAGCCCGAGTCGACCACCAGAGACAGCAACGGCGCGGTCCTCAATGGCGGCGATACGGTGACGTTGATCAAGGATCTGGACGTTAAGGGTACCGGCTTTACCGCCAAGCGCGGCACCGCAGTGCGCGGCATCTCTCTGACCGATAATCCAGAACAGATCGAAGGCCGGGTCAACGGCGTACGCATCGTACTGCTGACCAAGTTCTTGAAGAAGTCGAGCTAGGCTAGTCCCCAGACCCACGGCAACGCTGTGGGTCTGGTTTATTATGATGGTTAGAGGGCCTACCCCGCCAGTGCCTGCGTTTCGCGCGCTAACGCCTTGACCCGTGCCGGACGTGACATCAGCCGTTCACGATAGGCGTTAAGATTGGCCTGTTCGAGCGGCTGTTCGAACTTCACCCCCCACTGCAGCGTGTGTGCGATCAAAATATCGACCGCCGTGAAACCCTCGCCCAGCAGGTACTCTTTTTCACCCAGGCCCTGGCTGAGCAGAGCTAAGGCCTTCTGGTACTCCCAGCCTGCCGTCGCAAAGATCTCTTTGACCCGATGCGCCTTAGGCAGGGCAAACTTGTGCTTACCCATCGTCCAGAGAGGCTGCTCCAACTCACAGACGGCAAAGTAACTCCACTGCTCGAACAGGCCCCGCATATGGGTGCCCACAGCCGGAATAAGGGTACTATCGCCGTATTTATCCGCCAGATAAGAGACGATCGCGGCCGACTCAAACATCACCAGCGCATCGTCCTCGATCACCGGGACCTTGCCGGCTGGATTAACCGCCAGAAACGCGGGCGCCCGGTTGTCACCTTTGGAGAAATCGATCAGCTGGTATTCATAATCCAGCCCCAGCTCTTCGAGTAACCAGGTGATTCTTAGCGAGCGCGAATTGGGGAAACCATAGACCTTAATCATCGTCATCAACCTCTGTGCAGATAATGGAACCTGGATAGTTTTCAAAAGATCGCCTGCAGGCCTGCGATCATAATGCTATCGGCGGCAGAAAAATCCGCCGCCTCAGAGCCAGCCCTTGCGCTTGAAATAGACGTAGGGGGCCAGACCTGCCAGGACCATAAGCCCCAGAGCCCAGGGATAGCCGAGTTTCCAGTGCAATTCAGGCATAAAGTCGAAGTTCATCCCGTAGATGCTGGCGACCAGCGTGGGCGGCAGAAACACCACCGCGGCGATCGAGAAGGTCTTGATGATCTTGTTTTGCTCGATATTGATAAAACCCTGGGTCGAGTCCATCAAGAAGTTGATCTTATCGAACAGGAAGGTGTTGTGAGACATCAGCGTATCCACGTCGCGCATCACCACTCGACACTCCTCCTGCCACTGCGGATGTTCGCGCAGATGGCGCATCAAGAAAGCGACCGAGCGCTTGGTATCCATTAAACACAGCCGTATCTTGCCGTTGCTGTCTTCGAGCTTAGCGAGCTGATCGATGGCATCGTCTAGGGCCGCGTTATCATCCTCGAGTACCGCGTAACTGACCGCCTCGAGTCCGGTATGGATATCCTCGAGCTGGTCGGCCAGATTCTCAACTTTCTGATCAAACAACGACACCAGCAGCTCCGCGGGCGAATTAACCTCGACCTGACCGGCCCGAGTGCGCAGGCGTAATAGCCGAAAGTCGGCAAGGTCATCATCACGCACCGAAACCAGCCGCTCTGGCTGCAGAATAAAGGCCACCGTAACCGTCTTATGCCGACCCTCAACCTGAGTCAAAAACAGCGAGTGAATATGCACCCCGCTATGATCGATAAAATAGCGCGCCGAGGATTCTATCTCCTCTACCTCATCGGATTCGGGCAGCTCGGCACGCAGAAACGCCTCCAGGCGCTCGCGCTCCTCCTCAGACGGCTCATCTGCATCGATCCAGGCGCCCTCGGCCAGAGAGGGCAGCGAGGGCAAAACCTCCCCTTCGGCGACAGGTTGCTGGGCCAAACGACCATGATGAATATTAAAAACACGCAGCATGCGCAGACCTCCGGTGCGGCCTAAACAGGCAGAGCACTAAAAAATGTCGCTGGGGTTCAGTTCCAACCCCTGGATATCAAGCCCACCGGGAGAGGTCGGTAAACGATTAAACAGCTCTTTATCCTTACCCTTTTGAATTACGATCTCGACCCGGCGATTTTGGGTACGATTGGCCGCTGAACTGTTGGGCACCAGGGGGTGGGTATCCGCATAACCCACGACCTGATAGCGCGACTGATCGATACGCGGATCTGCGAACAGCTCCTGTGCGACCGATAGGGCTCGGGCCGAGGAGAGGGCCCAGTTAGACTGAAATGCAGAGGTAGAGATAGGGATATTATCAGAGTGCCCTTCGACCGCAACCGTGCCCTCAACCTCGAGCAACACATCACGAATCTTGGCAAGAATAGGCACGAAGTTCGCGGTCAGTTCGGCACCTCCCGAGGTAAAGGAGCCCTTCTCCCGCACGCGGATAATCACCTTACCCTCAAGCGTTTCGACATCCACGCTCCCCCTGCCTATCTCCTCTTGCAGCGCCATCGCCAGGGTCAGGGCATCCTCTTCGGCCTGTGACTTAGACTCTGCCGCCTGCTCCTGCTCCTGCTGAAGCTGCTGCAACAGCTCCTGGGCATGACCAGAATCCATGTCCAGAAACTCGGCCTTGCCCTCCTGACGCCGCACATCCAGGTTGCGCTTTTCGGTATCGGTTGAAAACTGCCGCACCTCGTTCAGCGGTGTCGGTTCCGGGCGACCGGGACTGAATTCCTGGGCGATGATACTAGTGCCCTTGGGAATATCCTTGGTTTTAATCTGATTTTGTACCCCGAAGGCTTCGCGCATGGAGCCTGCCAATTGCTTGAATTTCAGCACGTCCATCTCCGAAAATGACAACAGCAGCACGAAGAAGCACATCAGCAGCGACATCAGGTCGGCAAAAGTCGCCATCCAGGCCGGCGATCCGGGAGGTGGGCATTTACATTCTTGTTCTTCGTCGCTCATGGGATTCCGACAGTTTCCTAGCGTGAGGTTCTAGTTAACAAGGCAGTGCGCTAGACCTCTGCCGCAGAACCAGCTCGCGAACTTTCTGCAAGATAATTTTTCAACATGGATTCGATAACGCGCGGATTCTGACCTGCTTGGATCGAGAGCAAGCCATCGATAATCAAGGCCTTATTGGTCGCCTCCTCGTCTTTGCGAACGCTCAGTTTATCGGCGATGGGACCGGCAACCATGTTCGCGATCATCGCACCATAGAGCGTGGTCAGCAGTGCGACTGCCATGGCTGGCCCTATCGACTTGGGATCGTCCATGTTGGCCAACATCTGCACCAGGCCAATCAGGGTGCCGATCATCCCCATCGCCGGAGCCACTTCGGCCATCGCCCTGAAGAAGCCGACCGCTATATCATGCCGCGCCTCGGCCTGCTTCTTATCCTTACTCAGCAGCCCCTTGACCACTTCAGGGTCATGGCCATCCACCAGCAACTGGATACCGCGCTGCATAAAGTCATTACTGACCTCTTTCTCCTCCAGCGACAGTAAGCCGCCTTTACGGGCAACATCGGCCAGCTCAACGGTTTCGGCAATCAGGGCATCGGGCGAGCTGGACTTAAACATAAATGCCTTGCCCGCCGACTTAAAGGCGCCGATAAACTGAGCAAGGGTATATTTCATCAGCACCACCAGCAGGGTGCCCCCGACCACGATCAGTATCGAGGGCGGGTTAACAAACATCCCTGCACTACCACCGAGAACAATGGCCGAAACGATAATGGCGAAGGAGCCGATCAGGCCCACCAGTGTTGCGATATCCACCTTAATACTCCCTGGAGTCCGGCGTTTTACCGAAAACCACTAATTAAGTGTCTGTTTACCAAAAACGATCATCAAGCATACCAAAAAAAACACGCCTGTAATCTGTTTAATAGCGCCATAAATTCCGGCCCCTCCCCCCCTTTCCTCCGCTGCCGTAGATTGACCCTCAGGGACAGCTCGGGTAGTCTGAGCACTTTGTTTATCACTCTCAGATGCCTATCCAGATGCCCCGAAAGCCGCAAGCTCCCGATTTTGAAACCAGCCTCTCTGAACTCGAATCTCTGGTCAAACAGATGGAGCAGGGCGACCTGTCGCTGGAGGCTTCGCTGCACGCCTTCGAGCAGGGCATCCGCCTGACTCGCGAGTGCCAGCTGACGCTGAACCAGGCGGAACAGAAGGTACAGGTATTGATCGAACAAAACGGCAGCCTGGAAGCGATCAATTTCGACACCGGCGAGCCGCTGGATCTTTGATGTAGATGGAATTCCAGCAACGTATCCACCCCCTGTGCCAGCGGGTCGAACAGCGGTTAGCAGAGCACTT
>JBLHND010000109.1:0-12758 GCA_047622605.1 Motiliproteus sp. | reverse complement strand
CTAAGCGCCTTGTAGGCTTTAAGCAATTGACTAATAAGATATTTTTACATGATAAGACAATATATTTATTACTTCTCTAGATATAAAGATTAGAGATATAACTTATGGAGGTCTTTTGAGTCTTTCAACTATTGATCTATCCGTTCCACTATCGACCGACGGGCACGCTGTCCACCAGCTGATTGCCAGTTGCCCGCCTCTGGATCAAAATTCCATGTACTGCAACTTGTTGCAGGCGACCCATTTTGCCTCTACCTCCGTTAGCGCCAAACGCGGCGGTGAGCTGGTGGGGTTTATCTCCGGCTATGCGCTACCCGAGCGGCCTGACACCCTGTTTATCTGGCAGGTCGCCGTTGATGAAAGCGCTCGCGGATGCGGTCTGGCCCTGTCCATGCTGCAGCATATCCTGCAGCGGCCGCACTGCTCGGAAATTCACGCCCTGGAAACCTCCATTACGGCGTCCAATCAAGCCTCATGGGCACTGTTTCGCCGGCTGGCCAGTAACCTCAATGCCCAAGTCGAAGAGTCGATCCTGTTTGATCATGTCGACCACTTCCGTGGCATCCACGATACCGAAGCGCTGGTGCACATCGGCCCCTTCTAGCCCCGTGGTTCAACCTGTTTATTCATAACTTAGTTCGCCGGCGACGGTGATACGGAGATTTTTAATGAAAATTTTTGACGAGATCGAATCTGAAGTACAAAGCTATGCGCGCTCTTTTCCACGCCTGTTTAATAAGGCCCAGGGCGAGTATCTGTATGATGAAGATGGCAACCAGTACCTGGACTTTCTGGCGGGTGCCGGAACGCTAAACTACGGACATAACAATCCCGTCTTCAAGGAAAAATTGCTGCAATATATTAATGATGACGGCATCACCCATGGCCTGGATCTGCACACCAAGGCCAAAGGTGAATTTTTACAGACCTTTAATGACAAAATTCTGAAGCCTCGTAACCTGGACTACGTGATGCAGTTTACCGGCCCCACCGGTACCAACGCGGTCGAAGCCGCCTTGAAACTGGCACGTAATGTCAAAGGCCGTGAAAACATCATCAGCTTTACCAACGGTTTCCACGGCGTCAGCCTGGGGGCATTGGCGACTACCGGTAACTCCCATCACCGAGGAGCTGCGGGCGTTGGTCTTAGCGGCGTTAGCCGCATGCCCTTCGACGGCTACCTGGGCGACGGTATCGATACCACCGCCTACCTCGACAAGGTGCTGTGCGACTCCAGCAGCGGTATCGACCTGCCTGCGGCCGTGATCGTTGAAACCGTTCAGGGAGAGGGTGGTATCAACGCCGCCAGCTTCGACTGGTTGCGTAATCTTGACGCCGTGTGCAAGAAGCACGATGTGTTGCTGATCGTTGACGACGTTCAGGCGGGCTGCGGACGCACCGGTACCTACTTCAGCTTTGAGGAAGCCGGCATCTATCCCGATATGATCACCCTGTCTAAATCGCTCGGCGGTTACGGGCTGCCCTTTGCCGTCGTACTGTTCCGCCCCGAGTTGGATCAGTGGAAGCCGGGTGAGCATAATGGTACCTTCCGCGGTAACAACTTTGCCTTTGTCACCGCCAAGGCCGCTATCGATCATTACTGGAGCGATGATAAGTTCTCCCTCGCCATTAAGGCAAAAGGTGAGTATGTATCCAAGCGCCTGGCCGCCATCGCCGAGAAGTACGGTGAAGGCAATTTCACCAGCCGTGGACGCGGCATGTTCCAGGGGATCAGCTGTGTCAATGGCGAACTGGCGGGCAAGATTACCCGCAAAGCGTTCCAGCAGGGGCTGATGATTGAAACCAGCGGTGCTGATGATCAGGTCGTTAAATTTCTATGCCCGCTGGTCATCAGCGATGAAAACCTCAAGCGCGGGATCGATATCGTCGAGCAGGCCATTCGCGAGGTCTGCGCCAAGGAAGATAGCATCCCCGAAGAGCATGATTTCTTCGAGCAGTAGGTCGGCTCCTAAACCCTTCCCAACCAGGCGGGAGGGGGCGCTCACCGCGCCCTCCCGCGTATGAGGTACAATATGATTGTTCGTAATCTAGACCAAGCCGAAAAAACAGATCGCCGTATCGTGTCACCCGACGGTAACTGGGATAGTACCCGCATGTTGCTCAAGAGCGACAACATGGGGTTCTCCTTTCATATCACGACTATCTATGCCGGTGCCGATTTTGAGATGCACTACCAGAATCATCTGGAGTCGGTCTACTGCGTCAGCGGTGAAGGCGAAGTCGAGACCCACGCCGACGGCAAGAAGTACCCGATCCAGCCCGGCACCCTCTATATCCTCGATAAGCACGACAAGCACAGCCTGCGTGCCTTCAAGGAGATGAAGATGGCCTGTGTCTTTAATCCGCCGCTCAACGGTACCGAGGTCCACAACGCCGAGGGAGCCTACGAGCTCGAGGCTGCAACGATCGATAGTTGAACCAGCAAGCCGCACGGGTCGACCAACGGCTATGAGCTACCGACACCGGCACAACCGAACACGCGATACCCCTTCCGAGAGGAGCGCTGTGGTACCGCCCTGCTGCCGACGAGGGTAGCAAACAGTCAGGATCCTTTATGACCCAACAACAACTGGAGCAGCTTAACAGGCTGATCCTCACTCGAATGGACGAGTTGCGTGATCTGTTTTCTCACCGCAGTGAGCCATCCGATCAACACCAGCAGCAGAGCGATGACCAGTCCGCAAGCCTGGATATCAATATCAGCGCCGCCGTAGAATCGCAGCTGACCGACAATGCCAAACGCGAGCTGAAGCTCCTTAATGCCACCCTGGAGTGGCTGAAGAGCGAGGATGCCGGTTATTGTACCAACTGTGACGGTGAGATCCCGCTGGCACGCCTCAAGGCCGTACCCGCCAGCCATCTGTGCGTCGTCTGTGCTGAACAGAAGGGAAACTAAATCTGATGAATGACCATAGCGTCGAGAAGATCGGCGGTACCTCCATGAATGATTATGCCGCCGTACGCGACAATATTATCCATAAACCTCAGCGTCGCGATGACCTCTACCAGCGGGTGTTCGTAGTCTCGGCCTACGGCGGCATTACCGACCAGCTGCTGGAGCACAAGAAGAGTGGCCAGCCCGGCATCTTCGCCCTGTTTGCCAACGGTACCGAGGCGTCGAGCTGGCGTAAGGCGCTCAGTGCTCTGCGAGAAGTGATGTTCGGCATCAACGCCGATCTCTTTCCCGAACCGGAGCTGCTGGCCGAAGCCAACGCCTTTATCGGCGAGCGGCTGGACAGCGCCGAACACTGCCTGGACGATCTGCAGAGCCTGTGCCTGCACGGCCACTTCTCTCTGGAAGGGCATCTGGCTACGGTCCGTGAGATGCTGGCCAGCATCGGCGAGGCCCACAGCGCCTGGAACAGCGCCCGGCTGCTGCAACGCGATGGCGTCAACGCCTGCTTTATCGATCTCACCGGCTGGCAATCCAAAGAGCATACCTCGCTGGATGTGCGTATCCAGACCGCCTTTGCGGGCCTGGAGCTCTCCCGCGTGCTGCCTATCGTGACCGGTTATGCCCACAGCCAGGATGGCTTGATGAAAAGCTTCGATCGCGGCTACAGCGAGATGATCTTCAGCCGCATCGCCGTGCTGACCGAGGCCGCCGAGGCGATCATCCACAAGGAGTTCCACCTCTCCAGTGCCGACCCGCGTCTGGTGGGCGAAGCCAAATCCGTGCCCATCGGTCGTACTAACTACGACGTTGCCGACCAGCTGGCCAACCTGGGCATGGAAGCGATCCACCCGCGGGCCGCCAAGGGGTTGCGCCAGAGCAACATCCCGCTACGGGTGAAGAACACCTTCGAACCCGAGCATAATGGCACACTGATAACCGGTGATTATGTCAGCGATACCCCCTGCGTGGAGATCATCGCCGGTACCAAGGGCGTCTATGCCATCGAGGTATTCGACCAGGATATGGCAGGTAATATCAGCCACTTCGATACTGAGATCATGGCCGTTATCCGCCGTTTCAAGGGTCATGTGATTTCCAAGGATATCAACGCCAACACCATCACCCATTATCTGGCGACCAATCTGAAGACGGTCAGGCGGATCAGCAGCGACCTGCAGACGCGCTTCCCTGATGTCGAGATTGCGCAGAAAAAGGTCGCGATCGTTTCGGCGATCGGCAGCGATATGAAGGTGACCGGCATGCTGGCCAAGGCGGTAACGGCGCTCGCGGAACAGAAAATCAACGTACTGGCCATGCACCAGTCGATGCGCCAGGTCGATATGCAGTTTATGATCGAGGAAGAGAGCTACGATTTGGCGATACGTGCGCTGCACCGCTGCCTGGTCGAAGTTCACGACCATGGTGAGGCGATCTGCCTGGCCTCTTAGGCCGGATAAGCGGGTCCAGTCGCCAACGGCTGAAACCGATCGGCGGCGGGGCCAGGGTGCTGGCATTGCGGGTTGGCCTCAGCCCAACTGAGGTTCCCCCTGATCCCATTGTCGGAACTGCAGTAACATTTTCAGACCGACCACCGGAGCGAGTTGTCTCAGCTTCTTTTGTGGGTTGGGCTTCAGCCCGACAGCCAGCAAGGTTGCTGCCTATGTCGGACTGCAGCCCAACCAACAGGGCCCCGTTTTACTTGACCTCGACAACTTCCTATCTATCTCTGTAGCTTTGGGCACAGCGGATCTGCCGCCACACTCAATTGCAGGCTGCTGGGGCAGGGCGCAGGTCGGTATCGTTAGCCAGGCGCGTTAATCGACGGCAGGTGTTGGCGTTGTGCCTCTTTAGCCGCTTGTTTTTTCTGTTTGTTGTGATTGAGCGTAATAGTCGCCTCGGCTCCCATATGAGCGTTGCCTCTTTGTGAGGCCAGCTCCATCTGCTTTTGGCGTTCCGAAAAGCGGGTTTTTTGGCTGACTGATTTCGTATCGAAGCAATGGTGGCAGCTGACGCCGATGACATATTGAGCACTGTCTTTTTCCTGCTCGGTGATCGGCTTGCGGCAGGCGTGACACTGATCGTATATCCCCTTGTGTAGCTGATGGTTAACCGATACCCGGTCATCAAACACGAAGCAGTCACCTTGCCACAAGGAATCCTGCTGCGGCACCTCTTCCAGGTATTTGAGGATGCCGCCCTGCAGGTGAAAGACCTCATCAAAGCCCTGCTCTTTGAGGTAGGCCGTGGATTTCTCGCAGCGAATACCGCCGGTACAAAACATCGCGACCTTCTTATGCAGATCTTTGTCCAGCGTATCAGCGACGAAGGCTGGAAACTCGCGGAAGGTTTCGGTCTTGGGATTGACCGCGTTGGCGAAGGTACCGATAGTCACTTCGTAGTCGTTACGAGTATCTATAACCAGCACGCTGGGATCGCTGATCAGGGCATTCCAGTCGGTTGGTTTAACATAGGTACCCACCACCCGATCCGGATCTATGCCCTCGACGCCGAGGGTGACGATCTCTTTTTTCAGTTTGACCTTGCAGCGCTTGAATGGCGCTTGGCTGGTGTAAGACTCCTTGTGATCCAGGGTGGCCAGGCGTGGGTCGCTTCTCAGCCAGTCCAACAGGGTATCTATCTGTTCGCGGTTACCGGCAACCGTGCCGTTGATCCCTTCGCGCGCGAGTAGCAAGGTACCGCGAATGCTATTGGCCTCCATCACTGCCTGCAGGGGAGCACGCAGCTGCTCATAATTCTCGAGAGTGACGAACTTATAGAGCGCTGTAACAACAAATTTTGACATGATTTTCCTGGTCGCTGGCTGGAACGTAAATCCAGTGCATGAGTGAGCCGAGCATTTTATCAAAGACTGACCACCAGGACTGTTTTTTTTGACCCTGGTGACTGCCGATATTACTCTCGCGGCCCGAGGCCCGGTGGCCGTGCCTCCCTCGCGGGTGCTTGAGAACGGAGAGCTGTCCGGAGTTGGCCTATTATCAGTCTAAGGATGTAGCTCTATATTGGCTTGAAGGAGAAACAGGATGCATGCCGCTGACGTTATGACCACCCATGTTATTACCGTTTCACCAGAGACGGGAACCCGGGAGATTGCAGCCCTGTTGTTAAAGTACAGAATCAGTGCGGTTCCGGTCATCGATGCCAACCGGCAGGTACTCGGCATGGTCAGTGAGGGCGATCTGATGTGCCGCGAGGAGAATGAGACCCGTCCGCGATCGTCGTGGTGGGTGAGTCTGTTTTATTCCGCAACAGACAATGCCGCCCGCTATATCAAGACCCACGGGCGCAGGGCCCACGAAATAATGAGCCGGGGTGTTATTGCGGTAAGCGAAGAGACACCCCTGTACGAAATAGCGACGCTCCTTGAAAAACATCATATTAAACGGGTGCCTGTGACTCGAGACGGGCTGCTGACGGGGCTCGTCAGTCGAGCGAATTTACTGCACGGCCTGACGGCCAAAGGTGCTAAGACCAGCGAGCCTGGCTCTGTGGATGACAGGAGTATTAGGAAAAGCCTGTTGTATGAATTCTCCACGGAGGTCGGTCTTAATACGGCAAGGATCAACGTGGTCGTCGAGGATGGGGTCGTCCAGCTCTGGGGGCTCATCGAGACCGATCTAGAGAAGCAGGCCGCTCAGCTTGCAGCCGAAAATATCCCAGGCGTACTAGCCGTTGAAAATAATCTGGCCCGAGTCCCGCTGTGGATCTACGCAGGATGACGACAGCGGCTCGCGAGTACGGAGTTGAAATTTAATCAATTTAACGTTAAGTAATTAATTAATATTTCAACATTAACAAGTTCTAATTTAAAGGGTTGTAAATCAAATAATTATTAAAACAAGCGGTTTTATATAATTGAAATATATGAAAATATTTAAAATAATTACCAAGTCCTTATATGAATAAGATCCGTTAGGTGTCACCTATACTCACTAACGAACATAAATGCGTAATTTAAGGAGAACCACCATGAACATAGAGAGACTGTCACCCTCCAACTGGTTCAAGAAAGAGGACGAACACCACCGCAGGGGTGCGCTTAGCACGCTGACTGATGTTGAAAGAACATTTCCTTTAAGTCGGCTTCATCAGGATATCGACAGGATGTTTGATGAAGTGCTGCAGGGCTTCGGTAGCAGTAGTTTATTTCAACAGAGTCCGTTACTAGATCGGCAGATGGCTTTCAGGCCCAACCTGGATGTTCATGAAACCGATGATAAATACTCTGTTTGTATCGAAGTGCCAGGCATTGAAGAGAAAGATATCAAGATTCGTCTCCAGGGAGATTCTTTGTTGATCAGCGGTGAAAAAACCAAAGCGGCTGAAGAGCAGACGGGTACCTATCATCGCGTGGAACGCTGCTATGGTAAGTTCCAGCGCGTGCTATCCCTGCCTCAGGATGCTGATAAAGATAAGATCACTGCTGATTTTAGTAAGGGTCTGCTAACCGTTGCCATCGGTAAAAATCCTGCAAAAAAAGAGACGGTAAAAGATATAAAAGTTACTCATGATCTGCATTGATAGGCTGGTTCGGGGTTAGCCGCCTGCTTGTCGTTTGTAGGTTAGGCTTCAGCCCGACATGGGCAGTGATCTGTGCCTTGCGCGGGAAGCCTAACCTCCTGCGCTATCCTCTCTCGCACTAACGCTATCCTTCCTCGCACTAAAATGACGGCGCTTTCGCGCATTTCTGTCAGTTATTTGCAATCCCTGTAGCCGATCAGCCTGTCGGAGAATAGACTGACCTACGCGGCAACCCTCTACGGTCCGCTTCCAAGTGATTGTGTTTTAGTTCTTCTTTGCCCTTCTCTTGTTTTTTGGTCTGTGGCCCGTCATCCGTCAGGCTGAAAACTGTCAGCTATCTTCAACAACACCGGCAGCCGCCCAGAGCTTCTTGGAATTTTAATGCAGCAATCTAAAAAAACGACAGGCAATAAAGAATTTATCTTCCTGATGGCTCTGCTCATGTCGCTGGTGGCGTTGGCGATAGATGTCATGTTGCCGGCCCTGGACCAAATTGGCTCCAGCCTGGGGGTGCAGGACCCCAATGAGAATCAACTGATTATTTCCACCATCTTTCTGGGTATGGCGTTTGGATTGATGCTCTATGGGCCTGTCTCGGACTCCTTTGGCAGAAAAAAGGCGATTTACCTGGGCATCGTCTTCTTCCTGATCGGCGACCTGATCTCGCTGTATTCCGACAATTTTACTCTGATGCTGATTGGCCGCCTGTGCCAGGGCTTCGGCGCTGCCGCCTGTCGGGTGGTGACCCTGGCCATGATCAGAGACAAGTTCTCGGGTAGGGAGATGGGTCGGGTGATGTCGCTGATCATGGTTTTTTTCGTGCTGGTCCCGGCCCTTGCTCCTACCCTGGGGCAGGCTGTGCTGCTGTTTTCTGACTGGAGAGGTATTTTCTGGCTGCTCTTCATCGCAGGACTTACGGGCGTTTTGTGGCTACACTTTCGTCAACCCGAGACCCTGGCAAAAGAACAACGCCTGAAATTCTCAGGGTCGACCATCGTGGCCGGTATCAAGGAAACCCTGGCCAATAAGGTGGCCCGTTTTTACATGTTCGCCGCAGGCATCATCTTCGGGTCGTTCATCGGTTATCTGAGTTCTGCTCAGCAGATTTTTCAAATTGAGTACCAGCTGGGTGAAGCCTTTCCTTTGTACTTCGGGGCGTTGGCGTTGGCTATCGGGCTCTCATCGTTGGCTAACTCGACCCTAGTGATGCGCTTTCCTATGGAGTCGCTATGTTTTGCCGCTCTGGGTTGCCTGTCCCTCTCGTCCATCGGGTTCTTCGTTTATGCGCAAGGCGTCACGGGGCATCCGCCACTGTTGATGTTGATGGCTTATCTGGCGGTTATTTTTTTCTGTTTTGGTATTCTATTCGGCAATCTGAACACCCTGGCGATACAGCCCTTAGGCCACATCGCGGGTGTCGCTACCTCGGTGATCAGTTCGGTACAAACGCTGGTGTCCGTCACCGTCGGATCACTGATCGGCCAGGCCTACGATGGTACGGTGTTACCCCTGGTATCCGGATTCTTGGTGTGTAGCTTGGGCGCCCTGGGGATCTTAATCTATGTTCGCAAATCGGCGCCGGCGCCGGAGTTGTCGGAAACTATTGTTTAGTCTGATTACTGATGATATTCAGGACCATAGGCTGGGATGCTATCCCAGCAATATCCCTCCAGGTACGCCTGCATCTGTGCAGGTTCGCATAGACCAATTAAAGCTGGGATGGCCCCAGCCTACCTCGCGTTGCATGGCGAGTGTCCTCTAGCTTCGCAACAGCTAGCCAGACATACAGGACCGTTATTCTCCTGCGGGAAGGGCCTCGTCGAGTGAGGCCAGAGTGCAGCGGGTTGATACCGCACGCAGAGCGATCTTATGGATCATCGGGTCCACCGTCGTACAGCAGTCCTCAAGAATTGAGACCTGATATCTCTCTGCCGCCTTAGATATAGCGGTATGGATGACGCAGTTCTGGGTCATCATTCCGCAGATCAGCAGCGTCCCCACCTTAAGCTCCGCTAAGGTCGCCTCCAGATTTGTATGATGAAAGCTGTCGGCAAAAGCTTTGACAATGACCGGTGCGTCGGGAGCCAGGGCCAGGATACGCGGGTATATAGCGGCACCTTCAGTTCCTTCGTTGAAGAAGGGGGCGATGCCCAGCGTAGCGTCAGCGACATGTTGGATAAGAACCACAGGATCTCCTGCCCGCTGGGCTCGGTTAATGGCAACCTCGATGTTGTTGAGGCTGATCTCTGTATTCCACAAAGGGAATTTTCCGCCGGGTAAATAGTCATTCTGAGGGTCGATAACAAGCAGGGCGCGCTTCGTTGGTTGGGACATACGGATCTCCTGTAAGTGAGGTGCTGAAGGGATTGTCCGCTGTATAGGGTTGCCGAGTAAGTGGCCCAAATGACCAATATCTATTACATTGGGCCATTTGTGGTTTAATACGTGTTTAATGAGAGCTGACCGATGTCCAACCCTGCTCTGGTATCCGTGATCGCCTTCGACCGTATAAGCCCCTTCCACCTGTCTGTTCCTTGCCTGGTGTTTGGGGAGGGGCTGACCGCACCCGGTGCCTTCGAACTCAGCGTCTGTTCGGCCGAGGGCTCCAGATTACAGACCACCGCAGGCTACGAACTAGTGGTAGGGCAGGGCCTGGAAGCACTAACGCAGGCCGATATTCTGATCGTACCTAGCTGGCGAGATCCGGAAGAACGTCCTCCCCAGCCGTTGCTGGACGCGTTGGTGGCTGCTCATCAGCGAGGTGCTCAGGTGGTTGGACTCTGCTTAGGCGCCTACGTGTTGGCGGAAGCCGGGCTGCTGGATGGCCGACAAGCTACTACCCACTGGGCCTACAGCGAACATTTTTCCCGTCGCTACCCCGGAGTACAGTTGCAGCCGGATGTGCTCTATATCGATGCTGAGCGCATCATCACCTCTGCGGGAACAGCCGCAGGCATCGACTGTTGCTTGCATATGCTGCGAGCAAGGCTGGGGGCGGAACAGGCCAACCATGCAGCCAGACGGCTGGTGATCCCTCCCCATCGACAAGGTGGCCAGGCCCAGTTTATAGACCAGCCGCTGCCCGCAGCCGTCCGCGATTCTAGTCTGAGCGACTTAATCGACTGGGTCCGTGCCAATCTTCAGTGTGTCCATACTCTGGACAGCCTGGCACTACGTGCCCATATGAGCAGGCGGACTTTTACCCGGAATTTTCGTCAACTCACCGGGACCACGGTAGGAAGATGGCTGCTCAATGAACGTTTCTCCCTGTGCCAGCGCCTGTTAGAAACAACCGAACTCTCCATCGAGAGTGTTGCGGAACATGCGGGTTTCGGCTCGGTGATTTCCATGCGTCAGCAGTTTCGTCAATCATTCGGATTGACACCTTCAGCCTGGAGGAAAGCATTCAGGGGCTCATAATGGGTTGCCGGAGGCCGGCCTCGGGTAAAATGTGCTGCGGCACGAACCGCATCAGCCAGGGTGGACATGCCTGATGCGGCAAGTGCAGCAGGTGTCACCTATAGAGTGATTTTCCGGTATCTAATTAGGGCCAGGGTGTTCAGTGACCCACCCTGAGATGTTGCATGCTGGAGGTTTTACTCGAATGCAAAAGATGGTTTTAGAGGTTGATTATGGCATTCAGTGAATTCGAGATGGTCAGGTACTCAAAAGAGGTTCGCACCTTCATCGAGGCGAGGCGGCCGCCTGCGGCTGTCCGCAACGAACTCGATCTTGGCTTTCTGATTGAAGGCCAAATGATCGAAATATTTGAAGTACGACCCGCGTGGAATAATCCTGACAAACAGCTGCAGCAGTCCATTGCCAAGGCAACCTATGTTAAACGTCAAAACCTATGGAAAGTCTACTGCCAGCGCGCTGATCTGAGATGGCACGCGTATGCTCCAGAACCCTCAGTGGCTACGCTCAAACAGTTTCTGAGCCTGGTCGATGAAGACCCGCATGGCTGTTTCTGGGGCTAACCCGCAATAACAAGGGTTCCTATTTAAGCCCGCCTGGCAGGGCAGGGTCTAGAGAGCTGGCAAGGCTAAAACACCGCGACTCTCTAGGATATCAGAACCCCATGCCCGCTATGCCGTCCGCGACAAACTGGATGGCAAGTGCTGCCAGGATGACCCCGAGAAAGCGGCGTAGAATCTCATCGCCGGTTCGGCCTATGATCACCTTTACGTATTTTGAAAGCAGCATCAGCACCAGGGTTGTCAGGGTAATACTCAGAATGGCCGCGAGTACCGAGAGTTGATCGGTGGTCGAACTCGCTTTGGAAAACAGCAGGATAACCAGCGTGAGAGACCCTGGCCCCGCCATCATCGGGATCGACAGGGGGAAGACGGATACATCCTTGCGGACCGTAGACTGTGTATAGCCGGTATCCTGGGTGATCATCTTAAAGGCGGTAAAAAACAGCAACAGGCCGCCCGATATTCGCAGCGCTGCAATGCTGATACCCAGGCTGTGTAGCAGTGGCTCTCCATAGTTACCAAAGATAAACAGCAGCAGTGACGAGATCAGGGTTGCCTTGGCTGCCATCACGAACCGGTGCCGACTGTCCCCGACCGGTACCAGCGAGTGGAAGATCAGCGCGACGCCCACCGGATCGATGATGATAAAGAGGGCGGTTACCGCATTTAGATAGGTGGCAAGATCCATAAGAGTCCAAGTGGTATGAGTTGTTACCCCAGCCAGTCCCGTCGTGCGCGATGCGTTACGATGCGGGAACCGCAGCTCCAGGTGGTGCTTAACCTGAGGTTTTAGGGGTGGATTATGGAGGGTTCAGGCGGACCGAGCTAGGGTCTACAAAAAATATAGCGGTGGTACGGAGGACGGTAACGGGCGTTACTCCGCAGACCTGCAGGGTCTGAGGGATGCCGAGCCAGGGCAGGCCTAGACGGGCGACCGATCGCTGCTGAGCGAGGTCGGCGGGGATGCAATCCCCGCTTTCATGGGTCGGCTTCAGCCTGACGATGACGGCACCTTGCCAGCCTTGCCGGACTACGTTCTGCCTACAAAACGCCAACCCACAAAAAAGGCCCCCACCATTGCTGGTGGGGGCCTTTTTAAAAGCCGCTTAATTTATGCTGCGGTTTTAGCGGGTACAGCTGCCGTTGCCTTAGCGACGGTATCTTTGCTCTCAGCCAGGATAGCTTGAACTTCAGCAAAGTAAGCTTTGGCGCTTTCGGTAGCAACCTGAGCATCGGTCTTAAACGCTTCAAGGCTGGCCTTGGCTTCTTCAGACTTCAGGGTAACAAAAGAGGTCAGACCTTCTGCATCTTTGATTGCAGAA
>JBLHND010000108.1:0-12862 GCA_047622605.1 Motiliproteus sp. | reverse complement strand
AGCCCATGTTAGGCTCAGGGTCTAGCAATTCAGTACTGAAGTACAAGCGTTGACCGGCGACTGAACTCATATACTCATGTCAGTTAGATTTATCTGGTTTGAGGTTAGAGGGATACCTATGAAAGCTATATCCATGATTGCAGTTTCCGGACTGCTAGCCGCATCGGCAGTTGTTTCCGCCGAGTCGATGGAAGCCGCTGCTGGCAAGAGCGTGTTTAACCATAACTGTGAGGCCTGCCATTCGGAAGACTCCAGCAAGAATACCTTTGGGCCGACACTGACCGGCGTTGTCGGTCGTAAGGCGGCCAGTCTGCCGCGCTTTGCCTATTCCGAAGCCTTGAAAGACTCCGCAATTGTCTGGAGCGAGGGCAACCTGCGTAAGTGGGTCGTCAATAATGAAAAACTGGTACCAGGTACTCGAATGCGTCATGTTTCCATTACCGACACGGCGGAGCAGAATTACCTGATTGCCTATCTCGAGACCCTGAAGTAAACAGCTAAAAATTATTCGCTGTTATCGCGCAGTGCAATAGTGCAACGTTAATCGATGTCTATGAATTCCTGATACGCTTATTTAGGGTGTGATCTGTTGCGTGCTCCCGGTCAGGAAATTTCGATGCTATCGGTGGCTGTGCATATCTTCCTGGAGCCATTCGATAAAGGCTCGAACAGGCTCTAGTTCCAGCTTGTCCTTGTGGCATATCAGCCCCCATTCCCCTAAACCTTCGGCGCAGTGTGGCACCGGTTGGATAAGTCGACCGGCGTTCAAGTCTTTGTCTGCAAAAGGCCCGTTAACGAGGGTAATACCTTCCCCGTCCATCGCCATTTCCAGCGCTATGGCGGTACTGTCGACGCTGATCGAGTACTGGGCCTGGACGTCATCTAACCCTGCTGAATCAAACCAGTCCTGCCACTGCCAGGCCTCGGAGGTGACGATCAACAGCGGATAGTCGAGTAAATCCTGAGGTTGCAGGAGTTTAGGGTCGTTAGCCATCAACCCGGGGCTGCAGACCGGGAACAGCTTAGGTTGTATTAGCGGTGTCCAGTGCATAGGGCCCTCAGGGGGCCTGCGGCAAAATATTAAGCCGATATCGGCGTTAGCTTCGTCAAAATATTGCTCTTGTATGCTCGATAGCAGCTGGAGTTCCAGGCCTGGGTAGCGTGCTCTGAAGCGAGGCAGTCTATGGGAGAGCCAGCGAATAGAGACCGATATATAGGTTTGTACTCGCAAGCGGGGCTGGTGGCCACTACGACGGATGGATTCACTGCCGTTGGTCAACAATTCCAGGGCTTCCCGGACGACCGGATAGAAACGTTTTCCCTCAGCAGTAAGCACTGTATAGCGGCCTTGGCGGACAAATAATCTGCAACCCAAGCTTGCTTCAAGTGCGTGTATCTGGTGACTGATTGCCGGGTGGGTCAGGTTAAGCTCTTCGGCGGCTTTGCGAAAGCTAAGCAGCCGGGCAGTGCTCTCAAATCCTTTAAGGGCTTTGAGGGGGGGGAGTTTTCGAAAATCAAAAGAGGTCGTCATCGGATCCTGTGTTACCCGTTCAGTAGCGGATGCCCTGTTCATGGTAAGTAAAGTTACCGCAGTGAAAAAAATTGTCAATTGTTACCCGTGCTGACTCATGTAAATATCCCTCTAACACACAGATTGTGTGGCGTTTTCCCAGATATTTTTTTGTGTATTATGAAAAAATAATCACAGGCTGCTGCAGGGTGGCGGCATGGCTCTAGTGCCCGCTTCTTAAACCACCCCTGGCGGCATCACTCTTTAGAGTCTCTTGCATTGACCGCGATCGGCGGCGAGTGACTAGCCATAAGAAGGTTATACGTTATGACGAATAAAAACGAACTGCCCGCTAAGGCTAGTGTGGTCATTATTGGTGGTGGAATCGTGGGTTGTTCCATCGCTTACCATCTGGCAAAACGTGGCGTTAAGGATGTGGTGGTGTTGGAGCGCAAGCAGCTTACCTGTGGTACGACCTGGCATGCAGCGGGCTTGGTCAGCATGCTCTGGCCTACGCCTTACCTGACGAGTCTGGCTAAATATAGCCATGAACTTTATGCCTCGCTGGAGGAGGAAACCGGGCAGGCCACGGGCTACCGGCAGATCGGCAGTGTCTCCGTTGCGCGTTCGGCTGAGCGTTTGGAGGAACTTCGCCGGACAGCCTCCATGGCGGCGGTCTTCGGCGTGGAATCTGAGATGATTGACACTGAGCGTCTCGTCGAACTCTATCCCGGTATTAATACCGATGGCATCGTCGGTGCTTTGTATATAGAAAAAGATGGTCAGACGAATCCTGTCGATACCACCATGGCGCTCGCCAAGGGTGCGCGTATGCAGGGTGCCAGAGTCATCGAAAACGTCAAGGTCGAAGAGGTCCTGCTAGAGGGCGGTCAGGCGGTAGGGGTCAAGACCGAACAGGGCTCCATTATCGCCGATAAGGTCGTACTGGCCGGGGGGCTTTGGTCAAGGGACATCGCGGCCAAGATCGGTGTTGATCTGCCGCTATATGCCTGCGAGCATTATTATGTCGTTACCGAGGAGATGGATGGCTTGACTAAGCGTCCGGTCCTTCGAGATTTTGATAAAGGTGTCTATTTCAAAGAAGACGCTGGCAAGATGCTGGTGGGCTGGTTTGAGCACAATGCCCGCGGTTGTTCTATGGAGCGGATTAGGGAAGATTTCTGTTTTGATGAATTTCCTTGCGAACTCGATCATATCGAAGAGTACCTGATGCGGGGTATGGAGACCTTGCCGGCGTTGCAAAAAACCGGCATCCGTACCTTCTTCAATGGCCCTGAGAGCTTTACCCCCGATAATCTCCATCTGCTGGGTCCAACGCCTGAAGTTGATAATTTCTATGTCGCCTGCGGTCTGAACTCCAAAGGCATAGGTGCGGGGGGTGGTTTAGGCCTGTTGATGGCTGATTGGATCATCGATGGTTACCCACCCGGTGATATCTGGGAGTGTGATGTACGTCGTCATAACCCTGCGCAGAGGACTCAGTCTTATATTGAAGCGCGTATTCCTGAGGCCTTGGGCCACACTTATGCCATGCATTGGCCGTTCTATCAGTATGAGAGCGGCCGCGATCAAGTTCGCTCACCCCTGCATGAGGTTCTTGCAGAGCAGGGCGCGTGCTTTGGCGAGGTAGGTGGTTTTGAACGTCCGAACTGGTTTGCTCGAGATGGCGCCCCCGCCAAATATCAATACAGCTACAAGCGCCAGAATTGGTTTGATTTCTACGCAGCAGAGCACCGCTCAATACGTGAAAATGTCGGCGTCTACGACATCTCCTCTTTTGGGAAGTTTGAGGTTTCAGGCCCGGATGCCGAGAAGGCCTTGCAGTGGATCTGTGCTGGCGATGTGGCTGTCGAACAGGGTGCTCTGATTTACAGCCAATGGTTGAACTCGCGCGGAGGCATCGAAGCCGACCTTACGCTCTCCAAACTCGATACGAATCGTTATCTGGTTACCACGGGTATCAGCTCCTTTAACAGGGACTGGTGGCACCTGAAAAAGAATTTGCAGGGGGATGTGCAACTGCGCGATATCAGCGCCGACTATGCCTGCCTGTCGCTTCAGGGCCCCAATGCCCGTGCGATTCTTGAGCTGTTGGCCGACACCGATGTGAGTCCGAAGGGTTTTGTCTTCGGTACCGGACGCTTTGCCAGAGTCGCGGGTACTGAGGTTTGGTTACAGCGACTTTCCTACGTTGGGGAGCTGGGGTGGGAGATCTTTGTGCCTGCAGCACGGGCAACAGGGTTCTATCGGGCGCTGCAAAAAGCAGGTGCCGCCTTTGAACTTCGAAATGTGGGTATGCATGCCCTCAACAGCCTGCGTCTCGAGAAGGGGTTCCGTCATTGGGGTCACGATGTAGGCTCCCAAGATAATCTGCTTCAGGCAGGGCTCAGTTTTGCGGCAAAACCTGATGCAGGTGATTTTATGGGGCGTGATGCATTTTTGGCGGCAAAAGCTGCGGGTATACCCGACCGGCGCCTGGTGCAGTTCAAGTTGAATGACCCCGAGCCCCTGCTTTATCACAATGAGCCGATAGTGATGGACGGCGCAATCGTCGGCTATCTGACATCGGGTATGTACGGTCATAGTCTGGGTGCTGCTATAGGGATGGGTTATGTCGAGGTGCCTGGTTTGACCAAAGATCGTATCGAGTCAGCGACTTTCGAGATTGAAATCGCCAAGCAACGGTTTAGCGCCCAGGCATCCTTGCGAGCTCTCTATGACCCATCGGGCAGTCGGATGAAGGTTTAACCGCAGCCGCTGCTTTACTGAATGTCGGCCAGTTATTCGACGTTACTGCCGTTATCAATGCAGAACGCTTTGAACTTCTGGCACGCATCGACCTAAAATATCTATCATGTTTTGGTGTAAACATGAAGAACAAACCTGCTTTTATCTTAAAGGTGGCCTGCCCAGGGCGTAGTGGGATAGTTGCTGCATTAGGTAATTTTCTGGCCGATCGCGGTTGTTTTATTAAAGAGTTTCATCAGTTTGATGATCTGGATTCGGGGCGCTTCTTTTCAACTATTGAGTTTGTTTTTGAAGGGGACCGGAACCCCAGTACCGATCATCTTCGAGCGGCTTTCGAAGTGACCGCTCTAAGGTTTGATATGGAATGGGAAATCCGTGATGCCGATCAGCCTGCCAAGGTTTTGATCATGGTCTCTAAGTATGATCACTGCTTGCGTGATCTGCTCTACCGCTCCATCCAAAGTGTCGCACTTATTATATGAATCCCCGCTTCCCTATATTCACTTGCCAGTAACTAAAGAAAACAAACCCGAGCAGGAAGCGCGGTTGTTGGACATTGTTAGAGAGACTGACACTGAATTGGTGGTGCTGGCGCGTTACATGCAAGTACTGTCCAGCACGCTCTGTAATCAACTGGCGGGACGATGCATCAATATTCACCACTCCTTCTTGCCCGGTTTCAAGGGTGCCAAACCCTATTTTCAGGCCTATGAGCGTGGCGTTAAGCTTATCGGGGCTACCGCGCATTATGTTACTGGGAACCTTGATGAAGGTCCCATTATCGATCAAATGGTTGAACGGGTCTCACACAGTCACGATCCTCAGCACCTGACCCAGGTCGGTCGTGACATTGAAGCACAAACGTTGGCTCGAGCAGTGAAATATCACGTCGGCCAGCGGGTATTCCTGAATGGATTGCGCACGGTGGTTTTTTAAGGCTCTGTACTAGTTAAGTGTTGCTAGGACAAAGGACACTTCACCGCTTACATTTAGGAAGGGGCTGTATGGGTGATCAGGCAGTATTTCGAAAGGCTTGAAGCGGCAATCGCACCATCAGAATGACACCAAACTTCCTTCTAAACCGATGAAATTCAGACTGAAAAGGCCCACAGGGTCGAGCCATTGGCCGTTGTCAGTTCCCGACAACAACGGCATACCTACATCCTTGTAGGCAATGGCGAGATTGACAGCTGAGGCAGACAAATCGGCAGGATAGCCGATTTGCACAACCGCAGGTTGCCCGAAGGGTGAGGCACAGGGATGTGCCACATGAATCCGAATCTGTCAGCCTCAGGCTGGATTTCATAGCGCCGCAGGCGCGTACCCGCAGGGCGGTTAGCAGGGGCACGTTTTTGATGTACAAGGATGTTCGAATGCTGCGGTGCCATGGAAGGCAAGGAGCAGCCTTTGCTTCGGTTTCTTTGTCGCGCACAAAGATCGAGTAGGAGGCAGGATTACTCCCACCGTCCTCTCACACCACCGGGCATACGGATCCGTACCACGGCGGTTCACGCTAAACGTTTGAGCCGCTGGTTATAATCTACCAACGATACTAAACCGATTCGATCAAAGCGTTTCTTGGGCAAGGCTATATTCATGTGTGGTGCCCCTGAATTCCACCAGGCTCCATGGCCATTTTGAGTACCCACTTTGGCTCGTGCCCTCCAAACTCCCAGCTGTATCAAACGCTTGAAACGGGTACGAGGTTGCTTCCACTGCCGCCAGAGAATCTTGCGCAGGTGTCGGCGTATCCAGCCATCCAACCCCTGCAGGACTTTCGTAACGCCAGTATGACGGAAGTAATTCATCCAGCCTCGTAGCTTGGGGTTGAGTTCTTTCACTACCTTAGCGATAGAGCGGCCTCTCCCCCGACGAAACATGGCCTTCAGGTCTCCTTTGACGCTTTTAATCGCATCCTTAGAGACCGCAAGACGTATGCTGTTTCTCCGGTTACTTAAGGTGTAACCGAGAAACGTTCGCAGCCAAGGCCTGTCGACACCGCTTTTATCTCGATTGACCTTGAGCTTCAGAGTCTTTTCGAGATACTCGGTGAGTGATGCTAGTACCCGTTCTCCTGCCTCTTTGCTTTTGACATAGATATTACAGTCGTCGGCATAGCGGCAGAATTTATGCCCTCGGCGCTCCAGTTCAAGATCCAGGTCAGTCAACAGAATGTTGGATAACAACGGTGATAGCGGGCCACCTTGCGGTGTGCCCATTTTCCTCGCCGCCACCAGACCGCCTTCGCAGATTCCTGATTCAAGATAGCTATGTATCAATCTCAAGATACGTTTATCTCTGACTTTGCGGGCCACCCGCGACATCAGAATGTCGTGGTTAACCCGGTCAAAGAATTTCTCAAGATCAAGGTCTACTACCCAGTGGTATCCTGATTCGGCAAAATCCTGGGCCTGCAATACCGCCTGCCCTGCACTTCGTCCCGGCCTGAAACCGAAGCTGTGATCGGAGAACCCCGGTTCGAAAACCGGACTTAATACCTGCTGCAATGCCTGTTGAATGAGTCTGTCCAACACCGTGGGAATCCCCAACTGGCGCACGCCACCACCCGACTTGGGTATTTCTACCTTACGTACCGGTTGTGGCTGGTAGGTCTCCTTCAGCAACGCTTCTCTATGCTCTGGCCAATGCTGCTTCAGATAGGCTTCAAGTTCAGCCACTGTGACACCATCCACTCCCGGAGCGCCTTTATTGCGCTTAACCCGTTTGTAGGCCCGAAGCATATTCGATCGTTCCAGTACTGCCGACAGTAGATCATCTGTTGGCTCTTCATGGACGTTATTCATTCCCACCGTGACGCTTGCCGTCTCAATAGTAGCGTCGCACAGATTCTGTCTGTTCTCTTCTACCTTGAGTGTCTGCATCTCAGCAGACCTTTCTACCGCTCTTGTCGTCATCGAGAGTCTGAGTCCAATCTGTTTAACGTGTTCTGCCCTTCAGTTTGCGGCAACAAACCTACTACGGCGTCGGCTGACATCTGCTATCCCATTCCAGTACCTCACGATACCGGTAGCCATTGGCAGGACAGCAGAGCTCCCAGGGTAATGCGCGTGACCTTCCCACTTATACCTGCCGCATCTACAGCCACAGCTTCCGTGCAAGAATTGGGCTTTGGATACATTTGCCTCCTTACCCGCTGCGACCGCCTCATATGCGATTTCTGTTCGTCAGGCCAGTGTTTTGCCTAAGGCTTCCTTCAGATTCCAGCTCACGATGGACACCCTTGCTTTCGGCTAATCGTTCCCCTTGCCGGGCCGATAGTGGACTTTCACCACCAAGTCATCCGACCGCCACCACGCGTATCGGAACAGTGCCAATCAAGGCACTACGCGCCATGCCTGGCGCACAAATGAAGCCGCCGGGAGGCGGAACCGGAGTTTGATTAAAAAGACAATAATGCAGAATAAACTGCCGCAACACCTAACTGGTACAGAGCCTTTTTTATGCTCTGTACCGGTTAGGTGTTGCGGCTTGACCTACAAACAACCGTCAGACTGAAGCCTGACCCACAGAGAACGACAAAGACCACCCCGGCTGTGAAAGCCGGGGTGGTCTTTGGTATTTCTCGTCGTATTCAACAGGGTCTTGCTGATACTCCCGGGCGCGGTGACAGCTGCGCTTGCAGATAACGCCCGTAAACCTCGAGCGGCCCCTTACGTGATGGGACCTCTGTTGATCAACCTGTTGGTTGTTATTCTAGAGTGCACCCGGGAGCGGTGATTGCGGCGTCTACCGATAGCGCCCGACCGTTGAGCTGAGTGCCCGCCCCTAACGTGATGGCCGCCTTGCTGATGATGTTGCCGACAATGGCTGCGCCGGCGCCGGAGGTGAAGGCCCCATCGACAATCCAGAAGACTCTATCAGCACTCGCACCATTTATCAGTTCCATTTTCCGCCCGGCCTCGACGACCATTGAGGCGTCGGTCTGGAATAGCCATACAGCGGCTGCATTGTAATCCCCATCGAGGATAAGGGGATGAATGCTAGCGCTGAGAGCGAATCCGGCGCCAGCGTGGTACATGCCCGCTTTAAGTGTCATACCCGCCAGATTATCAGTTATTAAAACAGGATCCATATCTACACAACCTGGAATAGGAGATGGATACTCCTTCAAACGCTCAGAAAAGCATTCCTTCCCCGCCGTGTAGGCCGCGTCGAGATCAGCCAATCCGTTACGCATATCATCAGATATAGTACTGTAGTGCCCGGCATCTCCGGTGAGAGCCGCACCGGGTTCGATCAGGCCTGGATACGTTACGCCGCCCTCCTCATAAGTGATCGTGGTGCCCGA
Source organism: Motiliproteus sp. (assembly GCA_047622605.1). Lineage (GTDB taxonomy): Bacteria > Pseudomonadota > Gammaproteobacteria > Pseudomonadales > Balneatricaceae > Motiliproteus. Next base: position 4,274 of record JBLHND010000108.1, on the reverse strand, counting down.
GATAGTGATCGCGGCTCCGGCACCTATGTGACCGTCAATTACAGATCCGGGAGCCGTGATAGCCGCAGCCGCCAGCAGCCTGTACTTTACCGCCACGCCCAGATCAATAGCCGAGGGTCCAACGGCGATAGGTCCACGCGCTTGGGCGGCGGGTGCGAAGGCGGTTACGGCGAGAACGCCGGTGAGGGCAATAACCGACATCACCCGAAAGAGCTGACAGTTAGAACAAGGTGCGTTAGGAATAGGGACTGTCATAGGAAAAATTCCTTTCAGACGAATATAACCAGAATAAAACGTCATTTTTAATAAAATGACACTACATGTTAGATTACGTTACGCCATGTTTATTTATCATCAATCAATCTAAATTAAACCAATCTAAATTAAACCAATCTAAATTAAACCAATCTAAATTAAATCAATCTAAATTAAATCAATCTAAATCAAACTACATCCAAATAAAGTTACGTCGCGCTAAGTTACAGCGTTTTAGATTGCGTCATATTTCCCATGTTGTAAAGATTTAAATTTAACCCTGACCGGCCCTCCCCTGTTTTAATTATCAGAGCACAAGCCTTATACCTTTATTTTAAAACCATCAACACAGTTCCCTAGTGCCTGCAGAATCCTAAAAGACGGATTAGAGTATTCGTATACACCATGTTTTTGCACAACCGCAGGTTGCCCGAAGGGCGAGGCACAGGGAGGTGCCGAGTGACAAATCGGCAGGATAGCCGATTTGCACAACCGCAGGTTGCCCGAAGGGCGAGGCACAGGGAGGTGCCGAGTGACAAATCGGCAGGATAGCCGATTTGCACAACCGCAGGTTGCCCGAAGGGCGAGGCACAGGGAGGTGCCGAGTGACAAATCGGCAGGATAGCCGATTTGCACAACCGCAGGTTGCCCGAAGGGCGAGGCACAGGGAGGTGCCGAGTGAGTACAGATCTGTCAGCCTCAGGCTTAACTTCAAAGCGCCGCAGGCGCGCACCTGGAGCCAGTTACTTTTTCACACTGAATGTGTCGGAGCGCCACCCTCTATGTAAGATCATGAGTATTTAGCGTGACGAAACAGGCGAATCCTTTTTTTATTGGTGAATATCTAGGGGATTGCTGGGATTACATCTCAGCCTACGTTCCTCAGACATAGGCAGAAAAAAGGCAGCCAATGGCTGCCTTTTTTGGGCCTGTTTGTTAAACCTCAGTCCGTGGCAAAGCAGTAAAACTTGCCCGCCCCTCCTGTGGTGTTCAAGTCTTCCTGACTGCAACCGCGCGAGGGGTGGGCGGAGTTCCAGGAGGTGTTGCCGCCACCGTGACGGTCATGATGTCCCAGCTGGGCGCTGCCCGCATCACTGCTGGTCCAGTTGCTGCAGGTATGATCCTGCGCATCAGGGAAGTAGCCGGTGCCATCTTCGGGAGCACCGGTCAGCATATCGTGCTCGTTCGGCGTGTCGCCACGGCCTTTAATGCGGCGTCCCGACTCGTCCAGCGCGGTCTCCAAGGTGATGGTTTTATTGTACAGATGCAGGTCGGTCAGGTTGGCGGCGATCAGGGTTCCGTAGGCGTTATACCAAGGCCCGGTGCCGATCCGGGAACGTGCGAAGACGCCTCGGGTATCGTCCGCTTCGGTACTCAGATACGCGCGCCACGCCCTCTCACCGGCACCTGCTGCGCGGGCAAGCTTGTGACAGTGCGCATCGGCGCCTTCAAGACCGCCCAGATCCGCGCCCTTACCCATACCAACACTGGTCACAAAGAAGCCCATCGGCCGCTCTGCGGCCTCGGCGACCAGAGACCCCAGCAGGGCGCTGGCAGCCAGCGTCATTGTAATGATCGTTTTTTTCATCGCCCTATCTCCTTGATCCATTCCAGCTGACAGACGGCTAACAATACCCAAACCCCGATTCGCTCTGACCTATGGGCTGAATCCAAGACCTGCATCTTTTTATAGAGACCTACACCTTCAGGGGCCGGGGGCCTTTATCGGACCAGACTGCATACTCATTGCCGCCAGGATCGCAGAAGTGAAAGCGCCGCCCGCCCGGAAAATCATAAACAGGCCTTATAATCTGACCACCCGCGCGTTCAATTTTATCCTGAGTCTTCTCCAGTAACCGACTGTAAAAAACGATCAGCGCGCCGCCCTTGTCCACTCGAGTACTCAATGCTTAGCGAAAAAATCCGCCGTCGATTCCCGCACCGGAAAACGCACTGTAGTCCGGCCCATAGTCGACAAACGACCAGCCGAACACTGTTGAGAAAAATGTTTTAATCGCATCAAGATCTGCTGCAGGAAACTCGAGGTAATTGATTTTTTCGTGCTGATCCATGCCAGCGTCCTCCGGTGATGATGGCGGGATCTTGTAAGTTTAGCAGCCTGCCGGACTTAACACTGATCTACTGCGGAAAAGCTGACTTTGGCCATTTTTCACTCTGTTTTTCGTTTAATAGAATCACTATTGGCCTCAAAACAGATCAAAAACTGCCTCAAAGCAGTCTTTCCCTCGCTACGACCGGTCAAGTCCGACAGACTGCTAACAGCCTGTCGGGCTAACGCTGCAGTTGTTCGACCGCATCGATTAAGTCATCCATTTCACTGAGCAGCTGGTCACGCTGTGACGCTGACAAACCATTAATCAGCGTCAGCAGATAGTCGCTGCGCTGCTGCCGACTGCTGACCAACTGCTGCAGCGCTCCGCCGTGAATACTGCCGGGGCTGAGGATCAGCGTTCGAATCCCTGTATGGAATCGGGTCTTATCCGGGCGTATCCGCAGCAGCCGTTCTAACTCATCGACCCACAGGCTGCGATACCTCAGCCACTGCAACTCGCTATCCGGCAATGCTTGCACCAGCTGCTGTAAGTCGCTGCGCTGGGCGCTATCCAGACGTCCTATCCAGCGCTTCATCCGCTGGCGATACAGATTGGCGCGATGCTCCGCCTGCTCGAATGCACTGCGCTCAAGAGCGTCCTGGCGCTGGGCCTCGATCTCGGTGCGCAGTGCGGCCAGCAGTTGCTGTTGCTGCGACCGTTCGAGCTGCTCGAGTAAGGCGATGGCGAGCGGGACCAGACTGGATCGCAACGCCAGCCAGTGCGCCTCAATCTGAGTCTGCCACTGCGCAAAGCGCGCCGCCTCCAGCGGTGGCGCGCGCAACTCGTGCCGCATGGCGACTAAAAAACCGGCATACCCGGGCAACTGGGTGCGCCGATGCTGGGCGTGCCATTGCTCAACCAGAGGCTGGAGCTCGGCGCGCTGCGCCGAGGTCAGCTCGACATAGTCGCCTACCCAGCGGAAGAGCAGCCAATCGGCGTTGTTATAGGCCAGCTGATAGCTGCTGCAGCCGGACAGCAGCAACGCCAGGCTGAGAATCAGTGCCCATCCGCGTCGCCTTGAAGGTTCCCTCTCCCTGCTGCCTCCCATCTCCCTACTCCTCAAGCCCTGTTCCTCAAGCCCTGCTCCTCAAGTTCTGCTCCTCAAACTCTGCTCCTCAAACCCACAAGCCCTATTCCTCAAGCCACCGCCGCACCAGCCCGGCGGTTGCTTGCGCCTGCTCCATCGGAAAACAGTGGCCTTCGCCCCAGCGCTGGTAGCTAATGTTGGGATTTAATGCGGCCGCGCGCTGGGCACCCGAGAGCACAAAAGGAAAGCTATTGGATGCACAGATGATATGCACCGGAATCTTGACCTGCTTGATCGCCTGCATCAGCCGCGTCGGATAGCTGGCAAAGATTCTGGCCTCCCACTCCGGGGCACAGCTGAGCTCGACACCTGTCGGGGTGGCTCGATGACCACCTCCCACATAACCATGCAACGCCTCGGGATCCCAGCTGCGATAGAAGCGCTTTTCGGCGAGTTGCTGCTGCATCAACTCCCTGGAATCCCACTGACTGCTGCGCTTTCTGGTCGCCTTTGGCAGGGGCATTCTAGTCCAGAGTCCCAGCATCTTCAGGGTCTGCTGCGCCAGCATAATCTTGCGGGGGAATAACACCGGATCCAACAGCAGAATCCTCTCAAATCGTTCGGGATGCTGATGGGCCTGTAACAGGGTCAGGATAGCACCCAGACTATGGCCCACCCCTACACGCCTGCGCGCGGGATGATCTGCACTCTGCTGTACCATCTCCTGCTGTACCATCGCCTGATCGACCGTCTTGGCCAGAGAGCGCCAGTGCGGCCAGCGGCGCAGGGGGGGCTGTGACAGGCCATGTCCGGGAATATCGGTCGTAAAAACTGAAAAGCCCGAGACGCCGGGGCTGCCCTCAGCAGGCCGAATCAAG
>JBLHND010000107.1:0-12952 GCA_047622605.1 Motiliproteus sp. | reverse complement strand
GGGCCTCCGTCGAGAGCGGTAGTCCTATATCCGCCAGGTCGACCATCAGTTGCCGACCGATCTGCAGGCCCTCTTCAATTTTGAAACTGTCATCCATGTAAGGGTCGTTGATTAATCCTTTCCAGCCAACCGTGGTGCGGGGCTTCTCAAAATAGACCCGCATCACTATATAGAGGGTATCGCTGAGTTCGTCGGCAAGTTTCTTGAGTTTGCGCCCATATTCGAGGGCGGCCACTGGATCGTGGATCGAACAGGGGCCTACGACGATAAACAAGCGCGGGTCTGTGCCATCGAGAATGTTGCGGACAACCTGGCGGCCTTCGAGTACTGAGCGGCGAGCGGCCTCGGTCAAAGGTACTCTTAGCTTGAGGTCATGGGGAGTGATCAGTACGGATTGGGATGCTACGTTTAGGTCATCAACGCGAAGATCTGTCATTTCGGGTTCCTGTTTACCGGTTCCGTGGCTGCCCGGATGATGCAGCCACAGTTTATAAAGAGTTGGCGGGCGCTCGTCGCCGCTGCTACTGATTTTTACATATCTGGCTGCATTGCACCATTGAGAAACACAATCAGCCGTCGAACGGCAGTTCTGCGAAGTGCTGGCTTTCCGGAAAATAGAGTGCCGTCCTGATAATGCACGGCTCCAGTGCCCGGAATGCCAGGGCATACCGGTGCAGCTGCGGCCGGTAACACTCGGTTTCGTCACGGATAAATTGCTCGAAGTTTTCGCCCTCCGGACAGGCGGCGGTCTTATAGTCGATAATCCAGCGCGAGCCCTCCTCGTCGACGAAGGTTCGGTCGATCACATAGTGCGCCGCTTTCTGACCCTTGAGGACGCTTAGGGGCAGCTCGCAGGCGCTGTCCTGATGCCCGGGGTCGAGTATCCAGCGACCGCGAGGATCTTGCAGGGTGTTGCCGACCAAGCGCTGAACCCGCTGCAGGGCGGGGTTGAGGTCGCGAGTTCCCAGGCCGAGTTGTTGCAACTGGATCTTCCAAATGGGTAGGTAGGGTTCCAGGTCGCAGTCGGCCGTCGTGAGTCCGGCTTCGGTCAGCTGTTTAAAGATCTGGTGTACCAGGGTGCCTGCGAGCCGGGGTGATTGTTGCCAGTCGGGTTCAGGCAGGTTGGCATCCTCATCAGAGGTATCCCAGTCACCCCGGCTCTTTGCTGCTTCTGAGGCCAGCAGCTGTTCATCAGGGGGGCAGGGCGGCTGCCAGTGAGCGGCGATCCGTTCTAACTGCGTCAGCCGTGGTGCCTGGCGCTGTAACTCCTGCATTGCAGGCGCGGGATTAAGCTCAAACTCCTCGTTGACTTGCGGCCAGATCCCGGCCAGCAGTGAATCCTTACCGGGGGCTTTGGGCACTCCGTCCTTGTCGGTGCTCAGGTTGGCGGTCAGGTGCAGACGCTTGATCGCCCTGGTGGCGCCTACATAGAGCAGGCGGGTGGATTCCATTCGCGCGCGCTCCTGAGCTTCGCTGCTTAAATATACATAGATGGATTCCGGTTCCTGATCGCGGGCCGACAACGGTGCTAGCAGTAGTTCTTGCTGACCCTGGCTGTCGAGCCGTAGCTGCCATTGCAGCAGGGGTTTGTCTGGGCTGGGAGGGCGACGATCGATCCCGGCGAGGATCACCGTATCAAACTCCAGACCCTTGGATTTATGAATCGTCATGATCTGTAGGCGCGGATCGGCATCTGCGGCAGGCTGGGCATAAAGCCTTAGCAAGGCACGCTCGAACCCCTCCCAGTCTTGCAAACGTCCGCCCTGGTCATGTTGTTCCAGCAGTGCCAGAGTCTTGTCGATATCCAGCCGTTGCGCCGCATCCAGGGTCGCGGGCCCGCCCAGTTTAAGCCAGCAGAGTTCTATGCTGTCTCTGAGGCTGCGGCGCTGGCGCTGTTGCCAGGCCTGGGAGAGTACCTGGTGGAAGCGCACCAGCAGCGCCTGTCCTGCGGGAGAGAGCTGAGGGCTCTCTACCGGCTGAGGGCTCTCATCCCGCTGAGGGCTCTCTACCGGCTGAGGGCTCTCTTCCCGCTGAAGGCTCTCTACCCGCTGAAGGCTCTCTTCTGGCTGAGGGCTCTCCACCGGCTGAGGGCTCTCGACCCGCTGAAGGCTCTCTACCCGCTGAAGGCTCTCTACCCGCTGAAGGCTATCCACCGGCTGAGGGCTCTCTTCTGGCTGAGGGCTCTCCACCGGCTGAGGGCTCTCGACCAGTTGCTGGATGCGGGTCCAGATAGAGGTCTGGAGCGCAGCGCTTCCGGCCAGGCTTAGCAGATCGGCGTTGTCGAGGCCGCACCAGGGGGCGCGCAGCAGTGCCAACCAGGCAATACGGTCGGCAGGATTGGCCAGCGCTCTGGCCAGCGACAGCAGGTCGATCACCCACATGCGGGTGGCGAGGGGATCAAGATCGGTGGCCTGCCAGCTCAGTCCGGCCTGGCGCAATGCCGGTAGTATGGCCTTGAGGTGTGGCCGGTTGCGCACCAGGATGGCGATCGTCCCCTCGGGATCTTCGCGGCGACTGAGCTGTACCAGTTCGACCACCTGCTGCGCTTCGGCTTGCGCTTTACTCAAGGCGTCGGGGTAGTCGACGCAGGCGTGCAGGCGCACGGCGGTGCCGTCCAGGGGCGGGTTGAACGCCACCGAGTCGCAATAGCTGACCGCACCCCGGGAGATATCGTCTTCGGCGGGGAAAGCCCCTTTAAAGACGCGATTAACCCAGTCGACGAGCCGTTGTTGGGAGCGAAAATTCACCTCAAGGTCGGCCGCCTGGAGCTGGATGTCACCGATGCCGTTGCGCCGGGCCTCCAGAAAAAGGCCGACGTTGGCGTCGCGAAAGCCATAACAGGACTGCATTCCATCACCGACAATAAACAGCGTTCGACCATCCCCGGTCTGCCAGCCGTAAGTGAGTTTCTTTAGCAGTTCGATCTGGGGTGAGGCGGTGTCCTGAAACTCATCGACTAGGAGATGGCTGATGCGGTAGTCGAGCAGCAGTGACAGGTCGGTGGGGTGTTCTTCATCGCCGAGCGACTGTAGTGCTGCGGCCGTTATCTGGGGATAATCCACCTGGCTCAGTTCGCTGAACACCAGCCATAGCTGGGCGACCAGATTGGGCAGCAGCTGAGTCAGGGCATCGAGGATTTGCCATTGGCTATCCTGATACTGGGCCGCAGGTAGCAGTTTGAGACGTTGCAATCGGTCCAGCATGCCTGGCTGTTCGGCCAACAAACCGATCAGCTCCAAGAGGTCCGCTTTTTTTGCCTTAGTCACTGTTTTTTCGGCGGCCGTTTTTCCTGGCGGGAAGCCGTTGGCCACGGTGACCGTTTTCCGCCAGTTACCGTCTTTGGTCAGCAGCAGTTCCGTCAGCGCTTGCCAGATCGGGAGCTGCTCTGCCGATGTCAGCGGCAGTTCGCTCAGCCCGAGACAGGCTGTCAGGTTGGATTCGCGACCGGCCTCGTGCAGGTTCTGGGCGGCGAAGTCAGCCAGCGATGCCAGGGCGCTACCCAGAGGCAGGAGTCGCTGGTGCAGGGCTGATAGCTCATCGGTTACTAGCTGGGCGAGCCCGGCTTCGAGGATCGGTCTTGCCTCGCGCACCTGCTCACCGCTGCCAATCAGCGGTAGCCATTGGTCGCGACGTGCCAGCATCGAGATCAGCAGCAGTTCGGTACGCCCTATATCATTATCCAGATGCAGCAATAGCTGCCCCAGCGGTTGCGCCAGCTGCTCGTTGCTTTCGAGCTGCCCCAGCAATCGCTGTACCGCCTGCTGGTACAGCGCGGTGGCATCGGGGGCGATATCGGGCTGCAGGCCGAACGCCGATTGCAGCGGCAGTTGGCGGGTCAGGCCGGCGCAGAGCGCGTCGATGGTCTTGATCTGCAGTCGCGCCGGATTCTGGAGTAGATTCCAATCATGCTGCCGATCGTTGGCGAGCGCCGCGCGCGCCAGCTGCCAGGTCTGGCGCTGGTACTCGGACTCGGGTGGCTGATCATCCTCGGCTAATCGCAGTGCCTTGAGCAGGCGATCGCGCATCTCAGCCGCAGCTTTGCGGGTGAAGGTGATGCTGACCACCTCTTCGGGGCGCGTGACCAGAGCCAGCAGTCGCAGCACCCGCTGGGTCAGGAGTTCGGTCTTTCCTGATCCGGCCGGGGCGCGGACACTGAACGAGTGATGAGGGTCGAGCGCACGTTGGCGATTGCCAAGATCTACAGGGTCAGTCATGGCTGGGCACCTTTTTTATGTCTAGCTCCGGGTTTATATCGCTGTTGAGGTCTGGCTGGCTGTCCTGATAGGTGCCCAGCCGCTCCAGTTCGTAGTAACGATTGAGGGGTTGTAACTGGGAATACTGGTACGCCTTAGGATCGAGCGGATCTACCCGGACCTCTCCGGCGATAAACTCACTCATCAGCTCACCAAGGCTCTGTTGCCATAATTCGAGCAGCTGTTCCCAGTCGGCGCCAGCCGCGGTGCGTACCTGCGCAAGGGGGGTTATGCCGAGGGCGGGTATGTCATTGGCGCTCACGCCCTTGAAGGTGACTTCGCGGGCATTGATCTGCCCGAAGGCCAGCGCCGATACGCGGTGGCGGGTCACCAGACTATACAGCGGCAGCTGCGGCTGGCGCGGCCGCTCACCAAACCAGTCAGCCACCTGAGGGGTGCCGGACTTGTAATCAATCAGCATCTCGCTGCCGTCATTCAGCCGATCTATTCGGTCGATGCGCAGACGCAACGGCATTCCTTCGAACTCGGTGTTGAGCGTCTTCTCGACCCCCACGACACGGAACTCAGGCCGCTCGCGCTCCAGCGCCAACCAACGCTCGACCAGTGCCTGTAAGCGTTGTTGTTCGAGGCCCCAGAAACGGCTGCCCATCCAGCTCGGAACACGCTTTATAAACGGGGTGATCGCTTTGGTGATGGCGGCGATGATGAGTTGCTGTAAGGCCTGGGGTTCGGTTGCTAGCAGCTGGCTCTGGGAGTGCAGCTGTTGCCAGATGTGTTCCAGCACGGCGTGGATCAAGTTGCCTCTGTCGGCCTGGCTCAGGCCTGTCTGTGCGCGCTCCAGCGGTTTGGCCCCGAGGCGATGGATCGCAAAGGCGCTGAAGGGGCAGAGCGCCTGATTGGTGAGGATGCTGCTGCCGCCGCGTAATAACTCAAGCTCCCGGGCATCGATACCCGGTGCCTGCGCCGTATCGATCAACTCCCGTGGGGCGCCTGTTTGTAGCTGGGCAGGATGAGGCGCTTGCTGCTGTTCGCAGAAGCGGTGTTTGGGGCTCAGTTGCAGGGCGTCGAGGGTCACCGCCGAATACCCGCAGATCAGCGCGCTGGGTCTGAGGTGCTGATCGTCGATACGCCGCGGATGGCTGAAGACCACTTGGGTCGCGCTGGCGGCAAACAGCTGGGTCAGTTGTCGAGCAAAACTCAGTTCACGCTCAGCCGAGGCGTGCGGCATCTGCATCTGTTGTTGGTAGGCGGCGGGTAGTAGCGGATTGAGATCGGGCGGGGTGGGCCAGCTCTCGTCATTGAGCCCCATGACCCAGAGATGCGTAAAACGCAGCCCGGCCGCCTCGAGAGGGCCGAGAATCTGCAGGGCAGAGTCCGGTGTCTGGGGTTGAAAAATAGTGCTCTGGCTCTCGGTTCGTAGCAATTTCAAGGCATCGCTGAAGCTCAGCGACTCCAGCAGGGGATCAAAGCGCGTCAGCCCTGCCAGCAGCTCGTACCAGTGTTTGAGTTGTTGGTACTCCAGGCTGCTGGCCGAACGCTGGCCCGGCCAGCTTATTCGGGTCAGGATGCTGTGCATCCAGGGGCTCCACTCACTGAGGGTGCGTTTAGGCAGATGCCGCGCGCCGTGCAGCAGCTGTAGCGCCTGTTCCAGGATCGGGCAGCAGGGTGGCTCATCTCTCTGTTCCGATCCCTGCTCCGATCCCTGTTTCGAGCCTTGTTCCGACCCTGCTTGCGGGTCTTGGGCCCGGTGGTTGGCCGAACGCAGTCGTGCCAGCTGTTGCATTATTTGGGTCAGCGACAGCTCGGCCAGCCCCAGGCGACGCAGGCGTTGCTCCAGCTCGATGCGCTGCTCCAGTTCCGGTTCCAGTCCGGCCAGAAAAGGGTTGTAGAGCAGTGCCGGAAGCTCATCGAGCAGCAGTGGACGGTTGATCAGGCTTAGCAGCATCAGGGCGCTGTCGATGACCGGGCAGTCTGCCAAAGGTGTGCCTATCGACATGTTGAACAGGGGGGCATCGATGGCAGCGTTCGAAAACAGGGGTGCTGGCTCAAGAATCTGGCGGTAAATGCGTTCATGCAGGCTGCGTCTGGCGCTCAGCTGAGGGTCGACAATCGCGATAGAGGCGCCAGGTACCCGTTGTAATATCTGCCGAGCCCATTGGCCAGCGCACTGAATCTCGTGTTCATTGGTATCGCATGCCAGGCGTTGGCAATGCCCGGGTGCCTCAGTCCCCTGCAGTTCTTGTTGCTGGACGGCTTGTTGCTGTTCGAAGGCCACCGCTAACAGGCTCTGGTACAGGGGCGCTATATCCTGAAATTCAACCAGCCACACCTGAGGCTCTGGGGTCAGGGCCCCCTGCTCAAAGGCGGTGATCAGGCGTTCGATGGCATCGCAGAAGGTGATCGCCTGGAGTTCAAGGCAGCGCTCTCTAAAGCGGTTATGCCAGCGCTCGAAGACCCATTCATCAGTGACTAAGGGCTGTAGCTGTTCCGATTGGGGGTGCTGACGCCAGAGTTGCAGGGTCTTGAGCGCCTGTTGTGCATGTCGTGCCGCGCCGACCGGTTGCAGCCAGTGCTGGGTATCGGGGTCTTGCATCAGGCACTGCTTCCAGAGCTGCAGCTCCTGGCGGGAGTCGAGCAGCAGTGCTCGCCCCAGGGGATGGTTGCTGTCCTGAAGTTGCTGCCATAGCTGTCGCCCCCAGCCCTCGAGTGAGAATACCGCGGGAGTATGCCAGGCCTGTATCCCTTGTTGGCGCTGCTGGACGCTATGACTGTCGAGGATGTGCCGGCTCAAACGACGATTTGGAGTCAGAATCGTCTGCTGTCGCAGCAGTGCTTGTTGTAGGGGCTGGGGTGATGAAATCGTAGAAAACAGGGCGGTGATCCTCGTGTCCGATGCGTGTTCAGTGAACAGCATACAGCATCGATCAACAATATTAGCGGTTTAACCTAAGCGCCCGGGGCTGCTATAATTAGCTATTTTTAGGGATCGGTATTGATCGTACCAGGGAATTTATATATGCGTAAGTGTTTGTTTCTGTTGGCTTTATTTGTGTCTGGCATGCTGAGTGCCGCGGAATACCATATCAGCGATGAAGTGTCGGTGTTTATGCATAGTGGTCCGAGTAATCAATATAGGATTATCTCCAACCTGCCCAGTGGTACCATGCTTGATGTGTTGGCCAAAGACGGGAATACGGGGTATGTCAAGGTGCGGCTGGGTAAGGGCACCGAAGGTTGGGTGCAGGGTAAGTATGTGAATAAGGGGCAGAGCCTCGCCTTGCGTTTGCCTGAGCTTGAGAAAGCCTTGGCCGCGAGTCGCAAGCTCGTCGGTGAGCAGACCGAGGCCCTGACTGCCCTGGAATCGGACCTGGGTCAGGCTAATAACCAGCAGGCCCAGTACACTGCAGATGTTTCCCGGCTGCAGAATGAGGTCGAACGTCTTAAGCTGGAGATCGGTGGGATGGATGAAACCCTGTTGATGAGTTGGTTGCTGCGCGGCGGGGCGCTGGTGCTTGGCGGTCTGTTTATCGGTCTTATTGTCCCTCATCTCCCTAAGCGTCGGCAGCGCAACAATGACTGGTTTTAAGCACTAAGAGGCTGGTCGCTCTTTTATTTCAAGAGGATAGACTGAACTTTCCGGCGTGATACCGGTCTAGGTTTGAACCTTCTAACTGTATATACCTGGGAACGCTTAGCCGATGTCTGTTTTTTTTAACCGTCTGCGTTTATCTTTGTGCTGTTGCGGTGCCTGGTTGTTGCTGTCCCTGGCTGGAGTGGCGAACGCCTCGGTATTCGACACGTTGATCGCCTCAGGCGATGGCCCGCTGCCGGTCGATCGGGCGTATCAACTGAGTTTCAGTGCCCTCGGGCAGGGTGTCTATCGGCTGCATTGGCTAATCGAGCCGGGTTACTACCTGTATCGTGACAAGATCAAGCTTAAGCCCAGCGAGGGTCTCGAGGTTGTCGAGGTTCGCTATCCCGAGTCGACCCAGAAAGCGGATCCGCTGTTTGGTGATGTTGCCGTCTATTATCATGAGGCTGAGTTGCTGGTGCGGGTGCAGTCGACGGCTGAGGCGCGCATCGATGGCAGTCTGGGCGTTGAGTATCAGGGTTGCTGGGACGGTGGGGTCTGCTATCCGCCGGTTAACAAAACCGAGGCCCTTATTCAGGTACCGCCACAGGCCGCTGCGTTTCCCGCGCTCAATAATACAGAGGATGCTGCAGAGGATGCTGCAGAGCCGAGTCGGCCTGCGCCGGACTTCGAACTGTCGTTGACGGACCCCAGTCAGGTTCTTGAGCAGTTGGCCAGCGGTAATCTTTGGCTTACCCTTGGCCTGTTTTTTCTGGCCGGGCTGGCGTTATCGCTGACTCCCTGTGTGTTTCCGATGATCCCTATACTCGCGGGCGTGATTGCAGGGCAAGGCGAGCATATCACTACGCGCAAGGCCTTCGGCTTGTCGCTGATCTATGTCTTGTCGATGAGTCTGACGTACACGATTATCGGCGTTCTCGCCGGGCTGTTCGGCGAAAACTTGCAGGCCAGCTTTCAAAACCCGTGGATTATCTCTGTTTTCAGCGGCCTGTTTGTGGTGCTGTCATTGTCGATGTTTGGATTTTACCGGTTGGAGGTGCCCGCCTCGTTTCAGAATGCACTTAACCGGGTGAGCCGTAGCCAGCAGGGCGGGCAGCTGCTGGGCGTTGCCATCATGGGTTTGCTGTCAGCATTGATTGTGGGCCCCTGTGTCGCGGCGCCTCTGGCGGGTGCTCTGGTGTATATAGGTCAGACCGGCGACCCGGTTTTAGGGGGGTTGGCGCTGTTTGTGTTGAGCCTGGGAATGGGGTTGCCATTGATCTTGATCGGCGGCTCGGCAGGCAAGCTCTTGCCCAGGGCTGGCGCCTGGATGAATGTGGTCAAGCAGGTATTTGGGGTGGCGTTGCTGTTGCTGGCCGTCTGGATGCTGGATCGGATCGTGCCTGGCGTCGTCACCCAGGTCTTGCTGGCCAGCATATTGCTCGGTTGCGCCGTCTTTATGGGTGCCCTGGATCGGCTCGAGTCCAGCGCCAGCGCTGTGCTCAAGCTGGGCAAGGCGCTGGGGGTGTTGATGCTGATCTACGCGGTCATGCTGCTGATAGGTTCGGCCACCGGACAGGGCTCGTTATTACGGCCGCTGCAGGCCTTGGCCGCCGCCGGATCGAAGACGACATCGGCCAGGGTCACCTTTACGGATGTCACCACATTGGCGCAGTTGGAGCCGCTGCTGGAGCAAGCCAAGCTTAGGCGGAGCCCGGTGATGCTAGATTTTTATGCCGACTGGTGTGTGTCCTGCAAAGAGTTGGAGGCCTATACCTTCGCCGATCCCGAGGTAGCTGCTAAGCTGAGCGGATTTGTCACTATCAGGGTTGATGTTACGGCCAACGATGCGGCCTCCAAGGCGCTTTATCGGCGTTACGGTATTATAGGGCCGCCCGCGCTGGTGTTCTACGATCGTGCCGGGATTCAGCAGACAGGGGCAATGCTGGTCGGCGTGCCCGAGCCCGAATTCTTTGTGGAGCATCTGAGTTCAATTTATTGAGTCGAGGCAGGGTAGCGGGTGGTGCAGGAGCGCGCGTGTGAGATGCTGGGTGCTTTAGGTGTGAAGAGGGTGGGCGTGAAGACACTGGGTTTGAAAAGGTGGGTTTGAAAAGGTGGGTTTGAAAAGGTGGGTTTGAAAAAGTAGGTAGAAGAAAGAGACGGGCAGAGGTCTCTCTCTTTTAACAGGCTAAATCTAGCGCAGGTAGTTTTTGCTGACCGTCTTGAAGTTTTCGGTCCCCGATCTCTCTAGCCACTCAAAGGCGACCATTTCCCGGCTGACAACCTGAATTTGCAGTTGCTGCAAGCGTGCCAGGGCAAGCTGTTTGTCGGTTTCGTTGCGAGACGAGATCAGATCCCCGACCACGAATACCTCAAACCCCTGTTGCTGCAAGCCGATGGCCGTCTGTAGTACGCAGATATGTGCTTCCATGCCGCAGATGACAATCTGATTGCGCTGCTGTTTACGTATCGCCTCGCTGCAAGAAAACTCGGCGGCGCAGGAAAAATGCTGCTTTTCCATGACCTGCTCGGGAGTCACCAGCTTAGCCAGGTCGGCAACCGTATGCCCCAGGCCCTGGGGGTACTGTTCGGATACGAGCACCGGAACTTTTAATAATACAGCTATCTCCATCAGCCAGCCCGTTTGCTTAATAAGTTGTTCTGGCTGGCAGACGGCGGGGACCAGTTTTTCCTGGATATCAACAACCAGCAATAATGCATTATCAGGCGAGATCAGCATAAAGCGCTCCTTGGTTTTATCAGTATTTAGCTTTTAGAATCGACCATTAGGGTCGCGCTTCCGCTAGCCACGGTCTTGCCGCCGACGGTGCAGACGGTGTTCATAACTACGCGTCGGCGCTCAGTGTTGATCTCGGTGACGGTGGCGGTTGCGGTGAGAGTATCGCCAAACTTGACCGGTGCTTTGAATTTAATGTTCTGGTCGATGTAAATGGCGCCAGGTCCGGGGAGCTTGGTGCCCAGTACCGCAGAGATCAATCCGGCGCTAAACATGCCGTGGACGATGCGCTCTTTAAAAATGGTCTGAGCGGCATACTCTGCATTTATATGGACAGGATTGTTGTCGCCGGTGATGCCGGCAAAGGTGTAGACATCAGACTCGGAGACAGTTTTGGCGAATGAAGCCGTCATCCCTACTTCAAGGTCTTCGATATAGTAGCCGTGTAGATCGTTCATGTTCTCTCCTGATAACTAAAATGATATTCCAGTCTGGCTAGGGTAGCCTAAGGTACTTAGCAGACCAAACCCAAGTGTGATTTTCGGTGAACTATTTTTAGCTGATAGTTTGCATACTTTGAAGTCAGGATGTAAATGTGAATTTAAAACTTATTATTTTTGATTGGGATGGTACGTTGCTCGACTCGGCCGAGCGGATTACCCGCTCGATGCAGAAGGCGGCGGCGGATGTGGAGTTGCCCATACCGAGCGCAGAGGCGGTGCGCAATATCATTGGCCTGGGGCTGCCTGAAGTCTTCGAGCAGCTCTTCGGACGTCTGAGTGCTAGCCAGCAGGAGCAGATGCGCGTGCGCTATGGCTATTACTATATTGAAGGGGATGATACGGCCGCCGATTTTTTCCCGGGCGTGCGGGAGGGTCTCGTTCGTCTGCGGCAGCGCGGCTATCGCCTGGCTGTGGCTACCGGCAAGAGCCGCAAGGGGCTGGATAGGGTCTTGGCCGAGGTGGGGCTTGAGGGGGCGTTTGATCATAGTCGCTGTGCGGATGAGACCCGCTCTAAGCCTCATCCGCTGATGCTTGAGCAGTTGTTGGCAGAGAGCGGTCATAGGGTTGAAGAGGCGGTAATGGTCGGTGATACCGAGTACGATCTGGCCATGGCAGTCGCAGCCGGGATGCAAGCTATCGGTGTTTCTTATGGCGCGCATCATCCAGAGCGGCTGCTCAAGCATGCGCCGCAACGCATCATCGACAATTTTAGCGAACTCGAGCACTGGCTCGAGGCACAAAACCAATAATCTAAGGATAACTGTGTGAGTGATAATCTCTGGGGCCCTGGCTCCGATTCTCCATCCCCATCTCAATCAAGCCAGCTCGAAAAGCCTGGCACCGAGCGGCGTCAACATGCAGGTGCTGATTCTAAAGAGTGGCGGCTGATTGAAAAGATGGTAAAGGGTCTGTCGGTCGAGCATCGGCGTTCGAGGCGCTGGGGGATCTTCTTCAAGTCGTTAACCTTTATTTACCTGTTTGCGATGCTCTATTTTATTGTGGATAGCAACTGGACTGAACAGATATCGGGCAATAAGCCCCATACAGCGCTGGTCGATGTCAGTGGTGTTATAGCCGCAGATGCCGAGGCGAATGCCGATAGTATAGCGGGGAGTCTGGGTGCCGCGTTTGCGGATAAAAACACCCGTGGCGTGATTCTGAGGATCAATAGTCCTGGCGGTAGCCCGGTACAGTCGGGCTATGTCTATGATGAGATCAAGCGCCTGCGTCTGCTCTACCCCGATACCAAACTCTACGCCGTGATTAGCGATATCGGAGCCTCGGGTGGCTATTACATCGCCGCTGCGGCTGATGAGATCTATGCTGACAAGGCCAGCCTGGTGGGATCGATCGGTGTGATCTCCTCCAGTTTTGGTTTTGTCGGGGTGTTGGAGAAACTGGGTGTTGAGCGTCGCCTGGTTACTGCCGGCAAGCACAAGGCGTTCCTGGATCCTTTTTCCCCCTTAAAGGAGGGCGAAGAGGAGTTTTGGAAGTCTGTGCTCAATACCACGCACCTGCAGTTTATCGATCAGGTTAAGAAAGGCAGGGGAGACCGGCTTGGCAGCTCGCAAGAGCTGTTCAGTGGTTTGATCTGGACCGGAGAACAGGCGCTTGAATTGGGCTTGATCGATGGTCTGGGGAGTACCGGTTACGTGGCACGAGAGGTGATCGGCGAGCCGCATATCGTCAACTTCAGTCCGTCATTATCGTCGTTGGAGAAGCTGGCAGAGCGGATGGGGGTAACCTTCGCCAAGACGCTGTCGACGCAGCTGGAATTGAGCACCCCCACGCTACGCTGAGAGCTGAGAGCTGAGGGCTGAGCTGAGCGCTGCGGGCTGAACGCCCCCAGGCTGCGCGGGTGGCTCAGGGTTTAGGGCTTTCTGTTTAGGGCTTTCTGTTTAAGGGACAGCGACGCCCTGGCGCTGTA
>JBLHND010000106.1:0-12992 GCA_047622605.1 Motiliproteus sp. | reverse complement strand
CTGGATCTGGATGCATTCGATCTCAGCTCCGCCCCCCTGGATCTGGTGCCCGAAGAACTGATTCGCAAGCACCTTGCCCTGCCGCTGATGAAGCGCAACAACCGGATCTATATTGCCGTCTCCGATCCGACTAATATCCAGGGCCTGGACGAGATCAAGTTCCACACCGGAATCAAGACCGAAGCAGTCGTCGTCGAAGAAGACAAACTGTCCCGCTTTATCGATAAATTCTTGGAACAAAACTCGAGTGCGGCCTTCGAGGGGCTGGATGATGCCGATCTTGAAAACCTGGAGATCGACGATGGTTCAAACGATCTCCACAAGGACCAAGATGATGCGGGCGATGGCGCAGGGGACGCCCCCATCGTGCGCTTCGTCAATAAGATCCTGCTCGATGCGATCAAGTCAGGCTCCTCGGATATCCATTTCGAACCCTATGAAAAAGCCTACCGGATACGCTTTCGTACCGACGGCATGCTCCGCGAAGTGGCACGCCCGCCCGTCAATCTGACCCCGCGACTGGCGGCCCGACTCAAGGTCATGTCG
The DNA here is from genome assembly GCA_047622605.1 of Motiliproteus sp. Lineage (GTDB taxonomy): Bacteria > Pseudomonadota > Gammaproteobacteria > Pseudomonadales > Balneatricaceae > Motiliproteus. The sequence continues at coordinate 12,446 of JBLHND010000106.1, read as the reverse complement.
CAGATGGATATCTCCGAACGCCGGATACCCCAGGACGGCCGGATCAAGATGAAGATATCCAAGACTAAATCGATCGATTTCCGAGTCAACACGTTACCTACGCTCTGGGGCGAGAAGATCGTACTGCGGATTCTGGATGCCTCCAGCGCGAAGATGGGCATCGATGCCCTGGGCTATGATCCGCAGCAAAAAGCACTGTTTATGAAAGCACTGGAGCAGCCGCAGGGGATGATCCTGGTGACTGGCCCTACCGGTAGCGGCAAGACAGTATCGCTCTATACCGGTCTTAACATCCTTAACACCCCGGAGCGTAATATCTCCACCGCCGAAGACCCGGTCGAGATCAACCTCGAGGGGATCAATCAGGTACACGTCAATAACAAGGTAGGGCTGACGTTTGCGATGGCGCTGCGCTCCTTCCTGCGTCAGGATCCCGACGTGGTGATGGTCGGTGAGATTCGTGATCTGGAAACCGCCGAGATCGCCATTAAAGCAGCCCAAACCGGACACATGGTCCTGTCGACGCTGCACACCAACAGCGCTCCTGAGACCCTGACCCGGCTGCGTAACATGGGAGTTCCGGCCTTTAACATCGCCACCTCCGCGTCCCTGATCATCGCCCAGCGTCTCGGGCGCCGTCTCTGCCCGCAGTGCAAACATCCGGTAGAGATTCCGCCCGCTACCCTGCTGAAGGAAGGCTTTAGTCAAGCACAGATCGATGAAGGCTTTATGGTCTACGGACCCAAGGGCTGCAACAGCTGCGTCGGCGGCTACAAGGGCCGGGTCGGTATCTACGAAGTGATGCCGATGACCCCGGAAATCTCTGCGCTGATCATGGCGGAGGGCAACTCGCTGGAGATCGGCCAGCTGGCTGCAAGCCAGGGCGTCAATAATCTACGCACCTCAGGTTTACTCAAGGTGATTCAGGGGATGACTAGCCTCGAAGAGATCAATCGGGTCACAAAATCCTAGCAGCCGCGGTGCTGCTGTCTGGCCAATTATTGATTCAGGCCAACCATAAAATTCTTCCTTGCTGATATACTGCCGCGAGACTTCTTAGCGATAACGCTGCTTACTAACGGCATCAATACAGGATCGCACCCGATGGCGGCAAAACAAGCGAAGCTCAGCAGCTTTATCTGGGCGGGCAAGGATAAGAATGGTAACAAGAGCAAAGGCAAGATCGATGCCGAGTCTGTCGCTTTTGCCAAGGCCCTGCTGCGCAAGCAGGGGATCATCCCTTCTAAGGTCGCCAAAGAGCGCAGCTCCGCTTTCGGTAGCGGTGGCAAGAAGACGACGCCGATGGATATCGCGCTGTTCACCCGCCAGCTCGCTACCATGATGAAGGCGGGCGTACCCATGATCCAGGCATTCGATATCGTCGCCGGCGGGGTTGAAAAAGACGGCCTGAAGAAGATGATCTACGAGGTTCGCAATGAAGTTGCCAGCGGCACCGGCCTGGCCGTGTCGCTGCGTAAATTTCCGTTGTTTTTTGATGATCTGTTTTGCAACCTGGTCCACGCCGGTGAGGAGTCGGGGGCACTGGAAACCATGCTCGATCGAATCGCCACCTATAAAGAGAAGACGGAAGAACTCAAAGCCAAGATCAAGAAGGCGATGACCTACCCCATCGCGGTTATCATCGTCGGCGTCATAGTCTCGGCGATACTGCTGATCAAGGTCGTCCCCCAGTTCGAATCGATCTTTACAGGCTTCGGCGCCGATCTGCCGGCCTTCACCCTGTTCGTAGTCGGCCTATCGGGCTATGCCCAGTCTTACTGGTATGTGGCACTGGGCGCGATCTTCGCCAGTATTTTTTTGTTCAAGATGGCACATCGAAAATCGGAAGCCTTCCGCGATGGCGTTGACAGATTCAGCGTCAAGGTTCCTGTAATCGGCAACATCCTCCACAAAGCGGCTATCGCCCGTTTCTCCCGTACCCTATCGACTACCTTTGCCGCCGGCGTACCTCTGGTCAATGCACTCGAATCGGCTGCCGGGGCCTCGGGTAATGTCATTTACCGCACCGCTATCTACCAGATCCGCAACGGCGTCTCGACCGGCCAATCGTTGCAGAACGCCACCCGCATGACCGGCGTGTTTCCCAATATGGCGGTGCAGATGATCGCGATCGGTGAAGAGGCCGGATCCTTGGATGAAATGCTCGATAAGGCCGCCTCCTTCTATGAAGCAGAGGTTGATAACGCGGTCGACAACCTGACCAGCCTGATGGAGCCTATGATTATGGCGTTTCTGGGGGTCATGGTGGGCGGCCTGGTTATTGCCATGTACCTACCGATCTTTAAACTTGGCGAGGTAGTATAGACAACTATGGATATTTTCACTTTACTTGCCGGCTCACCACCGCTGTTGATCCTCAGCGTTCTGGTCCTGGGACTGCTGGTGGGCAGTTTTCTCAACGTCGTTATCTATCGCCTGCCGGTGATGATGCAGCGTGACTGGCAGCAACAGTGCCAGGCACTGCTGGCTACCTCCCCTGAAGCATCGACCCCTGAGACAACCTCGTCTGAGCTCGTCACACCCGAGCCCTTCAACCTGGCTGTGCCACGCTCGCGCTGCCCCCAGTGCAGCCATGAGATCAGCGCGCTGGAAAACATTCCGGTGCTCAGCTATCTATTCCTCAAAGGGCGCTGCTCAGGCTGCAGACACCCGATCCCGAAACGCTACCCGCTGGTCGAACTGGCTAGCGGACTGCTCTCGGCGCTGATCGCCTATCAATTCGGTTTCAGTCCGCTGATGCTGGCGGTACTGCTGCTAACCTGGGTGCTGATCGCGCTGACGATGATCGACTTCGATCATCAGTTGCTGCCCGACTCCCTGACCCTGCCGCTGTTGTGGATGGGGCTGATTGTCAACAGCTTTGGCCTGCTTACCGACCTGCAAAGCGCGCTCTGGGGCGCAGTGGCTGGCTATCTGGTGCTCTGGGGGGTGTACTGGCTGTTCAAGCTGGTTACCGGCAAAGAAGGGATGGGCTACGGCGACTTCAAACTGCTGGCGGCCCTGGGCGCCTGGATGGGCTGGCAGATGCTGCCACTGATCGTTATCCTGTCATCGTTCGTCGGCGCCGCGCTGGGCATCAGCCTCATCCTGTTTAAGGGCCGCGACCAGCAGCAGCCGATGCCGTTCGGCCCCTTTCTGGCAATCGCCGGCTGGATAGCCCTGCTGTGGGGACCGGACATCGTCAACGGCTACCTGCGCTGGCTGGCCTGATGACCTTTATAGTAGGTCTGACCGGCGGCATCGGCAGTGGCAAGAGCACCGTGGCCAATCTGTTTGCTGAACGGGGCATAGAGCTGATCGATACCGACCTGATCGCTCGTGAGATCGTAGCGCCCGGCGAGCCTGCTCTGCAGCAGATCCTCGATCATTTTGGCCCCGGAGTGCTACAACTCGATGGCACCCTCGACCGCGCCGCATTGCGGCCGCTCGTTTTTTCAGATCCCGCGCAGCGACACTGGCTAGAACAGCTGACCCACCCGCTGATCCGCCAGCGTACTCTGCAACACCTGAATCAGGCCGCGTCCGCCTATGCCCTGCTGGTATCCCCGCTATTGCTGGAAACCGATCAGCATCTGCTGGTCGATCATATCCTGGTGATCGACCTGCCCGAGGGGTTGCAGATTGCACGCACCGTGCAGCGTGACGGCAATACCCAGCAGCAGGTCAGGCAGATACTCGAGGCCCAATGCAGCCGAACAAAACGGCTAGAACACGCCGATAGCATTATCGATAATACACAGTCACCGCAGGCGCTGAACAAACAGATCGACAGCCTCGACCGGCAGTTTCGACTATTGGCCCGCGCCCACAAGACTCAGGAAAAAAACCCATGAACAGCTTCAACTGCCCAACCTGTAAGAAAGCGCTGCAATGGGATAGCGCCAACCCGGATCGCCCCTTCTGCAGTGAACGCTGCCGCCTGATCGATCTGGGTGCCTGGGCCAACGGCGACTATCAGATCAGTAAGCCTAGCGGTAATGAGCTGATGGCGCAGCTAGAGATGGACCCGGAACTGGCCGAAGAGATGCTGCTGGAGCTTGAACAGGCAGGAGAGCAACCGCTGCATTAGCAGACATGAGGCCAGGTCTTTCATTGTGCGCACATTGAAAGACCTGACCCTATAACTCAAAAGACCTGACTCTGCAGCCTGCCGACTTACCAGAAGGCGCTGATCGAGGCGATCCCCTGGGCGCCCTGTTTGATGGCGGTGCGCTCCATACCCCGTGATAGTCCACCCAAGGCATACACGGGCAGTGCTGCGGTGGCAACCAGGGCATTAAATCCCGCCCAGCCTAAGACCTCGGCGCCAGGATGGGAGGCTGTCGGTAATACCGGAGACATCAACGCATAATCTACTCCCAGGCGTTGCGCCAGGGCCAGCTCTGCGGCGTTGTGACAAGAAGCACCCAGCAGACCTCGACGCCAGGGCGCCAGCTGCTCAGTGGTCATCTGCAGCAGGGAATGCCGATTGAGGTGCAGGCCATCGGCCTCGATCGTACCCAGATCTCGCGGATCTCGGTTGAGAATCAGCCGGGCACCCGATGCTCGGCACCGCGCTAGCGCGGCCCTGGTCAGAGACTGATAGGCCAGCGCATCCAGCTCGGGCGCACGCAGCTGCACGAGTCTGATGCCGGTATCCAACGCGGCCTGCAGTCTTGATAACCAGTGCTCAGCATCGGTAGCCGTGCCAGTAACCAGATACTGCTGCGGCAGGCGTAAGGCAGTGATAATGGCGCTATTGGCGGCAGGAAACTGCCCTGGATCCAGCTCATCGATGCCCAGCCAGTACAGCGCCTGCCCTTCCAGCCCTCTGGGCTCGCCCAGATAGCGAGTGACCCGCCAGACATCCAACAGCACGCGTTTATCCGGATAGTCATAGGGGATCTGCAGCAGAGGTTCAAAAGAGACGGGAGTAATCCCCAGTTCCTCCTGCAACTCCCGAATCAACGCCTGAGTGACCCCTTCTCCCGAATCGATCTTGCCTCCGGGAAACTCCAGCAGGCCGCCCTGATGCAGATGATCGGGGCGACGGCTGATCAGCAGACGGCCATCGGCGCCAAAGATCGCCGCGGCGACGACATGCACTACCTTCATCTGTTTAGCATGCTGGCACAGACCCTAAGCTTCACTGTGGCATTAGCTGCGGTAGTCGGCATTGATCGTCACATAGTCCCGGGAAAGGTCGGTGGTCCAGACCGTTTCCGAGCATTCGCCGCGATTAAGCACCACTCGAATGCTGATCTCCTCCTCTGCCATAACCGCCTGACCCTGAGCTTCGGTATAACTGGCCGCCCGCCCCCCCTGTTCGACGATACAGACATCACCCAGATAAAGTTGCAGGGCGTCGATATCCAATTGCTCGATACCGGCATAACCCACCGCCGTCAGAATACGGCCCCAGTTGGGATCCGAGGCAAACAAGGCGGTCTTGACCAACGGAGAATGGGCGATCGCGTAGGCGGTTTTAAGTGCCTCGGCGGAACTTGCCGCCGCACTGACCTGGATGGTGACAAACTTGGTTGCCCCCTCTCCATCGCGCACGATCGCCTGTGCCAACTCCAGTAATATCGAGTCGATGGCGGCAGCAAACGCTGTCCAGGCGGCTGTGCCGGGTTCGCAAACCACCTTCGAGGCACCTGTGGCGATCAGCATGCACGAATCATTGGTGGAGGTATCGCCATCGATGGTAATACGATTAAAGCTACGTTCGGCAACATCGCTCAGCAACGCCTGCAACGCGACCGGTGAAACCCAGGCATCGGTCGCCACGAACGCCAGCATGGTCGCCATATTGGGCTTAATCATACCGGCGCCTTTAGATATGCCGCTGATCCGCACCGACTGACCATCTATCTCGATACGGCGAGTTGCGCCCTTGGGACGGGTATCGGTGGTCATGATACCCTGGGCTGCATCCGCCCAACCCTGCTCGCTCAAGGCATCCAGTGCGGCGGGCAGTCCAGCGGTGATCCTTGCGACGGGCAGCTTCTCACCGATCACGCCGGTAGAAAAGGGCAACACGGCCGTCGTCGTCGTTGCGGTTAACTGCGCCAAACGCTCACAACAGCTGTGCGCATCGGCCATGCCTTCGGCGCCAGTGCCGGCATTGGCATTGCCGGTGTTGATCAGCAGGAAGCGGGCGCCCTGCAGCTGTAGGTGCTTCTTACTTAGAACCACCGGCGCGGCGCAGAAGGCGTTCTGGGTAAAGACCCCGGCCAGGCTGCTCTGCGGGGTAAACTCCATCACCACCAGATCCTTGCGCCCCGGCTTTTTGATCCCGGCGCTGGCGGTACCCAGGCGCAAACCTGCAATCACTTCAAAATTGGGTAAAATCCCTGGACCTACGGCCATAATTTAGCTCCTGTTAACAAAATAGGGATCCAACCTTTGCAGATCGAATCCCTATTGAATAGTCAAATATGCATACCTATGCGGCCACGTAGCCCAGCCTTAGTTGGCGAGTTTTCCGTGACACTGCTTATATTTCTTACCCGACTTGCAGGGGCAAGGCTCATTACGCCCTACCTTAGGATACTCACGCACATAGGGTTGCGCGTGTTCCGCAGCTGGCTCAGCCTCGTCACCGTCCTGACCCCCGCCCTGACCTAAGCCATCTGACTGCGCATGTTTAAATTCCATCTCCTGCCGTGCTAGAGCCTCACGCCGCTGCTGCTCAATCTCTTCGATATCCTCCGGCTGACGCACCTGCACATTACAGATGATCCGCACCACATCCTGTTTGATCGTCGTCAGCAGCTCTTGGAACAGCTCGAAGGACTCGCGCTTGAACTCCTGCTTAGGATTCTTCTGCGCATAACCGCGCAGATGGATACCCTGACGCAGGTGGTCCATGGTGGCCAGATGCTCTTTCCACAGGGTGTCCAGCACCTGCAGCATCACCTGCTTCTCGAACATCCGCATCGAGTCGGTGCCCACCACCGTCTCTTTCTCGGCGTAGGCATCGAGCTCGGCCTTAAGGATCTTGGTGCGCAGTGACTCTTCGTGGAGCTTGTCGTCGTCGTCCAGCCACTGCTGCAGCGGTAGCTGCAGATTTATCTCGCTGGCGATCTGTTTCTCGAGACCCGCGACGTCCCACTGCTCTTCGAGACTCTGTGGCGGAACATGGATGCTGATCAGATCCTGGATCACCTCTTCACGAATCGCATTGATCGTCTCAGAGACATCACTGCTAGCCATAATATCATTGCGCTGATCGTAGATTGCCCGACGCTGGTCGTTAGCCACGTCATCGTATTCGAGCAACTGCTTACGGATATCGAAGTTACGCCCCTCGACCTTGCGCTGGGCTTTTTCGATCGCGTTAGACACCATCTTGTGTTCGATCGCCTCACCCTTCTCCATCCCCAGCTTCTGCATAAAGCCACGCACCTTCTCGGATGCGAAGATCCGCATCAGGCTATCATCCAGCGACAGATAGAAGCGCGACGTTCCCGGATCACCTTGGCGGCCGGCACGGCCTCGCAACTGGTTATCGATACGGCGTGATTCGTGACGTTCGGTGCCAACGATATGCAGGCCTCCGGCGGCTATCACCTGTTGATTAGCCTCCTTCCAGGCCTGCTTAATCGTACTGATCTGCTCCTCGGTGGGGCTATCCAGCTGGGCCACCTCGGATTCCCAGTTCCCACCCAGGACGATATCGGTTCCCCGACCCGCCATATTGGTGGCGATGGTGACGGTCCCAGGACGTCCGGCATCGGCAATAACCAGGGCCTCACGTTCGTGATGCTTGGCGTTGAGGATGTTGTGCTCAATCTTCTCCTTGGTCAGCAACTGCGCGATCACTTCAGACATCTCGATCGAGGCGGTACCCACCAGCACCGGCTGTTTACGCGTCTGACAATCGCGCACATCTTCGACGATGGCATCAAACTTGTCCTGCATGCCCAGGAAGATCAGGTCATTAAAGTCGGTACGCTTTATCTGTTGATTGGTCGGAATAACGACCACATCCAGGCTATAGATCTGGTGCAACTCAAAGGCTTCGGTATCGGCGGTGCCGGTCATCCCAGACAACTTGCTGTAGATGCGGAAGAAGTTCTGGAAGGTGGTGGAAGCCAGCGTCTGGCTTTCGTTTTGAATAGTCACGCCCTCCTTGGCTTCGATCGCCTGGTGCAGGCCTTCCGACCAGCGTCGACCCGACATCGTGCGGCCGGTATGTTCATCGACGATCACGACCTCGTTATTCTGAACGATGTAATCTACATCCTTGGTATAGAGCACGCTGGCCCGCAGACCGGCATGCACGTGGTGGAGAAAATTGAGGTTTTTAGGCGCATAGAGGGATTCATCTTCAGCCAGCAGACCGATCTCTATCAGCAGCTTTTCGACATATTGATGGCCCTCTTCGGTCAATTCGACCGAGCGCTGCTTCTCATCCACGGCGTAATGCCCTGCAGGCTCAGGTACATCCTCTTCAGGATCAAACTCAGGCTGGCGTTCGAGCTTAGGAATCAGGGTATTGATCTGTTTATACAACGCCGAGCTGTCTTCAGCGGGGCCGGAAATAATCAGCGGCGTACGTGCCTCATCGATCAGGATCGAATCGACCTCGTCGATAATGGCGTAACTGAGCGCGCGCTGGACCTTATCTTCGGTACTGAAGGCCATATTATCGCGCAGGTAGTCAAATCCGAATTCGTTATTGGTGCCGTAGGTGATATCGGCGCGATACGCGGCCTGCTTTTCGTCATGCGACTGACCGGAATAGATCACCCCGACCGTTAAACCCAGGGCGTTATAGAGCTTACCCATCCAGTCTGCATCACGCCGGGCCAGATAATCGTTGACCGTCACTATGTGCATTCCCTGCCCGGGAATAGCATTGAGATACGCCGCCAGCGTTGACATCAGCGTCTTGCCTTCACCGGTACGCATCTCGGCGATGCGCCCTTCGTGCAGGGTAATGCCGCCGATCATCTGCACATCGAAATGACGCATCCCCAGCGTTCGTTGCGAGGTTTCACGACAGACCGCAAACGCTTCTGGCAACAGCTTATCCAGTGACTCGCCCTGCTCAAACCGTTGCCGAAACTCTGAAGCCTTCGCACTGAGCTGTTCGCTGCTCAGTGCTGTGACCGACTCCTCTAACGCATTAATGGCTTTGACGATCTTGCCCATACGCTTGAGTTCGCGATCATTTTTACTACCGAAAATCTTCTTGAACAGAGGTGCAATCATAATCCGTGACTTATTTTAATGGGTTATCGACTGGCGCAGATGGCCTCGGAAAGCTAAGTAAATGGGGGCATTCTACCTGTAAATCAACAGGGGGTCGAAAGGAATTCCTTTGAAAAGATCGCCTGCAGGCAGGCGGTCACAGGGTGCTAAAGTGTGCTAGGGGCTGAGCCTTGTCATTCCTTTCAAAAGATCGCCTGCAGGCTGGCGGTCACAGGACAGCATCCCAAACTGCTAGGCCGGCTGCATATAGGCGATAGGAGCCTTCTCATCGGCAAAGGTAACCAGCTCCCAGGCATCTTTATTGCGAAGAACCTCTCGGAGTAACTGATTATTAAGATAGTGCCCGGACTTAAACCCTTTAAACTCACCGATGATGCTCTTACCCAACAGATAGAGATCGCCGACTGCATCCAACACCTTGTGTTTGACAAACTCATCGTCGTAACGCAAGCCCTCTTCGTTGAGGACCCTGAAATCATCGACCACGATGGCGTTATCCACACTGCCCCCCTGTGCCAGGTTATTGGCTCGAAGCATATCGATGTCGCGCATAAAACCAAAGGTGCGCGCCCGGCTAATCTCTGTCACATAGGTTGTTGTGGAAAAATCCAGACAGCATTCTTTATTGCGGTCTTCAAACGCAGGGTGATCAAACTCAATCGTAAATCCGACCCGATAACCTTCATAGGGTTCAAAGCTGGCCAGTTTGCCTTCGTGTTCGATCGACACTTTACGCGTAATACGGATAAACTGCTTGGCGGCCTCCTGCGGTTGCAGCCCCGCAGATTGGATCAAAAACACGAAAGCCGCCGCGCTACCGTCCATAATCGGCACCTCTTCGGCGCTCAGTTCGACATAGGCATTGTCGACACCCAGAGCCGCAAACGCCGACATCAGATGCTCGATGGTCGCGACCCGGACATCACCCTGAACCAGATTGGTCGACATGGTGGTATCACCCACATACTCAGCCCACGCCAGGATCTCGACAGGGGGGACGAGATCGACTCGACGAAATACGATACCGGTATCTACAGGGGCAGGTTTGAGTGCCAAGTAGACTTTGTCTCCCGTATGCAGACCCACGCCGGTGGCCATGATGGTACTTTTGAGCGTTTTCTGTCTGATCATCTGTGATCGCGCTTCCAGGGCAAATAAGAGCCCGAATAATACCAAAGTAGCCTCAGGTTATACAGCCGTACTAACGCTGAACGTCAATATCTGCCCGTACAACCCAGCCTGAACACCCCGCGTTAACACCCCGTAAAAACGGCCGTCAACTCAATCGGCCTGACGGCGTAGAAATGTTGGAATATCAAGGAAATCCGCGTCTTCATCGGTGCGTGCTTTGGTTGCTGACTGCGGGCCCTGCTCGGGTTGTGCCGCCTGAGACGCCGCAGCACGCTGGCGTCGGACAATCGCCGGTATATCTATCTCATCAAAATTGTAAGAGCCATCATTGCGGCGCGGCAGAGGATTATTGATCACCTGCATCGGCACCGGCTTGCGGCCACCCAGGCCGGTAGCAACGACGGTCACGCGTAGCTCGTCACTCATCTCCGGATCGATGACCGTACCGATAACGACCGTGGCCTCATCGGATGCGAACTGATGGATGATATCTCCCACCTCGGCGAACTCTCCCAGCCCCAGATCGAGCCCGGCGGTGATATTCACCAGAATACCCTTAGCGCCCTGAAGATCGATATCTTCCAGCAGCGGACAATGAATCGCCGCCTCGGTCGCCACGCGCGCACGATTTTCACCGGAAGCCGCCCCAGTGCCCATCATGGCCATACCCATTTCAGACATCACGGTCTTCACATCGGCAAAGTCGACGTTGATCATACCGTCACGAATAATCAGCTCGGCAATCCCCTGTACCGCCCCCTGAAGTACATTATTGGCCTCATTAAAGGCATCGGTCAGCTTGGCACTAGGCCCCATGACCTTCAACAATTTTTCATTAGGCACGATGATCAAAGAGTCGACACAGTCAGCCAGCGCCTTGATCCCTTCGTTAGCAACAGCCATCCGCCGCCGTCCCTCAAACGGGAAGGGCTTAGTGACCACGGCTACGGTCAGGATACCCAACTCCTTGGCGACTTCCGCCACGATAGGCGCAGCACCTGTTCCTGTGCCACCCCCCATGCCAGCAGTGATGAATACCATATCGGCACCACTGAGCAGATCGATAATATGCTCGCGATCTTCCTGCGCAGCCTGGCGCCCGATATCGGGGTTTGCACCGGCCCCCAACCCTTTAGTCAGCGTATTGCCGATATGCAGCACACTGGCGTGTTTCACTTTCCTCAGTGCCTGGGCATCGGTATTGGCGCAGATAAAATCAACACCCTGAATACTTGCGTTCAGCATATGCTGGACAGCATTTCCGCCACCGCCCCCTACGCCGATCACCTTTATAACCGCACTCTGTGGCGCGTGATCCACTAGTTCAAACATGTCTTTATCCCCTTAAAAAATCTTTTGCAGACGTTTATGTCGCGACGTCCCTATCTATTAACCAACAAGAGCTATCAACAAGTGCCATTAATCAGCAATTGCTTTAAAAATTATTCGCAAACCAACTCTTGATTCTGCTGAACGTTACTGGCAATTCGGAGACCTGTGGGCGTGCCCGCGGCCGGATACCACGTTGTTTACCGCCATTAGCGGGTAATTCTTTCTCGGCAAAGAGTAGCAGACCGACACTGGTGGCATAGATGGAGCTATGCAGAATATCCTCCAGCCCCTTAACACCCTGAGGCTTGGCCAGCCTGACTGGCATATGAAAGATCTCTTCGGCCAGCTCGACCGCACCCTCCATCCGCGAGGTACCTCCGGTCAACACCAGCCCGGCAGCCACCAGATCCTCGAAGCCACTGCGGCGCAGCTCGGCCTGCACCAGGCTGAACAGCTCGTCGTAGCGTGGTTCAACCACCTCCGCCAGCGCCTGACAACTCAGGTTCCGAGGGGGGCGGTCGCCGATACTGGGGACCTTGACGATATCCTCGGCACTGGCCAATTGCGCCAGGGCACAGGCATATTTAATCTTCAATTCTTCAGCATGGGCGGTGGGCGTGCGCAGCGCCATCGCGATATCGCTGGTCACCTGGTCACCGGCGATCGGAATAACGGCGGTATGACGAATAGAACCGCCGGTAAAAATGGCAATATCGGTCGTTCCGCCACCGATATCCACCATGCACACGCCCAGCTCTTTT
>JBLHND010000105.1:0-13048 GCA_047622605.1 Motiliproteus sp. | reverse complement strand
GATTAGAATGAATTCAAAACTCAAGCGCGAAGTCTGGGTTCAGGAGGCGATGTCGGCATTGGCGGAGGGCGGTGTGAGCAGTGTTAAGGTTGAGGTGCTGGCCAAGACTCTCAGGGTGACTAAGGGTAGTTTTTACTGGCATTTCAAGACTCGGCTGGAGCTGCTGGAGCAGATGTTGCTGTTCTGGCGTGCAGGGCGGATCTCGACCATTGAGCGCCAGGTCGCCAGCGAAAAACCCCCGCAGGAGGTGCTGGCCGAGTTACTGCGGTTATATATGGATCGCACCAACCCTCGTGGCACCGCTATCGAACTCGCCGTGCGGGATTGGGCGCGCACAGAGTCGTTTGCTGCCGAGATCGTCGCTCAGGTCGACGAACAGCGCTTGCTCTCAGTGGCCAGTCTCTACCGGAAGTTGACCCGTTCAGACGATGAGGCTCAGGCTCGCGCTTATCTTTTTTACAGTTATATCTTCGGCAGCAGCCTGCTCAATACCTCGTCGGCAGCGCTTGCGGATGAAGCCCACCTGCGGCAACTTTGTGCGGCACTGCTGATTCGGTGATTGGGCCCCTGTGGGTCGGACGTTAGTCCGACGATGGCTGCTCCTTGCGAGCATGTCGGACTAACGTCTGCCCACAAAATGCCAACCCACAGGTGATCCCTGTGGGTTGGCAGCTGCCGGCTCCTGGTTAATTACCGATAAACAGCTCACGGCCGATCAGCATTCGGCGGATCTCAGAGGTTCCTGCACCGATCTCATACAGCTTGGCATCACGCAGCAGTCGGCCGCTGGCGAACTCGTTGATATAGCCGTTGCCACCCAGGAGCTGGATGGTATCCAGTGCCATCTTGGTCGCCAGTTCGGCGGTGTAAAGAATGACCCCGGCGGCGTCTTTGCGCGATGTTTCCTGACGGTCGCACGCGCGGGCTACCGCATAAACGTACGATTTTGCAGCGTTCATGCCCGTATACATATCTGCGATCTTGCCCTGCACCAGCTGGAATTCACCGATCGGCTTGCCGAACTGCTCGCGATCACGAATGTAGGGTACGGCAAGGTCCATACAGGCATCCATGATTCCCAGTGGTCCACCCGCTAATACAGTGCGCTCGTAGTCCAGGCCGCTCATCAGGACTCTGACACCGCCATCGAGGGTTCCCAGAATATTTTCCTTGGCGACCACGCAGTCCTGGAATACCAGTTCACAGGTGTTGGAACCGCGCATGCCCAGTTTGTCCAGCTTCTGGTGCCGCGAAAATCCGGGAGCATCACCCTCGACGATAAAGGCGGTGATACCCTTAGCACCCTTGCTAGTATCGGTCTTGGCGTAGATCACGTAGACGCTGGCATCAGGACCGTTGGTGATCCACATCTTGTTGCCGTTGAGGAGGTAGTGATCGCCATTGTCGCGGGCCGTTAGCTTCATGCTGACCACATCGGAACCGGCATTCGGCTCGGACATCGCCAGCGCGCCTACATGCTCGCCACTGAGCAGTTTGGGCAGGTACTTGAGCTTCTGCTCATGACTGCCATTACGGTTGATCTGGTTGACGCACAGGTTGGAGTGCGCGCCGTAGGAGAGCCCGACCGAGGCGGACGCGCGGCTGATCTCCTGCATCGCGATGATGTGGGCCAGATAGCCCATGCCGACACCGCCGTACTCTTCGGCAACGGTGACGCCCAGCAGTCCCATATCCCCAAACTTTCGCCACAGATCCATCGGGAAGTCATTGTCTTTGTCGATCTGTTCGGCGCGAGGCGCGATCTCTGCTGCGGCAAACGCGTTGACCTGATCGCGCAACATATCATTGGTTTCACCAAGGTCGAAATTAAAGCCTTTATAACTGGATATCATGCTGGGGCTCCTGCGGATAGAAACGGATCAGGTAAATCTAGAAGGTATAGACAGCCTAGAAGATTCGCTTCGATCTGTCAATACGCTGCCGTATGGTGAAGGTCGAAGGCGAAGGACAAACGCTGATAATACTCCGGCTCGGCGGGTGATCATCCTAGTCAAACCTTCTACAATACGGTAATTAAATTCGTTGTAGCGCATTGCAACTCAAGCCACTGTTTCAAGAGGTGATACCCCATGTCAGTCCCGCACACATCGACGGCGTTAAGCGTTAATCTCAATAAAATTGCGCTGTTGCGTAACTCTCGCATGTCAGGCATTCCCAGCGTTACCGAGGCGGCCAGGGTGGCGATCGCCCATGGTGCGGACGGTATTACCGTGCACCCACGCCCTGATCTGCGCCACATTCGCCCCGCAGATGTCTACGAGCTGGCCGCGATGCTACCGGTGGAGTTTAATATCGAAGGTAATCCCTTCGAAGGGGCCGTCGGCGACTACCCTGGTTTTTTAGAGTTGGTGCGTAAGGTGCGTCCGGCGCAGTGCACCCTGGTGCCCGATTCGGCGGATCAGCTGACCTCTGATCATGGCTGGGATCTTAAGAAAGAGGGTAAGCACCTCAGGCCTATTATCGACGAACTCAAGGCGCGCGGTATTCGGGTCAGCCTGTTTATGAATGCAGATTCCGAGGATATTGAATTGGCGGCAGCCTTGGGAGCCGACCGGGTTGAGCTCTATACCGAAGTCTACGCGGATGCGTTTGGCAGTGACCAGCAACAGGCGGCGCTGGAACTCTTTATGGGCGCGGCAGAACGGGCTCAGGTGGTGGGGCTGGAGGTCAATGCCGGACATGACTTGAATCTGGATAATTTAGGATTATTTTCCAGCATTCCGGGCCTGGTTGAGGTGTCGATCGGCCATGCGCTGATCGCCGATGCCCTGATGCTGGGCTTGGGGGATGCGGTGGCTGCTTATAAAGCGATTCTGGTTAAGGCTGGCATAGAGTCGGATCGATGAGCGATCCGCTAGCCGTTACTGAGAATCTGGAGGCCCAGATTACCCTGAGTTATGCCCATCACAGCCGCCTGAGTGAGTTTGATCGCCTGGTCTATCCGGTGATCTCACGCCGTTCGGGAGGATTGTCGCTGGGAATTAACCTCAATCCGGATAAGCGCTGTAATTTTGACTGCGTCTATTGTCAGGTCGATCGCTCAGAGGATCTTCCGCTGGCAGAGCCCTCGCTGGTGCAGCTGGAGCAGGAACTACGTTACTGGCTGAGCAGTATTTCAGCGGCCGGTTATCGAGGCTATCCACTGAGAGATATAGGTCTGGCCGGAGATGGCGAGCCCACCAGCGTGCGCATACTGCCGCAGGTGCTTCAGTTGCTGCTGGATCTCAAGCGAGAATTTGATCTGCACCAGACGGTAAAATTGGTGCTGTTTACCAATGCTACCGGGCTTGATCGTAAGGATTTACTACCGCTGTGGCCGGCGTTTTATAAGGCCAGCGGTGAGGTCTGGTGTAAGCTCGATTACTGGGATTCAGCGTCATTGCAGCAACTTAATCGCACGGCGGTCCCCTTCGAGCGCCTGGTAGACAAGATCACCCGCTTCGGGCGTGTCCACCCCCTGGTGCTGCAATCCTGTTTCTTTAGCTGGCCGTCACAACACCCCCTAGATGATGGCTACGCCGGCTATGTTGCTCTGGTACAGCGGCTGATAGATTCGGGCGTACAGCTTAACAAGATCCAGGCCTATACCCTGGCCAGACAGCCTGCCGAGGCGCAAGCGCGACCCTTGAGCGATGCCGATATGGATCGAGTGGCCGCGAGCCTGAGGCAGCATCTGAGCGCGCCGGTAGCGCTTTTCTATGAGTCGGGACTAGAGGCTCAGGCAGCCACGGAATGAGTTCGGCACAGGTCGTCAGGCTAAAGCCTAACCTACAAAAAAACCACCCTGGTGGGTCGGCATTCATTCCAGCAATGCTGACAAGGTGCGGCGATCGTCAGGCTGAAGCCTAACCCACAGAGAACGGCCATAAAATATTTGACAGCAGCGAAATGAGGGTTACATTAACTACTATGCTGCGCTGCAGCATGATGCAGGTCTGACCAAGGAGAGACGCTATGTACGATAATTTTATGGATGATATGAAAACGCGCATGCAGCCCGTGTTGGACTTGGCTGAGTCTAGCAAAAAATCAATGGAAACTTTGGCTTGCGTTCAGCAAGAGTCCATGGCCGACGTCGTTAATGCGAGTCTGGAGCAGTTTAAAGCGGTTGCTGAGTGTAAGGACCCTAAGGCCGCTTTGGGGATGCAAATTAATTTTTTCAAAGCGTTAGAAGCGAAAATGAACATTACTGCCGAGAAGAGTATTGCGGCGATCAGCGACGCTAAGGATGCCTATGTTGC
This sequence comes from Motiliproteus sp., assembly GCA_047622605.1. GTDB lineage: Bacteria > Pseudomonadota > Gammaproteobacteria > Pseudomonadales > Balneatricaceae > Motiliproteus. Next base: position 8,786 of record JBLHND010000105.1, on the reverse strand, counting down.
TTCGGTTGAAACAGCCACTCAAAAACTAATGGCTGAGCTTGAGGGCGCGGCTAAGATGGCAACGGGTAATAATAAGGCTTAGTCGCTGAATTAAAATATCCTCCGTGCTGTTGGGATCAGGGAGGTTTTTTGCTCATAAATACCAAAATACTGAACAGGGCTTCGAATTGACAAGCGGAATAGCGGTGCTATAGTTTTGGCTATCTTGTGCAACGCACAAGATCCCAAGGACTGGGTATCTCACGCAGTGTAGCCCTGATAATGTCTAAGTAATGTTTGCTCACACTCAAAGGAATGATCATGTACGAGAACCTATTTGCTGATATGAACACCCGCATTAAGCCTGTTATGGATCTGGTTGAAACCAACAAAAAGGTTATGGAAACGCTGGCTGGCGTTCAGAAAGACAGCATGACTGATCTTGCTAAGGCAAGCATGGAGCAGTTCCAGGCACTGTCTCAGTGCAAAGACCCCCAGGCGGCTCTTGACCTGCAGGTTAAGTTTGTCAAGGCGCTGGAAGCTAAGCTGACCGATACCACCGAAAAAAGCATCGCCGCTTTCAACGAAGCTAAAGACGCTTTCTCTGTCGTTATCGAAGAAACTACCAAGAAGACGGCGGCTGAAGTAGAGGCTGTTGTTAAGAAAACCACTGCCGATGTTGAAGCTGCCGTTAAGAAGGTTTCTACCACCAAAGCCGCTTAACTCCAGGCAGGTGTATCGACCCCCCACCCCCCACAGGCTATGCCTGTGGGGGGTGTTTTTTTTGGGGTACTAGATTTTGTGAGTACTTAGTATCCCAGTCTCTAAAAGCGCTGAGGCCTCGGTAGTCTGACCGAGTCCTTGGGGGCTAGCGTACCGCAGCGGAAGGGGCCTGTGCCTCGGTGTCGAGTTCCAGAGCCTCCGTCATCCATTGAGAGACGGTATTGACGGTGATGTCGACCTGATCAAAGGGCAGCATATGGGCCGCGTCGCTGACCTCGAACAGGTCGAAGGGTTGAGCGCTCTGTGCGATCAGTCTGCGGATATACGCCGGTGGCAGTACATCATCCTTCTCACCCACGATAATCGCTGCCGGTATTCCCAGGGGTTGGTTAAGAATATTACTCGAGGCCCCATAAAGGCTGTCGAGGGTGGCGATCGGATAGTTCCAGACAATGCGGCTGTCGAGACGCGCGAACTCGCCCATAGGGTTGTGTTCAAGAATGTTGTCGATGTCGATAAAGGTTCGGAAATCGACCGTCATCCCCGGCATCATCCAGCGGCTCATAGAGAGCGCTTGCCAGCCCATATCATGAAACATATCAGGCGGCAGTTCTTTTAGCAGCAGCGTATGGCACATCAGCGCCTTGATGCGAGAGTCGCTTTCGGCCAGCGCCAAACCGATCCGGGAACCGATGGAACAGCCGAACAGGGCCACCGCGCCAGAATACTGTTGCTCGAGGTAATCGACGACTTCGCCCAGCTGGGTAACCAGAGTATCGATCTGGTAGGCGCCTCTGGGGCCGCCGGAGTATCCATGGCCGGGCAGGTCGACGCTCAGCATGTTGAAGCCCTGTTGCGAAAGCTTACACAGCATTTCGCAATACAGCTCGCTATAGGTACCTATACCCGGAATAAAAATGATCCAAGGAGCGTCATCACTGTGGTGGTACAGCTCGGCATGCAGCGGTAAGGAGGTAAACGTTAAGATCTGGCGCTGTTCTAGATAGGGAATCAGCTTGAGCTGTTCAAATATTTTCAAACGTTGTGCGGACATTCGTGTAGCGGGATGAGACATACAACGGATCCTCGTATTAGCCGTCATCATATAGTGCCAAAGGGCCGCGGTGCAAGGCGTGAGCCGTTGGTCAGGGGAGAAGGGCGGCGAATCGCCAAAATAATGGCGGATTTTCATCGACATTTAGTGCTAAGGGGCTGTGGTGTAAAACGTGAGTCGTTGGTCATCGGGGAAGGTCGTGGGAAAGACGGGTGGATAGCGGCTTTTCAGCGGGGCATAAAGTCGTTACCCTGTTCGCTAATTTATAGTTACAGGATTGGCATATGCAAATTGCAGATAACAAAGTGGCGTTGATTCACTACACCCTTACCAACAATGAAGGCGAAGTGCTGGATAGCTCAGAGGGTGCCGAGCCGCTTTCTTACTTGCACGGGCAGGGTAATCTGATCCCCGGGTTAGAGAAAGAGCTGCTGGGTAAGCGTAAGGGCGATGCTCTGGATGTCAGTGTGACCGCAGAGGAAGCGTACGGGCCTGTTGTCGAGGAGATGATCCAAGTCGTACCGCGGGAAGCATTTGACGGCGTTGAGGAGATTCAAGTTGGCATGCGTTTCGAAGCCAGCACCACTGGCGAGCCCGTATCGGTGATCGTGACTGCGCTCGATGCTGAGAATGTGACTGTCGACGGTAACCATCCCCTGGCAGGTCAGGCATTGAACTTTAAAGTTGAAGTTGTGGAAGTACGCGAACCCAATGCGAATGAGTTGCCTCAGGCCCAGGAAGCGCATGTCCATAGCGCCGACTGCAATCACTGAGCAGTGATTTCTGGTTGACCTTCTGGTAGACCAGAGGCGCGGGCCTTATCGAAAGAAGCCCGCGCCAGTCCGGATAGTCGCGTCTGTCAGCCTAGAGCGGCATTCGGTGCGGATCGAGTTTGATAGACTGGATTCGCTTACCTAAGACATCGATAGTGCCGCAATAGCGCTCATCGCCGGTAGATGAGAATTCAAACCGATACTGACGTCTCAGGCAGAGTATGCCAGCGTCGCTTCTCAGTATTCTGACCTTACTCAGCACCAACCCTTCATCCAGCAGTTGTAGCTGCTGCTCATCGCAGTAACGCTTTACCACGCCCAGGGCGCTGTCTTTCAGCCCGCGTCCGTGCCACCAGAGGTAAGTGACAACGGCTACGACCAAAAAGCAGACCAGGTCAGTCAGGGTTAGATGCATGCTGAGGCCCGCGTCCCGTTGCTAGCCATCACCACATCAGATCGTCTGGAATCTGGAAATCTGCATAGGGATCTTCCTCTTCTTCCTCGTTACCCTTCTCGGCCTGCTTGTGACAAACCAGTACGATGGCCGGATCGCGCTCGGCGATACGCTCGGCGACTTTGATGGGGACCAACCGGTAGTCATTATCCTGTTTTACGATCGCCAGCAGTCCTTTGCTCAGTTGATTGATCAGCAGCTGGGTCAGATAGAGGCGTTTGATGGTGGTGCCATCGGTAAAGTTGTAGGCGACCTCGCCATTGTCGCGGCTGACTTGATTGGTGTCGATCAGTTGACGAATCTGGGAGACGATCGCCTTCTCTTCGGCGGCTGCCTGGCGCTGTTTATTCAGCTCCCGATCGCGGGCGATCTTCTCGGCCCGGATCTGTTCGGCCTGTGCACGAGCCTGCTGATCATCGGTGACATCGCCGGACTGTTTTTGCTGGTGCTTTTTCTTCTTGGCCTGCTGGACCTGCTTCTTGTTAACCAATCCAGCGTTGAGTAGTTGGTCTTTCAGAGAACTCATTGCAATGATACCTGTTGAGGGCGGAGTTAAAGGTAGGAGCAGCAGTAGTCGGTGACCTGTTTAATACGCAGGCTGAAGGATGCGCTGGCCGGGATGTTAAACGCCTGCCCAGCGACGATTGTCTGCCACTCGCTCTGGCCGGGCAACAGGACCTCGAGTTCGCCTGCCAGAATCTCCATCAGCTCCGCCTGCTCGGTGCCGAACTCGTAGTCGCCGGGCATCATGATGCCCAGGGTCTTGCGGCTACCGTCGGCAAAGAGCAGCTCGCGACTGCTGACCTTGCCTTCAAAGTAGATGTTAGCCTGTTTGACGATGGAGACGTTATCGAATTGAGACATCAGCGGTACCCTGTAGCGATGTGGATATAATGGCTGCAATCATAACGGTTTAGGCAGATGTCGTCAGCTTCCATCGTCAGGTGGAAGCCTAACCCACAAAAAACATCGTCAGACTACTTTCTACCCACAAAATGCCAACCCACAAAAATAATTTTGATAATTAAGGCTCAGGTGATAAAAATAAGTTATCGATAGCTGGATGAGACGAGTCCTTTGCTGTAGAAAAGGCAGTCTATATAACTTATTCGTGAGTCAGAGCAGGCGCTAATGAATTTAAAACGTTTGGAAACCTTCGTCTGGGTGGCGACTCTGGGCAGTTTCAGAAAAACAGCCGAGCGTCTGTTTACCACTCAGCCAGCAATCTCATCGCGGATCGCCGGGCTGGAGGCGGAGTTGGGGGTAAAGCTATTCGAGCGCGATGGCGGTCCGGGTCCTGTCTCGCTCACGGCTAAGGGACAGGAGTTGTTGCCCTATGCAGAAAAAGTCATCTTCATGTCCGAGCAGTTGCGCAAGCGCGCCGATAGCTCGTCGTCCCTGACTGGCATCCTGAGGCTGGGCGTCTCTGAGTCGATAGTGCATGCCTGGTTGCCCGATTTTTTCAGCCGCTTGCGGTCCGACATGCCCAACCTGGATGTGGAACTAACCGTGGATACGACCAGCAGTCTAAAGGTCGCACTCTTAGATCGATCCCTGGATATCGCTTTTCTATTGGGGCCGATCTCGGCACCTTCCATTGCCAATCAGGAATTATGTACCTTCCCGTTGATCTGGGTCGCAAGTCCCGCGCTGGCGTGTCCGGACCGCCTGTTGACGCTCGAAGAGCTGTCCAGCTGGCCCATCATTACCTATGCGCGTGATACCAAGCCCTTTGCCGAGATCAGCCACCGGTTTCGTAACGTCGATGGGCCGCCGCCGCGATTCTTTACCTCTAGCTCCCTGGCCGCCTGCCACCGGCTAACCCTGGATGCGGCGGGTATCTCGACGCTGCCCCGGGTCATGATTGCCAAGGAGTTAGCCGAGGGAACGCTTAAAGAGGTCCGCGCCAGCTGGACGCCTAGCCGGTTAGACTTTACAGCGTCCTATTCTATGCAGTCCTCCGGGGTGCTGATCGATCCTGTTGTCGAGCTGGCGGTGCAGGTCGCCAAAGAGTACCGCGCTCTTGAGAAGTAGGCTGGGATGCAATCCCAGCTATCGGTGGTGCGAACCTGCACAGGTTCAGGCGGACCCGGAGGGGTGGTTGCTGGAGTGTTGCCGGGATTGCATTCCAGTCTACGATCCTGATCGAGCCGGTTACGGAACCCGCGATACCGGTAGCCAGAGCCTATGCCACTGAATAACCGATAACAAATAGGTATAGGTGCGGTTAAAAAACCATAATTATATATTTTCACTGTTGGCTGTAATCTGCTTACAGTATTGTAGTTGATTCTACTAAAGAAGCAGATACTAACGATTAATAACAACCATAAACGTTGGAGAACGATAACATGATAAAAAAACTCGTAGGTTCCATCTTTCTGATTGGCAGCTTGACTGCAGCGACGGCCCAGGCGACGCAATGGCATATGCCCACCCCCTACGGTGATGCGAACCTCCCTACCCAGATCGCTCATCAGTTCGCCGCAGAGATTAAGGCCAGCACCTCCGGCGATCTGGATATCGTGGTTCACTCCGGCGCGTCTCTGATCAAACACCCCGAGATTGCCCGCGCGGTCAAGACCGGTCAGGTGCAGCTGGGAGAAGTGTTTATCGGCATCATGGGCAACACTCACCCCGTGTTTAAACACGATAACATCCCCTTCCTGGCAACGACCTACGATGATGCCGAAAAGCTCTGGAATGCCGCCAAGCCCGAGGTTGAGAAGCAACTGGGAAAAGAAGGGATGATGCTGCTCTATACCGTGGCCTGGCCTGCTCAAAGTCTGTATTCCAAGGCTCCGGTCACCAACCTGGCTGATCTTAGTGGTCAGAAGATGCGCGCCTACAGCCCCTCGACCTCTCGCCTGGCAGACCTGATGGGAACCTCGCCCACCACTGTGCAGGTGCCCGAGATTCCACAGGCCTTCAGCACCGGCATCATCGATGCCATGATCACCTCGCCTTCCACCGGCGTGAATGGTCAGGCCTGGGACTATCTGAGCCACTACACCGATATCCGTGCCTGGATTCCTAAGAACGTGGTAGTCGTCAACAAACGTGCCTTTAAGCGTCTCGACAACAAAACTCAGCAGCTGATTCTGGCGGCTGCCGCCAATGCCGAATTGAAAGGCTGGGCCGGTGTTCGCGGCAAGGCGCTTGAGGATACCAAGACCCTGGCTGAAAACGGTATTACCGTAGCCGAGCCCTCAGCCCAGCTACTGGAAGAGCTGAATGCCATCGGTAAGACCATGATTAAAGAGTGGCAAGCCGAAGCACCTGAAGTCGCTGCTATCCTGAAGAACTTCTCCAAGTAACTCTAGGTACTTAAGGGCTCTGTATTACTCAGAGCCCTGTCTTTAAGGCTCTGACCATGCGTGCTCTGTTAGATAAACTTTATTTAGTTTCTGGGTATCTGTCCGGCTTCTGTATCGTCCTGATCACTGCGATTATTACGGCACAGATCGTCGGCCGGATCTTCGGTTTTATCATCCCTTCCGCCGAAGACTTCTCGGGTTATGCGCTGGCTGCAGCGACCTTTTTTGGGTTGGCCTATACCTTTCGCACCGGATCCCATATTCGGGTCACCCTGGTTATTCAGAACTGGAGCAAGGGGTCGCGCTACCTTCAGGAGCTGCTGGTGCTGATCTTTGCGCTGCTGCTGGTGGGCTTTATGTCGTTCTACTCCGTCCATATGGTCTGGGAGTCTTATATTTTCGAAGAGGTCTCTTCGGGGTATGTCGCCGTGCCGATCTGGATGCCGCAGGTGCCTGTGGCATTGGGGATTCTGATGCTCAATATCGCGATTTTGGATGATGTTGTTGCCATGCTGAGAGGGCGCACGCCCTCCTACAAAACATTCGAAGCCGAGCTTCACCCGGAGGAGATCTGATGGATACGACCGTTATTGCCATCAGCCTAGCGGTGTTTATGCTGCTGATGCTGGCACTGGGCGTCTGGGTTTCTCTGGCGCTGTTTGGAGTGGGGGTGCTGGGGCTGTTGCTGTCGGGTAACGACCAGATCGGCCTGTTGTTTGCGACCTCGACCTGGGGTGCGAGTACCTCCTGGTCATTGACGGCCTTACCGCTGTTTATCTGGATGGGTGAGATACTGTTTCGTACCCGGCTGTCCGAAGATCTGTTTAAGGGGCTTTCCCCCTGGTTGAGCGGCTTGCCTGGCAAACTCTTGCATGTGAATGTGCTTAGCTGCGGGATTTTTGCGGCCGTATCGGGTTCCTCAGCCGCGACGGCAGCGACCATCGGGCGGATGACGCTGCCTGAACTCAAGGCGCAGGGTTACAGTGACAAGATGGCGGTGGGAACCCTGGCCGGATCAGGCACCCTGGGGTTGTTGATTCCGCCCTCGATCATCCTGATCGTCTACGGTGTCGCGGCCGAGGTCTCGATCGGTCGGCTGTTTATCGCTGGCGCGCTGCCGGGATTATTGCTGGTCAGCCTGTTTATGGGTTACATCGTGGTCTGGGCCTTGCTCAACAAGGACGAGGTGCCTGCGCATGATAAGGCGCACGTCTCCTTTGCCTCTAAGATCAAGGCGCTGCGGCTGCTGCTCCCTATTTTGGGGTTGATCGGTTTTGTGCTGGGCTCCATCTATGGCGGCTTTACCACGCCCACCGAAGCGGCGGCCCTGGGTGTGGTGGGTGCGTTGTTCCTGGCAGGTGTGACGGGATCTTTAGGTAAAACCAGTGTTGTCGAGAGCCTGACCGGGGCGGTTAAAAGCTCCTGTATGATCGGGATGATCCTGGCGGGGGCGCACTTTCTGACCCTGGCCATGGGCTTTCTGGGTATTCCTCGCGCGCTGGCCGAGTGGATCGGGACGATGTCCCTGACCCCGGGTGTGCTGCTGATCTATCTGACCATCCTGTTTGTGGCGCTGGGCTGCTTTCTCGATGGGATCTCGGTGGTGGTGCTGACGGTGGCGGTGGTCTTGCCGATGGTGCAGCAGGCTGGCATCGATCTGCTCTGGTTTGGCATCTATATCGTGCTGGTGGTCGAGATGTCGCAGATTACCCCGCCCGTGGGCTTTAATTTGTTCGTGATTCAGTCACTGACCGGCAAGGATATTCTCTATGTGGCCAAGGCGGCCCTGCCGTTCTTCCTGCTGATTATGTTTGCCTTGATACTGATCTATATCTTCCCGGAGATAGTCACGTATCTGCCTACCAGCATGAGCCAGCGCTGAGTTGTCGGCCGTGGATAAGGAGCATGGAAAGCTGATGATGGAAAAGGATGATGGAAAAGGATGATGGAAAGCGGGCCGTGGATAAGGATCCTGGAGAGCTGAACATGGATATCTATGCATTGGCCGAGATCGCGGAAGCGGCACAGATTGACGTTCAGAAGCGCTGTCCGCTGCTCGATCCGATTATCGGCGTCAGCCGCGCGCTGCGTGAGGCGGGTTTTGCGGTGGACCTGATGACCATCGATTGCTGGAAAAGCGGCAAGCGAATCACCCTGCTGGTTAATGATGACCAGCCGGGAGAGGTCGGCTATCAGCAGGGCTTCAGGGACAGGGCGCCAGACACCGAGTTTACCCCGGTGGCCGTTGATCAGCTGACAGTCCCGCAGCTGAGCCTGTGGATCAGGGATTATTTTTCGGCTTAGTACGGCGTCCCTGTCCGTAGGCTGGGGTCAGGCCCTGAGGGATCCCCACGAATAATATATAAAAATCATGTGGATAGTTAAAATATGAGGAAACATTCACGGCATTTAGTGGTCAGATAAATCGCCAAAAATAACCAGCTACTAAACACCATGAATGTAAATACTATCCTGAACAATACGCT
>JBLHND010000104.1:0-13182 GCA_047622605.1 Motiliproteus sp. | reverse complement strand
CTGGAAAAGCTATGCCAGGGAAGGGCGGTTGTACACCAAGATGTTTGATAACGAAAGCGACAGCGCTCGAGAGCAGTGGCTCGAGTGGGATGCTTATCCGGGTCTGGCCCAGGAGGCGCGCCTGAGCCGGCTGTGCTTTTGGGTGTTGAGGCTCGATCAAGAGCAACGGCCGTTTGGGTTGCGCCTCCCGGGGGTGGAACTGGCTGCCGCTAGCGGTAGCGCGCACCGGCTACGCTGTCTCAAGGCACTGGCGCTCTACGGTTTGGAGGCCGATGCGGACAGTGCGCTCACTGCCGCGGCGTCCTCTGCGGCACCTTCTGAGAGCGTGGAGCGGTCTCTATGAGCACTCGGCAGCCGTTTCAGATTCCTCGCAATGGTTTGATCTGGCTGTTGGCTGCGATGTTTGCTGCTATCGCTCCCCATGTGGCCCGGCTCCCGATCTGGGTGACGCTGATCTGCCTGCTATGCGGAGGTTGGCGGGTGATGGTCTATCGAGGCCGCTGGACGTTGCCCGGTGGCCTGATACGGGCGCTGTTGGTGTTCTCGGGCGGCTTTGCGGTGTTTGCCCACTACGGCACCCTGGTGGGGCCCGAAGCCGGATCGGCGTTGTTGATCCTGGGCTTTAGCTTTAAGTTGCTGGAGACCCAGCAGCTGCGCGATGCCTTTATTGTCGTGATCCTGGGCTATTTCGTGGTCGCGGTAGCGTTCTTTTTTGACCAGTCGATGCTCGCCACCGCTTATATGGCGCTGGTCTGTATCCTGGTGACCGCCGCCCTGCTAGGGCTTAATCAGTCGCCCCTGCATACGCACCCCCGTCGAACCCTGATGGCCAGTTTACGGCTGCTCGGACAGAGCCTGCCGGTGATGCTGTTGCTGTTTGTGCTGGTGCCCAGAATCGGCCCGATCTGGTCGTTGGAACTGGGTAGTGCGGGTGCCAAAACGGGTTTAAGCGAACAGCTCACTCCCGGCGATATCGCCCAGCTTAGCCGCTCCGCCGCATTGGCGTTTCGAGTGGAGTCGGCAGCCGATTCAGCGCTGCCTCCCCCTGCCCAGCGTTATTGGCGAGCGCTGGTACTCAACCACTACGATGGCAAGACCTGGAGTCGTGCCGGGGCCGACATGGACGCCGAACCGCAGGTGTTCTGGGACGCGGGCGCTAACCCCTGGCAGCCCGAACTCTCCCCCGAACTCTCCTCCGAACTCTCCTCCGAACTCTCCCCCGAACTCTCCTCCGAACTCTCCCCCGAGATAGGCCCCGAACACTCTCGCTATCGCTACCGGGTGCTGATGGAGCCGACCGAGCAGCGCTGGCTGTTTGCGCTGGCCTGGGCGCGCAGCGACACCCCCGGCGTGGGCTCTAGCCGGGATCACCGGTTGCTCAGCCGCAGCCCCATCCGTCAGCCCTTTAGTTATCAGGTCGAGTCGGTTACCGGTACCGCCCTGGATGGCCAGGGACTGCCGCAAGGGTTGCGGCAGCGTAACCTGCAGCTCCCTGAAACAGGCAATCCTCGGGCGCGACTGTTGGCACGGCAACTGAGTGCGGAGTCGACCTCGGCGGACGACTATATAACGCGGTTGTTGACGTTGTTCCGGCAGCAGCCGTTTCGCTACACACTGCAGCCGCCGTTACTCAGGGGTGATCGCATCGATCAGTTTTTGTTTGCCAGTCGTAGTGGCTTTTGCAGCCACTACGCTGGCGCCTTCGTGTTCCTGATGCGTGCCGCCGGGTTGCCCGCCAGAATCGTCGCCGGCTATCAGGGTGGTGAGGTTAATCCGCTGGGTGGCCATCTATTGGTACATCAGTTTGATGCCCATGCCTGGGCTGAGGTATGGCTGCCCGCTAAGGGGTGGTTCAGAGTCGATCCCACCGCCGCCGTGGCACCCGAGCGAGTGGAGCAGGGGATCGAACAGGCATTCTTGAATGACGCCGAAAGCAGCCCTTTTTCACTGTGGCGTTACCGCCATCTCGCCTGGGTGAGTCAGTTGCGACTGAGCTGGGATTATGTCAACTATGCCTGGCAACGGTTGGTGGTGAACTATGATGCGCGTGCCCAGCAGCAGCTGCTGAAGCGACACTTTGAGCGGGTCGATCTGCGCGTGCTGGGGCTGCTGTTGCTGGCGGCGGTCGGCCTGGTAATGGCGGTGCTCACGTTCTGGTTGCTCAGGCCCGGGCGCAACAACCGGTCGCAAGATCCGCGCCTGCGGGGCTATCAACAACTGTGCCGCAAGATGGCCCGCCGCGGGTTAGCCCTGAGCTTTGCGGAAACGCCCGCAGAGTATTTGACCCGCTTGTGCCGGGAGCGGCCGGACCTGGCGGAATCGATACAGAGCATCGAGCAGCTGCTGATCCCCTTGCTGTATGCGCCTCCAGAGCCGGACCCCGCGCGGCAGCTGGCCCTGCTCAGGCGCAGGATTCGCCGTCTTTAGGAGCTCTGAACTTGTAGGCTGGGATGCAATCCCAGCAACACCCCATCATTCACCTATCCTTATATAAAGACTTTTTGTATGTACGGCGAGGTCATCGCGGCGAGCAGGGCACCGTAATTGAGTCTAAATCGGACTTGAGCGCCCACCGCTAATGGATTACGGCTGGAGTCTAGCACCAGGTGGTCGCTGCTGGCAGCGATGATCTCAACATCTGAATTACTTGGAATAATCCCGTCGATGAGGGTGTCCTGGTGTCCAATGTTGATAATGCTGCGCTGAATCGGACCTTTCTGGGTGAATGTAGGTATTTCGCCGAAGGCATTTTGGGCAATGTCACCCTCGGGTACTGAGGGTTTAAGCTTGGATTCGATAACCTCGGCGACCAGGGAGAACGCATTCTCAAATAGTCCGGGAATCAATTGCCGGTTGAGGGTTTCACAGCCCTGAAGGATGGATTCGCCAAGGCGCAAATTATTGATAAGTCCTCTGCTTTTTGTGTCATTGAGCCAATTGATGGAAGACGAATTTCCACCAGAAACAGTGGTCAGGGATATATCGAACCGAGCTTGCAGCGCTGCTGCCGTCTCGGACAGCAGCCCCATATTGATGTCATCGGGCTTAACACCACTGACGCAGGTCAGGTTAGTGCCGATGCCCTCAATGTGGATATTGGGAAGCTGCAGACACTGAGCAAACACCTCGTCGATATCACTCAGCGAAATGCCTTCGCGCAGGTCTCCCAGCTCGATCATCAACAGGACTCGATGGCTGCGCTGCTGACGTACGGCAGCTTCCGACAGCAGCCGGATAACTTCCAGCTCACTGTTTAAACTGATATCGGCAAATTCGACGACCTCCTCGACCCTATTTATTTGCGGTGAACGCAGCAGGATAAACTCGGCATCGATACCGGCCTGACGCATCTTCTTAAGGTTCTCGATGCGCGAATCGCCGATGGAGTGAACCCCGCCGAGCAGCATCGCCCGGGCTATCCCGGGGTCCCCCAGCGTCGCCTTAGTGACGCCGGTGACCGTCAGTCCCCGCGCCTTTAATCGCGCCACCAGCTGGGCGCTATTGTGCTGAACCTTAGCCAGATCGATTTCCAGCCGCGGTGTGAATAAGGCGCCAGTCTGTGTTATCCCCACAAGGCAGGCTCCGCGGGATAGACGGTGCTGCCATCATAGAGCAACCCTTCGGCGCGATCACGGCTGAGCAGCAGCGGGCCATCCAGATCGACCCAGCGCGCTTGATGCGCCAATAACAGCGCGGGCGCCATGGCCAGGGAGGTGCCGATCATGCAGCCCACCATAATATCAAAACCGAGCTGTTTAGAGGCCTCGAGCAGCTCCAGCGCTTCGGTGATGCCGCCGGTCTTGTCGAGTTTGATATTGACGACCTGGTAGCGTCCCACGAGCTGCGGTAAGGAGCTGCGATCCAGGCAGGATTCGTCCGCCGCGATCGGGATGCAGGGGTCTAGGCCGTCCAACAGATGATCCTGACCTGGGGGCAGCGGTTGCTCAATCATCTCGACTCCCAGCGCTGCCAGCTTGGGAAGGTAGTCCTTGAGCTGTTCCAGGCTCCAGCCGGTATTGGCATCGATGATCAGTCGAGTCGCGGGCGCAGCAGCGTGAACGGCGGCTACCCGTTCAACATCGCCTTCGCGCCCAAGCTTGAGCTTGAGCAGCGGCCGCTCTTTATTAAGGCTCGCCATCGCCGCCATCTTCTCAGGCGTATCCAGCGACAAGGTAAAGACGGTTGTGATCGGCTGGGGAGGCTGCTTGAGCCCGGCCAGTTGCCAGCCACGGATACCCTGCTGTTTGGTTTCCAGATCAAACAGGGCGCAATCAAGCGCATTACGGGCATTACCCGGCGGCATTAGGTGCAGCAGTTGCTGACGGCTGACACCCTGTTCGATCGTGGAACGAATCTCCTCGATGGCATGGGTAACCGACGGGTATTCGGGTTCAAACACATCGTTACGCTCACATTCGCCACGACCGACGATGCCGTCCTGCTCGATCTCGACCACCACCACCTCGCCATGTAGCATCGGCGCCATTCGCGAGATCACAAACGGCTGCCGCAGCGGCCACTGCTCGACGTTAACGGTCAGCGTGTACAGGCTCAACACCCCAGTCCGTCGACAATAGCCGCCACACCGGTTCTGACCGGATCAACCACAGGCACCCCAAACCGCTGCTGGTAACGCGCAATTTCGGCCAGCGCTTGCGACTCATCCAGCGACGAGGTGTTTAATGCGATGCCGCCCAGGCGGATATTGGGATTGGTTAAACCGCCGAGTTGCAGATGGGTGTCGATCAGGTTGTCGAAGTCGGGGATCTTATAACCCTCCATCAAATCCAGCCCGGTGCGACCGGCTTCATGGCAGACGATGATGACATCGGCTTGGGCCCCATGCAGCAGGCCCAGGCTGACCCCGGCGTAAGCGGGGTGGAACAGCGATCCCTGACCTTCGATGATATCCCAGTGTTGCTCATCGTTGGCGGGGCAGAGTTGCTCTACCACACCGGCAATAAAGTCAGAAACCACCGCATCGACCGGCACGCCGGATCCTTCGATCAGGATGCCGGTCTGGCCGGTGGCGCGGAAGGTTGCGTTGATACCCCGGCGTTGCATCTCTTGATGAATGGCCAGGGTGGTAAACATCTTCCCGACACAACAATCACTGCCGACGGCCAGCAGCCGTTTACCCGAGCGGGGTAACCCGGTGCCGCATTCCAGCTGGCCTTGCGGCTGGCGGACATCGATCATCTGTCGCCCAGTTCGACGGGCGACGCTGAGCAGATCCGGGATCTCATTGAGGCGGATATGCAGGCCACTGGCAATATCCATACCCGCTTCCATCGCCTCGATCAGGATTGAAACCCACTCGGTCGGCAGCGTTCCACCGATCGGCGCCAGACCGATGACAAAGGTCTTGGCACCTGCCGCCGCCGCCTGCCTGACGGACATCTCGGGCAGGCCAAGATCTATTTTCGCACCCTCCAGCCGAAGTTGCGCCAAGCATTTCTCAGGCCTCCAGTGAGCCACGCCTTTGGCGACTTTGGCCATCAGGAAGTCTTCGGCATCGCCCAGAAAAACCAGATAAGGGGTCTTAAGTTCAGTTAGATTCATCATCATCTCCATCAGTATTTCATCTTATTTGGGCACTAAAAGGTTCTTCGAACTTAATCGATACTTTGCTGTTTTGAGCGGTGGGGTAACGCTAGAAGTTATTTAGTAGTGCGGCGTCAAAAATCGCTGCAGATGCTCGGATTTAGGGTTGTTGAACAGCTGTTCGGGCGGGCCCTGTTCTTCGATTCGACCCTGATGCAGGTACACCACCTGGGATGAGACATCACGGGCGAAATTCATTTCATGGGTCACCATGATCATGGTACGTCCCTCTTGAGCCAGCTCTTTCATCACCAGTAGCACCTCATTGACCAGTTCAGGGTCCAGCGCCGAGGTTGGTTCATCAAACAGCATAACCTCTGGATCCATCGCTAATGCCCGTGCGATCGCGACGCGTTGTTTCTGACCACCCGAAAGGTGGTCGGGATACACATGACACTTACTCAGCATGCCGACGCGGTCGAGCAAGGCTCTGGCCTGACCCTCGACCTCATCCCTATTGCGTTTGAGTACCGTACAGGGACCTAGCATGATGTTTTCGAGCACCGTCATATGGCTCCAGAGATTAAACTGCTGAAACACCATGCCCAGACAGGAGCGGATACGTTCGATCTGCTGCTGAAAGCCCTTGGGTCGCGCTCCCCGGCTGTTTTGAGAAAGATTCAGCGCTTCACCGTGTAGCCGTATCGTGCCGGAATCGGGAAATTCGAGTAGGTTCATGCAGCGCAGGAAGGTACTTTTTCCCGAACCACTGGCACCGATAATGCTTATAACCTCATGTTTTTTAGCCGTCAGCGAGACGCCCTTGAGTACTTCGATACCCTGAAATGATTTGTGCAGGTCTTCTACCTGGAGAGCGGGTTCCTGATTGGCGTTAGCTAACATGCGTCGATGCCTCCATCTCAGTCGTCTTTACGGCCAGCCTGGTGTTCTGCTGTCCCCGTTTTTGGGTATGCATATGTTGTGTCAGCCTTTTTTCGACTAAGCGCCAGATCAATACAAAGCCCGTGGTGATGATCAAATAGATCAGTGCTGCCCAAAAATATATTGAAATATCAAAAGTTTGAGAAAAGGCTCTGCGGGTATGCCCCATCACATCCATCAGCGTAATCACGCTGGCGATGGCGCCGCCTTTTAACATCAGAATAATTTCATTACCCAGAGCCGGGAAGGCGATGCGATAGGCGTGTGGAAGAATGATTTTCTGATACAGCAGCCGGCGAGACATGCCGATGGCCTTACCTGCTTCAATTTCGCCCAAGGACACCGCTTGAAGTCCGCCGCGAAGAATCTCGATCTGATAGGCGGTGGAGTTCAAGGAAAAGGTCAGCAGCGCACAATAAAACGGCTCACGGAAGAACCACCAGATTCCCAAGTCGGTCAGTTCCAGCCGAAACTGGCCCGAACCGTAATACACCAGAAACAGCTGAGCTAACAAGGGCGTACCCCGAAAGAAAGAGACGTAAAGCCGTATCGGCCATTGGCTCCAGACCGTATGGCTGCGCCGTAAAATAGCCAGCGGTAATGATAGTGTTGCCGCGATCAGCACCGAAATAAAGGTCAGCTGTAACGTCATGAGTGCGCCAGCCAACAACTGCGGCCAGTAATGGATCAATATTTCAAACATCGATAGTGACTCCCGCTATGGCTATAGAGTACGAATGCCGCGATTAGCTCTTTTTTCCAGCATCGAAATACAGCACTCGAAAAAGATGCATAGGACCCAGTAGATAAGGCAGATCGTCAGGAAAAATAGAAACGGTTTTTTGGTTGATCCTACCGCGACATTGGCCATCCGCATCAAGTCATTCAATGCGATTACCGATACCAGTGCCGTATCCTTAAACAGGTTAAGCCAGAGATTTCCCAGCCCCGGAATTGCCAGCCGAAGCATCTGCGGCACTTCAATCAACCGAAAAATCTGGAGCCGATTCATGCCAACCGCCTGTGCGGCTTCTTTCTGGCCTTTATCCAGTGCTTGCCAGGCCCCTCGCAGGACTTCGCCAGAATAGCCGCCAAACACCAGTCCCAAGGCCACAACGCCGGCGACAAAAGGGCTCCATTCGAAAAAGCCCGCCTGCGGATCCAGCCATTTCAGGGTTTGATTGATCAGCAGCCCGACACCGTGGTAGATCATAAACAGCGTTAGCAGCTCGGGCAGCCCTCGAATTATGGTCGTGAAAATAAACGCACTGGCTCGAGTCGTTGGCCGTTCTGATACCGATGCAGTAGCAACCACAAATCCCAGCGACAAGCCCAGGGGCAGTGTTACTAGCGCGAGCGACAGGGTGACCCCCAGCCCACTAAGCAATTCATCGCCCCAGCCGTGATCACCGAAACTCAGGTATTGAAGCCATTCCATATTGCATCCTCTGTGCTAAAGCTCGGTGAGAGTAGATAACGGACTACCCAGGTTTACTTCAGCGTGAGGATGTTTACCGAGAAGAACTTATCGTTGATGGTCTTGTAAGTACCGTTGGCGATGATGGCCGCCAGTGCCGCATTTAGCTTCAGCCGTAAGATGTCATCGTCCTGACGCAGAGCCATACCCACACCGTCGCCGACCCATTTAGAATCGGTGATAGCATCACCGACAATCTTACAGCAGCTGCCGTCATCGGATTTCAGGGTCCAGTCCAGCATCGGAATCATGTCGCCAGCCTGGGCATCGAGACGGCCGGATATTAGGTCAAGATTGACCGCATCCTGAGTGGGGTATAGGCGAATATCAGACTCTGGGTACAGGGCAGTCAGAAACTCACCCTGGGTGGTAGAACCCTGGGCGCCGAGAGTCTTGCCAGCCAAGGCTGCAGGTGAGAAATCGGTTAACGTTGAATCCTTAGGTACCACAAAGGTCATCGCCGATTTTTGATAAGGAACGGTAAAATCAACCTGTTCTTGGCGTTTTGCGGTGATAAACATAGACGCAATGATCACATCGTACTTACCCGCCAACAGTGCCGGTATGATGCCGTCCCAGTCTTGAGCGACAAAAGAACACTGGGTCTTCATCTGGGCACACAGGGCCTCACCGATTTCGATATCAAACCCGGCCAGCTGGCCATCGGCCGTCACGTAATTAAAGGGGGGGTAGGCACCTTCAGTGCCGATGCGCAGGGTCGTATCTTTGGCCTGCGCTGTAGAAAGAGGGGTCGCAGCGAGCAGTGCAGATAAGGCTAATGAAGATAGGATTTTTTTCATATTATTATTTCCTTCTATATTTTATTTCTATCAGAGACGACAACGTGGCGGCCAGGCTCTTGAAAAGAGACGCTGTCCAGGAACAGCCAAGGCAGTGTGTGAAAGATTCTTGTATTTGGCAAATGCATAGTTATTATGCTATCCATAGCCACTGGCTATGTGAAGGTTCGAACTATTGGATAGGAAAATACGCATGTTATCGTCACATGAACGGCTGTTACGCAATCTGGACTGGAATCTGCTGTATACCTTTCTGACTATCGTCGATGAAGGCAGTATCACCGGTGCCGCACGCAAACTTTCGCTGAGTCAGCCGAGTATCAGCAACGCCCTCAAACGGCTGGAACAGCATCTCGGGATGCGTCTGATACAGCGAAAAAAAGGTGTCTTTTCACTGACTCACCAAGGGCTGCGCATCTATGAATATGCCTCCTCTGCCGGCCGTATCATCAGCCTGATGGCTGAACAGATTGCCGATAATGAGGAGGCCATACAGGGTGAAATTAATATTCAGATCGCCAGCCATATCTACTGCCCGCCGTTTGATGCCACCCTGGCCCGATACCATGAGCTCTACCCTAATGTGTTAATCAGTATTAACACCCAACCCAGTTCTGAGATTGTCAGTGCAGTCGCTAATGGTCATATACACATCGGTTTAAGCAATAAAAAAGTCGCTCAAACCGGGCTGAGATTTGATCTGCTGGGATATGAGCAGATGGCTTTTTATTGTGACCGCAAGCATTTGCTGTTTGGTAAAACGGATCTGTCGGTAGAGGATCTGAGAGGTCTGTCGTACGTCTCATTCGAAAGTGCGCAGCCGGGAGAGGGGCTTAACGAGATCGCTAAATTTCGTTCCGAGCAGCAATACTGGGGGAAATTAGTGGCCGTTTCTTCGAATGAGGAGGAGCTGCGACGTTTGATTATTGCCGGGGTCGGATTCGGAGCGCTGACCGTAGAAGGCGCCAGCCCTTTTGTCGAGCAGGGCGTGCTATGGCAGTTACCGCCTTATGAGCAGCTGCCGGTCAATGAGGTCTATCTGGTGACCCCAGAAAACGTACCTCTGAGCGACGTGGAGAGGCCGTTTGTTGAGTTGCTCAGAAAGGGGGTAAGCGAGGCAGTGCGGGACATCCACTTTCCAGGCTCTCCAGGCCGAACTGCGCGCACGTAGTCCGCGCGTACAGGCCTTTACCCCCGGCTCATATTTTAACTATTGGCAAAGGCTTCAAGGGCTTTGCCCGTTAACCGGTAAGCCACCCATTCGTCTTGTGGTTCTGCACCCATAGATTGGTAAAACTGTATGGCTGGCTCATTCCAGTCGAGCACGCTCCACTCGAAGCGACCGCAGTTGTTGGCAAGTGCAATTTTGGCCAGATGTTTCAACAGTGACTTACCTGCACCTGCACTCCGGTACTCTGGAGAAACATACAGATCTTCAAGATAAAGTCCCTGCTTGCCGAGCCATGTTGAGTAATTAAAAAAGTAGACGGCAAAACCGACCGGCTCATTATTGATGTTGCAGATAACCGCCTTAGTTTTTGATTCGGTACCAAACAGTGACTCCTGAATATCAGACTCGGTAGCCACTACTTGATGTTCTGCCTTTTCATAGATGGCAAGTTCAGTGACGAACCTGAGGATAAGAGCAGAGTCTTCAACAGTCGCTTGGCGAATTTCGATAACAGACACAGAGGCCTCCCATGTGTAGGTCCTGCTAAAGAGGCCGATGGCCTCAGGACCCCGATGATTGTTTTTGATTCACTGCGCGCCGCATCAATGTCGCCCGGGGCGTTAGTCTGCACGGCAATCGACAGACCCTTCTGTGACAGCTATGGATGCTGGCATGTGAATCAGTAACCAGCAGTCTATGAGTGATCCTTAGCCGTCATCTAGAGCCGCTTAGGTGAGTTTTTCGATATCGCGACGCATCTCTTTGAGCTTACTGCTGACCACCTTTTCCAGGTGGTCGATGTCGCCGCAGAGTTTGGCTTTGATATCGACCACCTCGTGCTCGTGCTTCACCAGTTCGTGTAATTCATCGACCGCCTTCATCAGAAAAGCCGACATCTCGGTAATTTCCTGATACTTGTCCTGACTGCTGTCGACGCGCACGGTCTTGTAGGAGCGGCCAAAGTTAAACTTTTTACTCCTTGGCAGCAACGAGCCTTTCTCGCGGCGGTAATAGACCTTAAGAACGTCGCCTTCACCCTCCTGGCGCAGGCTGTATTTGACGATATCGCCGACGGACTGGACGCCCATCTCGGTTAATGCTGGATAGTTTGACATCGATATAACTCTCTAACGTATTGAACACTCGATCACTCTAAAAGAGTGCTCTGGTGCAAGCAACCCCAATCTTGCCTGTCTACCATTTACGGGTGCTCAATACAAAAAAGCAGCAGTCGGGCTATGATAGAGAGGGTATCGAGTAATCGGTATTCCTACCGTGAATCTAACCTGTTGCTACGGAGAGCGCCCATGTTAACCCTGACCACTGTGACTCAGGAAACTCTGTTTACCGGGCGTAGTCTGGGGCTCGATCAGCTGCACAGCCTGTTTGATCTGTCGCCGCTTTCGGTGTTGGTTACCGACAGGGATGGCATCATCTGTTATGTCAATGTCACCTGCTGCGAGAGCTTCGGTTACTCGGCATCAGAGCTGCTGGGCAATCACTCCGAGCTGCTACGCTCGGAATTGACCCCGGATCCTGTCTATCAGTCACTCAATAAGGCGTTATGCCTTGACGGGCACTGGAGTGGTGAACTCTGTAGTCGTAGCCTTGAGGGTAATCCCTGCTGGCAACGGGTGCATGTGTCTCTGTTTAATGGTCCCAATAGTACCGCCCATACGCTGATGCTGATGGAAGATCTGGTCGAGCGACTCGAATATGAGCAGTGGCTATTCAAGCGTACGGGGGTCGATGCGCTGACGGGATTGCCGACCCGGGTTCAGGTGTATGATTTGCTTTATCAGCAGATCGCATTAACGACCGTTGCGGCTCCCTGTATCGGGTTGCTCAGCATCGATATCTACCGCTTCAAACAGTTTAACGAGAGTCTGGGGCATAGCACTGCCGATCAGCTGCTGATCGCGATAGCGGAACGTTTAAAGCACTGCCTTAAGGCTAAGGACCAGCTGTGTCGTCTGGGGGGTGATCAATTTGTATTGCTGGCTGCAGGTCAGGCGGACAAGCGGGCGATAGGCTTATTAGCGACCGATCTGCGTGATGAATTTTCGGCGCCTTTTAGTATCCAGGGGCATACCATTTTCGTCGGATTGAGTATCGGTGTGGCCGTTTACCCCGAGGATGGACGCGACCCCGTACAGCTGTTCAGGCATGCGGATACTGCACTCTATCTGGCCAAAAAACAGGGCCGCAACAGGATCTCGGTGTTTGTCCCCGAGCTTGAGCAGCAAGCGTTGCAACGCCAGCATCTGGAAACCGAATTTCGCTTTGCCCTCGAGCGCGGCGAACTCTCGGTACACTATCAGCCGCTGATCGGCCTGGATGATCAGGTGCAGGGCGCAGAAGCGGTGATGCGCTGGAACAGTCTCAGCATGGGACTGGTGGCACCGGAACAGTTTGTTCCTTTAGCCGAAGCGATCGGGATGATCCATCTGATCGGTAACTGGTGTCTTGATCAGGCGTGCCAGCAAGCCAAGCTGTGGATGGATGAGGCCGACGCGCCCTGGTTTGTCGCCGTGAATATTTCTCCACTGCAGCTGTGTCACAGCGGTTTTGTCGAGGCGGTGGAAGCGGTGTTGGCGAAGCACCAGCTACCCGCGTCCCGACTGGAGCTGGAGGTGACCGAAGGGGTGTTGGTGGAAAATCGGGAGCAGGCGGCCAGTCGCCTGGATCAGCTCGGTCGCCTGGGGGTTAAGCTCTCGATCGATGATTTCGGCACGGGTTACTCGTCACTGAGTTACCTGCAATATTTCCCCTTTAATACCCTTAAGATCGATCGCAGCTTTATTATCGATATGCCCGCGAATCGGGGCAGTGCCAAGCTGGTCAAGGCGATAGTGGCGATGGCCAAGAGTCTGGATCTCAAACTGGTCGCCGAGGGGGTCGAGACCAGCGAGCAGGTCACCTTTCTGCAAGCCTTAAACTGCGACCTGCTTCAGGGCTACTACTTCTCAGCCCCACTGCCAGCGGCTGAGTTTCTGGCCTGGGTTCGGTTACGGGATTAATCGCCCTTGAGGAGCCTCCCTGCATGATGGGGGTCAGGTCTTTCTGTATCACAGCAACCCCCTTGAAATGTGATTTCGAAAGACCTGACCCTGAGGGATCCCCACGAATAATATATAAAAATCATGTGGATAGTTGAAATATGAGGAAACATTCACGGCATTTAGTGGTCAGATAAATCGCCAAAAATAACCAGCTACTAAACACCATGAATGTAAATACTATCCTGA